>CAXTES010000026.1:0-23926 GCA_964243215.1 uncultured Microbacterium sp. | reverse complement strand
GGACGCGGGCGCGGGCGGGCGGGTGCGGGCGCGGGCGGGCGGTGGGAGTAGGGAGATCGCTGTGTGCCCTCGAAGTTGCCTGAGGCTGTGTGCGCTCGAAGTTCATCGCGCTGAGCGAATGGCGTCAGCCCGAACAGGCGCCCTCTCCTGCACCGGGAGACTTTGAGGCTCGCTGCGAGCGCGAGCTTGTGGATGTCAGGGCGCCGGCATCCGGAGCATGCGACCGTGGTCGGGTGCACCCTTTCGAGGCCATGGCGGAGCCGGTCCGCCGCCGGATCGTGGACATCCTCGCCAGCGGCGAGCACACCTCGGGTCAGCTCGCGGACGTGATCGGCAGCGAGTTCCGAATCAGCCGCACGGCCGTATCGAAGCACCTGCGCGTGCTTCGAGACGCGGGCTTCTCGGCTGTCCGTGCGGACCGGAATTTCCGCTGGTGGAGGCTCACCACCGCCGGCGTGGAGCGACTCGAGCTGGCGGTCGCGGACGTGCGTATGAAGACCGACAGCGCGATGGGGTGGGACGCGGAGAACCATCGGGAGCACGACCCTCTGCGCGGGATGCGGGTCGAAACGGTACGAAGAAGAGGTCCGGGGCGCCTCCACCCGCGAGGGCGCCGCGGACGACAACGATCGCTGTACCGGGCGGCTGACCCCGACGCAGGACTGTATCCCGGATACGCGCCGCCGCAGGATCCTAGTCTGGACGGATGACCACTCCCACGGTGCAGCTCAACGACGGCCACGACATCCCGCAGCTCGGCTACGGCACATTCAAGGTGTCGACGCGAGACGCGGAGCGGGCCGTCTCGGAAGCGCTCGAGATCGGCTACCGCCACATCGACACCGCCGCCATCTACGGCAACGAGCAGCAGGTCGGCGCCGCGGTCGCTCGCAGCGGCATCCCCCGCTCCGAGCTGTTCATCACCACGAAGCTGTGGAACGACCGCCACGACGGCGACCAGCCCCGCGCGTCGATCGAGGAGAGCCTCGACCGACTCGGTGTGGAGTGGGTGGATCTGTACCTCGTGCACTGGCCGACCCCCGCGCGCGACAACTACCTGCACGCGTGGGAGCAGCTCATCGAATTGCGCGATGCCACGCTCGCGCGCAGCATCGGAGTCTCGAACTTCCTCGTGCCGCATCTGCGCAGGATCGTCGACGCGACGGGCGTGGTGCCGGCGGTCGACCAGATCGAGCTGCATCCGCGGTTCTCGCAGCGCGAGGTGAGCGAATGGGCCGGTGCCCACGGCGTGGCCATCGAGGCATGGGGCCCGCTCGGACAGGGCAAGTACGACCTCTCGTCGCTGGAGCCGGTGCGCGCAGCGGCATCCGCTCACCACAGGAGTCCGGCGCAGGTCGCGCTGCGCTGGCACCTGCAGCACGGCCGCATCGTCTTTCCCAAGTCCGTGCGCCGGGAGCGGCTGGAGGAGAACTTCGACGTGTTCGACTTCCAGCTCTCGGATGCCGAGATGGCGGCGATCGACGGGTTGGATCCCGGGGACGAGTCCGGCCGGGTCAGCGCGCATCCCGACGAGGTGAACTGACACCGCGCAGTAGCCTGAATCCGTGGCATCCCGCCTCGCCGACTCGACGAGCCCCTACCTGCGCGCTCACGCCGGCAACCCGGTCGCCTGGTTCCCGTGGGGCGCGGAAGCCTTCGCCGAGGCCGAGCGCCGGGATGTGCCGGTGCTCGTGTCGATCGGCTACTCCACGTGCCACTGGTGTCACGTCATGGCCCGCGAGTCTTTCGAAGACCCCGAGACCGCGGCGGAGCTCAACGACGGCTTCGTCTCGATCAAGGTGGATCGCGAGGAGCACCCCGAGGTCGACGAAGCCTATCTCGCGGCCGCCGGCGCGTTCACGCGCAACCTGGGATGGCCGCTGACGGTGTTCGTGACGCCGCGCGGCCGTGCCTTCTACGCCGGCACCTATTTCCCTCCGCAGGCTCGAGCCGGTCTCCCGTCGTTCCGCACCGTCATCGCTGCCGTCCGCGAGGCGTGGACGGACCGCCGCGAGGAAGTCGAGCACACCGCCGCGGCCATCCTCGACGCCCTGTCGGCCGCCCAATCGGTCGCGCCCCGCGACGATCTGCCCACCGTCGACGACCTCCTCGATGCGGCGGGCCGGATCGCCGCCCGGGAGGACGCGCGATACGGCGGCTTCGCCGACGCCGAGGCGGGCATGCAGACGCCGAAGTTCCCCGTCGTTCCCGCCCTGCGGTTCCTGCAGACCCGGCTCGTGCGGGAGTCGGCGCCCGAGGCCTCCGCCGTCGCCGATCGCGCGCTTGCGGCCATGGCCGGCTCGCCGCTGCGAGACGGGGTCGATGGGGGCTTCTTCCGCTACGCCACACGGCGCGACTGGACCGTCCCGCACTACGAGCGGATGCTCACCGACAACGCCGGCCTCATCGAGGTCGCCCTCTCGGCTCATCGCCCGGATCTCGCCGAGCACATCGCCGCCTTCCTCGTCGACACCCTGCAGCAGCCCTCGGGCGGTTTCGGTGCCGCCCAGGACTCGGAGTCCTGGATCGACGGCGCGCGCAGCGAGGGCGGGTACTACGCCCGGGATGCCGCCTCCCGGGCCGAGCTGGATCCGCCCGCCGTCGACGGGAAGGTGGTGACCGGCTGGAACGGCATGGCGATCGGGGCGCTCGCGCGTGCCGCCGCGGAACTGCCGAGCGCGCGCCTGCTCGAATCCGCGAGATGGGCCACCGACGCGCTGCTCGAGGTCAACACCACCGACGACGGACGGCTGCGCCGCGCGTCGCTGCACGAGGTCCCGTCGGCGGCTGCGGCAACCCTGGAAGACTACGGACTGTTCGCCGGGGGCCTGGTGGCGCTGACGTTCGCGACCGGCACCGCGGCATACGCGCAGACCGCACGACGACTCGTCGACGCCTGCCTGGCGGGCGGGCCGGTGCCGCGGGTTCCGGGCGGCGGCGACCCGGTGCTCGCCGCGCACGGCACGGGCGCCCCGGATGCGGCGTCGGACGGTGACCACCCGTCCGCTGTGGCGTCGATCGCCGCCGCGGCGGCCCGGCTCTGGCTGATCGGGGCGGGAGAGCGCTACCGCGACGCGGCAGCGGCGATCGTGCGAGCGTATGCCACGGCCGCACTCGCCGAGCCGATCGCGCACGGCGCCCTGCTCGAGGTCGCCGCCCTCCTGGCCATCCCGCCACGCCAACTCGTCGTGGTCACCGACGATCCATCGGACGAGATGACCGACGCCGCACGTCGGGTCGACGCCGACGTCACCGCGATCGTGTCGGACGCCGACGCCCGCGCGCTGGCCGACGCGGGATTCTCGCTGTTCGAGTCGAAGGTGCAACGCGGCGATCTGTCGACCGGATACGACTGTGTGGCCTTCGCGTGCCGGTTGCCGACGACCGACCCTGCGCAGCTTCGAAACTGATGCTTTTCATTTCACTAGTTTGACGAGATACTTGTTGTACTAGGGATGAAAGGGATCGCATCGTGGGCACTCTCTTCTATGGCAGCGGCGCAGGGATCCAGATCGACGACCGCACGCTCGAGCACCTTCGCATGGCCATGGCGGTGCGATTGCGCCGTGGCGACTCGTTCATGGTCAGCATCCCGATCGACGAGCCGGGGATCGGCTCGCGACGCAACCTGTGGGTTTCTCCCTCGGTGCCGCTGCATTTCATCGCGACGGGGAGCCGGATGCCGACGCTGAACCGGATGTGGATCCAGGCGATGGGTGAGAGCGAGGATTCGACGGGAACCCTCAGCGTGATGCCCGAGGGGGAGGCGGCGGCCTACCTCGAGCGCAAACACATGCGGATGATGAACCAGACCGCGACCCCCGAGCCCGTCCCCGACGTCCGCGCCGCCAGCTGACGCCGGCGCGCTCGCGCGACTTCACGGCCATGCCTCCCCAGCCCAGCCCCGACAGCGGGTTCTGGTACGACACGTCTCCGGGCGGTCAGCGTCGTCGTGCCGTCGCGGTGCTGCAGGCGATGCGCGAGTACCGCAACGCCGAGATGGCGATGCGGCGCCGCACGCGCGAGGCGATGTCGATGGGCGAGAACGACATGGTGCTGCTGCGGTATCTGCTGCAGGCCAGGCAGTCCGGTCGCTCGGCGTCGCCAGGGGAGCTGGCGCGTCATCTCGGGGTGTCGACCGCATCCATGACCGCGATGATCGACCGGCTCGAGCGATCCGGGCACGTGCGCCGCGAGAGGCACGAGACCGACCGGCGCAGCATCTACGTGGTTCCGACCGAGCGCTCCGAAGAGGACATGCGCCGGCTGCTCGGCGACATGCACGAGCAGATGATGGATGCCGTCGTGGAGATGACCCCGGAGGAGAGCCGGGTCGTGCTCGACATGCTGGAGCGGCTGCAGGGAGTCGTCGATGACGTCGATCCCGCGGCCCGACGGTTCGCGATCGGCTGACGCGGATCAGATCCAGGTCGGCATCCAGTTGTGGAGCCGCCAGAAGTCGTACGGCACGGTCGCGGCCGTCCACACCGGGTACCAGAACGCCGACAGCAGCGTCGCGACCGCCAGGAAGATCCACACCACGCGCTGTCCGCTGATCCTCCGGTGCGACGAGGCATCCGGTTCCCCCGCGATGTCGCGCAGCGCAGCGGTGAGCGCCAGCACCAGGAACGGCAGCATCGCGATCGTGTAGAACTGGAAGATCGTCCGCTGCGGATACAGCAGCCACGGCAGGTAGGTCGCCGCGAGCCCGGTCAGCACCATCGCGTCGCGCCAGTCGCGCCGCACCGCGAAGCGGTAGATCAGGTACAGCGCCGCGGCGACTCCGGCCCACCAGATCAGCGGGTTCGGAATGCTCGACACCGCCTGCACGCAACTGCCGGGCATCACGCATCCGGCGTCGCCGGACTGATCCTGATGCCAGTACATCGACGTCGGGCGCACGAGCAGCGGCCACTGCCAGGCGGGGCTGGCGTAGCTGTGCGGGCTGGTGAGCCCGACGTGGAAGTCGTAGATGGCCCGGTGGTAGATCCACAGGCTCTGCAGCGGCAGCGGCACCCACCCCCACACTCCGGTGGCCGGGTGGGAGTCGGCCGCGTGACGGTCGTAACCCCCGTCGGTGACCAGCCACCCGGTCCACGACGCGAGGTAGACCGCGAACGCGATCGGAACGAGCAGGACGAAGGTGCCGACGCCCTGCCGCAGCGCGTCGATCGGCCATCGGCGGATGCCCAGACGCCGGCGCGCGAGCGCGTCCGAGACGACGAGGTAGACCCCTATGCCGGCGAGGAAGTACAGGCCCGACCACTTCACCGCGGTGGCGGCACCCGCCGCCGCCCCGGCGGCGAGCACCCACGGCCGGTTCCACAGCATCGGCCCCCACACGGGAGCCGCGGCATCGTCCGGGCGGTCGCCGAGATATCGCGCGAGGCGCTGCGGATGCCGGCGTCGATCGAGCACCGCGAACCAGAAGGAGAGCAGCACGAAGAACGTCAGCATCACGTCCAGCAGCGCGATGCGGCTCAGCACGATTGCCATGCCGTCGATACCCATCAGCAGTCCGGCCACGGTGGCGAACACGACCGAGTCGGTCATCGCCTTGGCGATGAAGTACACGACCAGCACCGCCGCGGTACCGAACAGGGCGACCGAGAACCGCCATCCGAACGACGATTCGGGCCCGAAGATCCACATGCCCGCGCCGATCAGCCATTTGCCCAGCGGCGGATGCACGACGAAGCTGCCGGTGGTCAGGAACCCGTCGACCTTCCCGGCGGTGAAGTCCTCGTTGGCACCTTCCGGCCAATTCGCCGGGTACCCGAGGATCCACTGGCTCCAGGCGTCCTTGACGTAGTACGTCTCGTCGAAGACGATCTCGTGCGGGTGGGCCAGGTTCGTGAAGCGCAGGATGCCGGCCAGCAGCGTCACCACGACCGGGGCCATCACCTCGAAGCGGCGCCGCAGACGCGGGTCCGCAGCGGCGCGATCGCGCCAGCGATCGTAGATCGACGGGCGGGTCGCCGGCAGCAGCGGCTCCGCGGTGGTCGTCACGACCCCCAGCCTAAGCTGGGGCCGTGATCATCCTGGCGGGGACTCCGATCGGCAACCTGGGTGACGCTTCCCGCAGGCTGGTCGAGGCGCTGGAGGGCGCGACCGTGATCGCGGCGGAGGACACGCGCACGACGCAGCGCCTGCTCAGCGGGCTCGGCATCCTCAACCGCCCGCGCCTGATCGCGCTTCACGAACACAACGAGCGCGAACGTGCCGGAGACGTCGTCGCCCTCGCGCGCGACCGGGACGTGCTGGTGGTCAGCGACGCGGGGATGCCGTCGGTCAGCGACCCCGGCTACGCCCTGGTGTCGGCCGCGATCGACGCCGGTGTCGCGGTGACGGCGCTGCCGGGTCCGAGTGCCGTGCTGACCGCACTGGCGGTGTCCGGCCTGCCGACCGACCGCTTCAGCTTCGAGGGCTTCGCGCCCCGCAAGGCCGGCGAGCGGCGCGCGGCCTTGCGCGAGCTGGCGAACGAGCCGCGCACCATGGTGTTCTTCGAAGCTCCCACCCGGGTCGGCGCAACGCTGTCCGACATGGCCTTCGCATTCGGCGCCGACCGGGACGCGGCGGTCTGCCGCGAGCTCACGAAGCTGCACGAGGAGACCGTGCGAGCACCGCTTGCCGAGCTGGCCGCCTGGGCGGAGGCCGGCGTGCGCGGCGAGGTGGTCATCGTCGTAGCCGGCGCGCCGCCTCGACGTATCGACCTGCCCGACGCGGTGACCCAGGTGCTCGAACTCGTGCGCGACGGCGCACGGCTGAAGGATGCCGCCGCGGAGGTGTCGCAGCACACCGGGCACTCGTCGCGCGAGCTGTATCAGGCCGCGATCGCGGTGCGCCGGTAGCGTCACGCGGCCGAGTCGCGGCATCCCGCCGAACTAGAATTCACCAGTGACGTCCGGCCGCTCCTTCTACATCACGACGCCGATCTACTACCCGAGCGACGTGCCCCACATCGGCCACGGGTACACCACCGTCGCCGTCGACGCGCTCGCGCGCTGGCACCGTCAGGCCGGGGACGACACCTGGATGCTGACCGGTACCGACGAGCACGGCCAGAAGATGCTGCGGGCCGCCGCGGCCAACGGCGCGACACCGCAGGAATGGGTCGACACGCTCGTCGATGAGTCGTGGTACCCGCTGCTGAAGACCCTCGACGTTGCCAATGACGACTTCATCCGCACCACGCAGGAACGGCACGAGGAGCGGGTGCGGCAGTTCGTGCAGGCGATCTTCGACCGCGGCTACATCTACGCCGGCGAGTTCGAGGCGCTGTACTGCGTGGGATGCGAGGAGTTCAAGACCGAGTCGGAGATCATCGACGGCACCGGACCGTTCGAGGGACTGAAGGTGTGCGCCATCCACTCGAAGCCGCTGGAGCTGCTGCAGGAGAAGAACTACTTCTTCAAGCTCAGCGAGTTCGGCGACCGGCTGCTCGAGCTGTATACCGGCGTGCCCGACTTCGTCCGCCCCGAGTCGGCGCGCAACGAGGTGATCTCGTTCGTGCGGCAGGGTCTGAAGGACCTGTCGATCTCGCGGTCGACGTTCGACTGGGGCATCAAGGTGCCGTGGGACGAGACGCACGTCATCTACGTCTGGGTGGATGCGCTGCTCAATTACGTCACCGCGGTCGGCTACGGCTCCGATCCCGGGGAGTTCGCCCGCCGGTGGCCCGCCCACCACGTCGTGGGAAAAGACATCCTCCGGTTCCACGCGGTGATCTGGCCGGCGATGCTGATGGCCGCCGGCGTCGAGGTGCCCCGCGGGGTGTTCGCGCACGGCTGGCTGCTCGTCGGCGGCGAGAAGATGTCGAAATCCAAGCTGACCGGCATCGCGCCGACCGAGATCACCGAGGTGTTCGGATCCGACGCGTACCGCTTCTACTTCCTGTCGGCGATCGCGTTCGGGCAGGACGGCTCCTTCTCGTGGGAGGACCTCGCGGCGCGCTATCAGGCCGAGCTCGCGAACGGGTTCGGCAACCTGGCATCCCGCACCGTCGCGATGATCGAGCGGTACTTCGAGGGGATCGTGCCACCGGCCGGTCCCTTCGACGACTCGGATCTCGCGGTGCAGTCGACGGTCGCGGATGCCGCGGCCGCGGCCGACGCGGCGATGGACCGGTTCCGCATCGACGAGGCGATCGCGGCGATCTGGACCATCGTCGACGCGCTGAACGGGTACATCACCGACAACGAGCCGTGGATCATCGCGAAGGACGCTGCCCGGCGCGAGCGGCTCGGCACGGTGCTGTACACCGCCGCGGAGGGGCTTCGCGCGCTCGCGGTGCTGCTGTCGCCGGTGATGCCGGTCGCGACAGAGAAGCTGTGGGTCGCGCTCGGCGCGGCCGAGACGCTCGGCAGGCTCGCGGACCAGCCGCTGCGCGCGGCCGGAAGCTGGGGCATCCTGAAACCCGGCACCTCGGTGAACGGCCTCGCGCCGCTGTTCCCCCGCGTCGAGCAGCCGGCCTGATGGGAACAGCCCCCGACGACCCGAGCCAGTACGTCCGGCGCCGCGAGAAGGGCTCGCGCGACGTCACCTACCCGCCGGCGCCCGAGCCGCTCGCGGTCGCGGTGTACGACAATCACGCGCACCTCGAGATCGCCGACGGCGACGAGCCCCTCACGGTGGCCGAGCAGCTCGCTCGGGCGGCGGCGGTGGGCATCGCCGGCATCGTGCAGGCCGGTGGCGACATCGAGTCCAGTCGGTGGTCGGCGGATGCCGCGGCATCCCACCCCGGTGTGCTCGCCGCGGTCGCGATCCATCCGAACGAGGCGCCCGCGTACGAGGCGGCCGGCCGCCTCGACGAGGCGATCGCGGTCATCGACGAGTTGGCGACACAGCCGCGCGTGCGGGCGATCGGCGAAACGGGCCTCGACTTCTACCGCACCGGCGAGGAGGGGCATCCGGCCCAGTTCCGCGCTTTCGAGGCGCACATCGCGCTCGCGGCGAAGCACGGACTGGCGATGCAGATCCACGACCGCGACGCGCACGACGCGGTGCTCGAGACACTCGAGCGCGTGGGTGCGCCCGATCGCACGGTGTTCCACTGCTTCTCCGGCGATGCCGAGATGGCCCGCATCGCCGCCGACCGCGGCTACTACCTGTCGTTCGCGGGCAACGTCACGTTCGGCAACGCCCGCGCCCTGCGAGAGGCCCTGGCGGTGACACCGGTCGACCGCATCCTCGTGGAGACGGATGCCCCCTTCCTCACGCCCATGCCGCACCGGGGTCGCCCGAACGCGCCGTACCTCGTGCCGCTGACGGTGCGGTTCACGGCGGCCGAGCTCGGGGTCGACCTCGACGGGTTCTGCGCGCAGCTGGCCGCCAACACACTCCGCGTGTACGGGCCGTTCGGCGACTGACTAGGGCAGCGAGGCCGGACCGCGCTCGGCTTCGACGAGCTTCTCGGGTTTGAAGAACAGCGTCTCGGTCTGCTCCAGCTCCATGCCCTTGGTCTCGGGGATGCGCCACAGTACGTAGACGAACGACAGCGCGGCGAACAGCGTGTACATGCCGTAGGTCAGCGGCAGCGACCAGGCGGACATCGCCGGGAACGACACCGTGATCAGGAAGTTCGCCACCCACTGGGCGCCGGCGGCGACCCCGAGAGCCTTGCCGCGGATTCGGCTCGGAAAGATCTCGCCGAGGAGCACCCACACCAGCGGCCCCCACGACGCGCCGAATCCGATGACGAAGAGGTTGGCCGCGACCAGCGCGATGGGCCCCCACGGCGCCGGGAGCGAGACATCCGGTGCGGTTCCGACGGCGAAGGTGAAGCACAGCGCCATCGCCCCGAGCGACACGGTCATCACGACCGAGCCGACCAGCAGGATGGGTTTGCGACCCACCCGGTCCACCAGGAAGATCGCGATCAGCGTCACCAGCACATTCGTGATGCTCGTCACGACACTGATCGCCAGCGAGGCGCTCTCGGGGAAGCCGACCGACTTCCACAGGCTCGTCGAGTAGTAGAAGATCACGTTGATGCCCACGAACTGCTGGAACACCGACAGGATGATGCCGACCCAGACGATCGGCTGAAGCCCGAGGGCGGGGCCGCGCAGCGACACCCCGGCGTTCTTGCGGTCGTTCTCGATCGCCGAGGTCAGCTCGTTCATCGTCTTGTCCAGATCGGGCGCCGGCACGAGCCGGGCGAAGATCGTGCGGGCCTCGTCGCCGCGTCCCTTCGCGATCAGGTAGCGCGGGGATTCGGGCACCGTGAACGAGAGAATGCCGTAGACGGCCGCCGGCACCGCGCCGACGAGGAACATCCACCGCCATGCATCCAGCCCGAACCACAGCTGCTGGCTCGCGCCGCCCGCCGACCACGCGAGCACGGCATCGCTGAGCAGGGCGACGAAGATGCCCAGCGTGATCGCGAGCTGCTGCAGCGAGGCGAGTCCGCCGCGGATCTGGCGCGGCGCGATCTCGGCGATGTACGCCGGGGCCACCACCGAAGCGATGCCGATGCCGAGTCCGCCGATGACGCGCCAGAAGCCGAGGTCCCACACGCTGAAGGCGAGGCCGGCCCCGATCGAGCTGGCGAAGAACATGATGGCGCCGATGAACATGACGCGCAGCCGCCCCCACCGGTCGGCGAGGTGCCCGGCCAGCACCGCTCCGACGGCGCAGCCGAGAAGGGCGATCGCCACCACGAAGCCCGTGACGAAGCTGTTGAGGGCGAAGTCGCCCTGGATCGAGTCGACCGCGCCGTTGATGACCGACGAGTCGAACCCGAACAGGAAGCCGCCGACCGCGGCGGCGACCGAGAGTCCGATCGCCCGGCGGCCGAAGGGGCCGCGCAGTGTGAATGTGCCCGTGGATACCGCTCCGGTGCTGGTCATGCCGGTCACATTAGCCACGCGGTGATGCCGCGACCAGGGGGCTAGGGTGATTCGCATGGCCGTGGCCCTGCTCGGCGCGGCCGAGATCCGTGCATTGGCGGCGGAACTCGACATCACCCCGGCCAAGCGGCTCGGCCAGAACTTCGTCGTCGACGCCAACACCGTCCGGCGCATCGTGCAGGTGGCGCAGGTGGCGCCCGGCGACCGCGTCGTGGAGGTCGGCCCCGGGCTCGGGTCCCTCACGCTGGCGATCTGCGAGGCAGGCGCATCCGTCACCGCCGTCGAGATCGACCACCGGATGGCCGAGCGGCTGCCGCGAACCGCGGCGGCGCACGGCGTCCCCGATCGCGTGCTGACGGTCGTCGACGCGGACGCGCTGCGCATCCGGGAACTGCCCGGCGAACCGACGGTCCTGGTGGCGAACCTCCCCTACAACGTGTCGGTGCCGGTGCTGCTGCACCTGCTGGAGACCTTCCCGGCGATCGCGCGTGGTGTCGTGATGGTGCAGGCGGAGGTGGGCGAACGCCTCGCCGCCTCGCCGGGATCGAAGATCTACGGCGCGCCGAGCGCCAAGGCGGCCTGGTACGGTCCGTGGCGGCTGGCCGGGGCCGTGTCTCGTCAGGTGTTCTGGCCGGTGCCGAACGTCGACTCGGTTCTGGTGGCGTTCGCGCGCGACCCGCTGCCGCGCGGCGACGACGACGAGCGCCGGCGCACATTCCGGATCGTGGATGCCGCGTTCGGACAGCGCCGCAAGATGTTGCGCCAGGCGCTCGCGGGGGTGCTGGGCGGGTCCGCCGGCGACGCGTCGCAGATCCTCGAACGCGCGGGGATCGCGCCCACCGCCCGCGGTGAGCAACTGTCGATCGACGATTACGTCCGCATCGCCCGCGCCGCGACCTGAACGGACCTGCAGTATTCGCTGGGCGTTAACCCCGTGTTATCCGGGGCTGGTGAAAACCCGCCGGTACCATCGGATGCAGTTCCGTCAACCGGATTCCGCCGGTCACCGCACGGCGGACGGGGAGTCTTCTGCTATGCGCACCGCGGAATATCCCGCGCCCGACCGGATACTGCTGCACCTCAGTGACACGCATCTGCGTGCCCGCGGATCGCGGCTGTTCGACAGCGTCGACTCGGCAGCGCGGCTGCGCAGCGCCCTCGGTGCGATCGAAGCATCCGGCATCCGTCCCGACGCACTCGTGTTCACCGGCGACCTCGCCGACCTCGGCGAACGCGACGCCTACGTCGCGATCCGCGAGCTCGTGGAGCCGTTCGCGCAGCGTCTCGGCGCGCCCGTGCTGTGGGTGATGGGAAACCACGACGACCGTGCCGGTTTCCGCTCGCAGCTGCTCGGCGAGACCGCCGGCGATCCGCTCCGCGCGGTCGACCGGGTCGATGAGCTGGACGGGCTGCGCGTCATCACGCTGGACACGAGCGTGCCGGGACGCCATCACGGGGAGCTGAGCGACCGGCAGCTCGGGTGGCTGCGCGACGAGCTCGCGACCCCCGCGCCGCTGGGCAGCATCCTCGCGATGCATCACCCGCCGGTGCCCAGCGTGCTGCCGCTCGCGGCGAGCGTGGAGCTGCGCGATCAGTCTCGCCTGGCCGCGGTGCTGCGCGGGTCCGATGTGCGCGCGATCATCGCGGGGCACCTGCACTACTCGACGTTCGCGACGTTCGCCGGCGTCCCGGTGTCGGTCGCATCGGCGACCTGCTACACGCAGGATCTGACCGTGCCGGTCGGCGGTACGCGTCCGCAGGACGGTGCGCAGGCGTTCAACCTGATCCATGTCTACGACGACACGATCGTGCACTCGGTCGTGCCGGTCGACGCTCCCCGGCCGCTCGAGTTCATCGACGCGGCAGAGGCCCGTCGTCGGCTCGCCGTCGCCGGCGTCGACCCGCGGCCGGATGCGGGGTCCCGGCGGATCGCGCCACCGACGGAGCCGCTGCCGGTTCTCGCCTGACCTGCATCTCCCAGGGCGCGGCGACGGGGAACATGCGCTCGAGCGCGTCGTGGATCGCGTGCACCCGCACCTGTTCGGGCACCTGGGCTGCGGCGCCGTCGTTGAGGCAGAACATGTCCAGGTCTCGGCGCGT
Source organism: uncultured Microbacterium sp. (assembly GCA_964243215.1). GTDB lineage: Bacteria > Actinomycetota > Actinomycetes > Actinomycetales > Microbacteriaceae > Microbacterium. Next base: position 10,976 of record CAXTES010000026.1, on the reverse strand, counting down.
CGTCAACCGGGCCATGCGACGAAGCGACCCCGCGAGCGTCGTTTCGAGGTACTGCACGCGCGGTGCGGCGGTGACCACCGCCCGGCCGGTGAGCATCGCGTAGTAGTGGTAGAGGCTGTTGGTGACCGAGATGTCGCTGGCCGAGCGGAATCGGGATGCCGCGGTGCGGGCGAAGTCGTCGGGGAAGGCATCCTCCAACTCGGCGAGCACGCTTCGCCGCAGCGGCGCGGCGCAGTGCTCGAGATCGCGGGTGATCACCCGGCCGAACCGCCCGTGCAGCAGGTCGCGGTTCACGCGCAGGGCGTTGTCGTGACCGCTGCGCGACAGGCGGGTCGGCCCCGGGCCGATCCGGGTGCGCGATTCGACGAACTTCGACACCCCGGAGGGGGAGAAGAACAGCTCGGGGGTGATGGGGCGACCGAAGAACATGTCGTCGTTCGAGTACAGGAAGTGTTCGGACAGGCCGTCGATGCGGTGCAGCTGCGCTTCCACGGCGTGCGAGTTGTGGGTCGGCAGCGTCGACGGGTCGGCGAAGAACTCCGCGCTGCGCACCACCGTGACCTTCGGATGCTCGATGAGCCACTCCGGCGTCGGCGAGTCGGTCGCAATGAAGATGCGACGCACCCACGGCGCGTACATGTGGACGCTGCGCAACGCGTAGCGGAGTTCGTCGACGTGCCGGTAGCGGGCGGGGCCGTCGTCGCCCTCACCGACGACGTACTCGGCCAGCTGCGCGGCGCGCTGGCGCTGGAAGTCGCTGGACGAGCCGTCCACCCACGAGAACACGATGTCCACGTCGGCGGTGAACTCGTCGGGGTGCGGGTCGAACATGCCCGACAGCGTGCGCCAACCGCGGCCGTATCGTTCGACGGTCGTCGTGGTCAGATCGTCGACCGCCATCACGCGCCGGGTCAGGGCGTTGCGGTGCGGGGCATGCACGAGTCCGTCCGCAGTGCGCCAGAACTCCAGTCGCACGGCCTGTTCGAGGCCGTAGCCGAGCCCGCCCGGACGCACCAGCCGCGGTCGGAACAGCCGGATGCTGCCGGCGGTGGATGCGGCCGCCGAGTCGGCGAACGGAAGCACCGGGAAGCCCTTCGCCTTCGCGTACAGCGGTTCCGACTCCGCCATCAAGGCCAGGGCGCTCACGGCAGCCGCCCGGTGCTCCTCGTCGACCACGAGGACGGGCACGGAACCCTCGGAGCGGATGAGCATCAGCGCGATCCCCGCCTGCTCGAGAGCATCGGCGATCGCGAGGAGGTCTTCGGTCCGCGCTTGGGTCGGCGTCGTACCCGGCGCCAGCAGGCGCAACAGGCCGCCATCCAGAACGACATCCGGGCGTGCGAGCAGGGCCGTCCAGCCGGCCGGCTGCGCCGGCAGAGCGTCAAGAGCGGACATGGAACCTCCCGTTCGAGCTCAGGTGCTCAGGATAAGCGGTTCCGCCAGCGGACGCGTCCCGGCCCCGGATGCTGCGCGCTAGCCTCGGTGCATGACCGACGCTGACCGCTTCCGCGCCGACGTGAAAGACGTCCACCGGCCTTACTCCGCTGCCGCGGACCGCTACCACGCCACCCGGTACCGCCAGGTCGGCGCATCCGGTCTGTACCTGCCGCCGATCTCCTTCGGGCTGTGGTGGAACTTCGGTGACAACATCCCGTTCGAGCGGCAGCGCGAGGTGCTGCGGCACGCGTTCGACCGGGGGATCACGCACTTCGATCTCGCGAACAACTACGGGCCGCCGTACGGATCGGCGGAGACGAACTTCGGGCGGATGATGCGCGAGGACCTCGCACCGTACCGCGATGAGCTCATCATCTCGTCGAAGGCCGGCTGGGACATGTGGCCGGGACCGTACGGCGATCTGGCCAGCCGCAAGTACATCCTCGCGAGCGCAGACCAGTCGCTGCGACGGATGGGCCTGGACTACGTCGACATCTTCTACTCCCACCGGGTGGATCCCGTGACGCCCATCGAGGAGACGATCGGCGCGCTGGACACCCTGGTGCGCCAGGGCAAGGCGCTGTACGTCGGCATCTCGTCGTACAGCGCCGAACGCACTGCCGTGGCTGCGGCGGTCGCTCGCAGCATGGGCACGCCGCTGGTGATCCACCAGCCCGCGTACTCGATCCTGAACCGCTGGGTCGAAGACGGGCTGACCGGTGTGCTGCGCAAGGAGGGCTTGGGCGCGATCGCGTTCACGCCCCTCGCGCAGGGGCTGCTGACCAGCAAGTATCTCGAAGACGGCACGGCCGACCGGGCGCAGCAGCGTTCGTCGCTGCCGAGCGAGAAGCTGTCGGAGCGGGGACTGAGCACGCTGAGATCGCTCGATGTGATCGCTCGTCAGCGCGGCCAGACGCTCGCGCAGATGGCGATCCAGTGGGTGCTGCGCGATCCGGTCGTCGCATCGGCGCTGATCGGAGCGTCGCGCACCGACCAGCTCGACGAGAATCTCGCGGCGCTGTCCGGGCCCGAGTTCGACACCGCGGAGCTCGAGCGCATCGACGCGCTGTCGGACGGCATCGACGTCGACATCTGGGCGGAGTCCACCGAGCTGTGAGCGGAGCGCTCGTCGCCGACTCCGTGCACGTGCGCGCACCGGGGAAGATCAACGTCTTCTTCGAGGTGGGCGACGTGCAGGCCGACGGGTACCACGAGGTCGCGTCCGCGTATCAGGCCGTGTCGGTGTACGAGGACGTCTGGGCGCTTCCGTCCGCCGGGTTCTCGGTCGAGGTGTCCGGCAGCGTGGATGTGGCGGGCGTCCCGCTCGACGCGAGCAACCTCGCGGTGCGTGCCGCCCGGATGCTGTCGGACGAACTCGGTCGCGGCGACGGCGTGCACCTGGTGGTGCGCAAGGGTGTTCCGGTCGCCGGTGGGATGGGGGGCGGATCGGCGGACGCCGCCGCGGCGCTGGTCGCCTGCGATGCGCTGTGGCAGGCGGGCCTGACCACGGCGGACCTGCACCGGCTCGCCGCTCGGCTCGGCGCCGACGTGCCGTTCGCGCTTCTGGGCGGTACCGCCGTGGGCACCGGGCACGGCGATGAACTCAGCCCCGCTCTGGCGCGCGGCAGGTTCGAGTGGGTGATCGTGCCGAGCGAGTCGGGCATGTCGACGCCGCGCGTCTACGCCGAACTGGATGCGCACCGCGCCGAGCACTCCGTCGACATCGGCCCGGCGCCACGGCATCCAGCCGTCGAGCCGGACGTCCTCCACGCGCTGCGGGCGGGGGATGCGGCGATGCTGGCGGCCGCGCTGCGCAACGACCTGCAGGTCGCGACGCTGCGGCTGCGGCCCGACCTCGCGGACATCCTCGAGACGGGGGAGCGCTCCGGAGCGCTCGCGGGCCTCGTCTCCGGCTCGGGGCCGACCCTGGCCTTCCTCGCCGAGGGGGCCGAGGAAGCCCTGGACCTGCAGGTGACGCTCAGCGCCGCGGGCCTGACCGCGCTGCACGTGCACGGACCGGTGCCCGGTGCGCGCATACTCCCGGACTGACTCGAAGGACGCCATGGACTCAGATGTGGTCGCTTCCCAGTACCACGCGCCCCTAGACGGCGCCGCCCAGATGACGCTGGCCGAACGTGGGCTCGAGCTCCGGCTCGTGCGCAGAGCAGATCGCGCCGGCTTCGAGCGGTGGTTGGATGCGGTGGCCCGAGGCTTCCTCGACGCCGAGCGGACCGCCGAGGAGTACGACGCCGCGTTCGATCGGATCACGTCGCGACGGATGATCGGCGTGTACGACCCGGGGGCGCCGGAGCCGGACATGCCGGTCGGCACATTCGCATCGTGGGTCGGCGAACTGTCCGTGCCCGGCGAGAAGGTGGTGCCCGCGTGTGCGATCAGCGCCGTCACGGTCGCCCCGACCCACCGCCGCCGCGGGATCGCCCGGGCCATGATGGAGGGGGAGCTGCGCGTCGCGGCCGACCTCGGCATCCCCGTAGCCATGCTGACCGTCAGCGAGTCCACCATCTACGGCCGCTACGGGTTCGCCCCGGCCGCCGCGGCCACGACGTGGACGATCGATACGCGGCGGGCGACGTGGACCGGACCGCGCCCGTCCGGCCGGGTGGACTTCATCCCGCGGGAGCGCTTCCGCCAGCTCGCACCCGCCCTGCACGAGCAGTCGCGAGCGGGCGTCCCCGGCGAGGTGGAGATGCCCAGCGGCCACTGGGACCGTTTCGCCGGCACCCGACCGGACGCCAAAGAGCCCGGCAAGCTCCGCGCCGTGCAGTACACCGCCGCGGACGACCAGGTGCGCGGCCTCGCGCTGTACGCGGTGGCCGAGAACAAAGATGACTTCACCCTGTCGACCGTGCACGTGGTGTACCTGATGGCGGCGGATCCCGACGCGTACGCGGCGCTGTGGCGGTTCTTCCTCGAGATGGACCTCATCGGCGAAGTGAGAGCGCGCGAGCTGTCGACCGACGAGCCGCTGCTGTGGATGATCTCCGATCAGCGTGCCGCGAAGGTGACGGTGCAGGACCACCAGTACATCCGCGTCCTCGACGTGACCCGCGCGCTGGAATCCCGGCGGTACGGCGCGCCCGGAGTCGTCGCCGTCGACGTCGACGATCCGCTCGGCATCGCCGGCGGCCGACACGTGCTGCGGGTCGATGACGACCGATGGGCGACCGTGACGCCGTGGGACGGCGGGGCCCCGGACGGGGCCGTGACCGTCCGGGCGAGCATCACGGATCTGTCGGCGGCCTACCTCGGTGCGGTGTCGCTGACCACGCTCGCCGCGGCCGGCCGGGTGCGATCGACGGATGCCGCGGCGGCCGCCCGCGTGTTCTCGTGGCACGTTCCGGCCCGGCTGTCGTTCTGGTACTGAGTTGTCCGCGGCATCCCGAGCCCGGTGTCGGAAGCCTCCGCTACGCTTCTATCCACGTGCCAGGAAGGATCGGCTATGAGAGCTCGACTGGGTGACACCGTGATCGCCGAGGCGGATCAGGACGACCTGATCCGTATCGAGGGCAATTGGTATTTCCCGCCGCAGAGCGTGACGGAGGGCGTGCTGCGTAACAGCGACACCCCGTACACCTGCCCGTGGAAGGGCGAATGCCAGTACTACGACGTCGCCGTCGACGATCAGGTGCTCGACGATCGGGCCTGGGCGTATCCGACGCCGTATCCGACGGCGATCGACCGGGTCGGCAAAGATTTCTCGGGCTACGTGGCGTTCTGGAAGGAAGTCGAGGTCGCCGACTGATGCTCATCGAACTGCTGATCGAGCAGAGCAGCCGAGCCGCGATCATGCACGGTCGCGGTGAGGCGTTGCGCGCACCGTGATCGAGTTCCGCAACGTCTCGAAAGAGTTCCCCGACGGCACGGTGGCCGTCCGGGAATTCGACCTCGTCATTCCCTCGCACACCACCACCGTCTTCGTCGGGTCCAGCGGTTGCGGCAAGACGACACTGCTGCGGATGATCAACCGGATGGTCGATCCGACCGGCGGGGTCATCGAGATCGACGGCGACGACATCTCCCGCCGTCCGGCCGTGCAGTTGCGACGCAGCATCGGCTACGTCATGCAGAACTCCGGCCTGATGCCCCACTTCACGGTGGCGGACAACATCGCCACCGTGCCGGTGCTGCAGGGCACGGGCCGCAAAGCCGCCCGCACCCGGGCGCTCGAGCTCATGGAGACCGTCGGTCTCGACACCCGGATGGCCGACCGCTACCCGGCTCAGCTGTCCGGCGGCCAGCAGCAGCGGGTGGGTGTGGCGCGTGGGCTTGCGGCCGACCCGAACATCCTGCTGATGGACGAGCCGTTCGGCGCGGTCGACCCGATCGTGCGCGCCGAACTGCAGCAGGAGCTGATCCGGCTGCAGCGCGAGGTCGACAAGACCATCGTGTTCGTCACGCACGACATCGACGAGGCGTTCCTGCTCGGCGATCAGGTCGTCATCCTCAAGGTCGGGGCCGAGATCGCGCAGATGGGCACGCCCAGCCAGATCATGGCGGCGCCGGCCGACGACTTCGTCGCGACGTTCATCGGCGCCGACCACGGCAAGCGCGCGCTGAGTCTGAAGCAGACGCCGTCCGGCACGCTCGTCGTCGACGCCGACGGACGCACCCAGGGGGCGCTGGTCGAAGGGATGCCGGCGTGACCTGGGTCTTGGACAACCTCGGTCTGATCGGCTCGCTCACGCTCGAGCACATCCGCCAGAGCGTCATCGCGATCGTCCTCGGGTTCGTCATCTCGGTGCCGCTGGGATGGCTGGCGCACCGCTACCGGCTGCTGCGGGGCACCATCGTGTCGGTGACCGGACTGCTGTACACCCTCCCGTCGCTCGCGTTGCTGACGCTGCTGCCGGCGGTGCTGGGTCTTTACAGCATCGTCAGCGAGACGAATCTGGTCGTCGCGCTGACGATCTACGCGGTGGCGATCATGGTCCGGTCGGTCGCCGACGGACTCGACTCGGTGGATGCCGGCGTGCGATCGGCCGCGACGGCCGTGGGCTTCGGTCCGGGCCGGCGCTTCTGGGCGGTCGAGTTCCCACTGGCGGGTCCGGTGATCCTCGCCGGTCTGCGCGTCACCGCGGTCAGCACGATCGCGCTGGCGACGGTCGGCATCCTCATCGGCGTCAGCAACCTGGGATACCTGTTCACCAACGGACTGCAACGGCGCATCATCCCCGAGGTCCTCGCCGGCGTCGTTGCGGTGGTCGTGATCGCGCTCCTGGTCGACCTGCTGCTCGTGCTGGCGGGCAGGATGCTGATGCCCTGGACGCGAGCGGCGCGATCGCGGGATCGCGTGGCCATGCCGGTCGTGGCGGAAGCCGCCGCATGAACCTGTTCGCCGCGGCCTTCGCGTGGATCTTCTCGCCGGACCGGTTGCAGGGCCCGAACGCCATCCCGGTCGCGCTGAGTCAGCATCTGATCTTCACGTTCGCGTCGGTCGCCGTCGCAGCGGTGATCGCGGTGCCGATCGGACTGGCGATCGGTCACACCGGGCGCGGGCGCGAGTTCGCGGTCGCCATCTCGGGCGCAGCGCGCGCGATCCCGTCCTTCGGCCTCCTGCTTCTGCTGGTGCTCCTGTTCGGGGTGCTGCACATCCCCGAGGCCGCGGTGGTGACCTTCGTGCTGCTGGCCATCCCCTCGATCCTCGCCGGCGCCTACACCGGCCTGGAGGCGATCGACCGCCGCACCATCGACGCCGCGCGGGCGATGGGGATGACCGAATGGCAGATCCTGTGGCGTGTCGAGCTGCCGCTCGGACTTCCCCTGCTGGTCGCGGGCCTGCGCGCCGCCATCCTGCAGGTGGTCGCGACGGTGACGATCGCCGCATACGTCGGCCTCGGCGGGCTCGGTCAGTACATCATCCAGGGCATCCCGCTGCGCAAGCTCGACCAGGTCCTCGGCGGCGCGATCCTCGTCGCCGCGCTCGCGCTCCTGCTCGACCTCATCTTCGCGATCCTGCAGCGCCTGGCCGTGCCCAGAGGCGTCCGGGCCGCGCCGTCGGCCCGCCGGGCGAGAGCGAAGAAGCAACAGATCGTCCCACCCGTCGTCCGAGGCGGTCCGGTGCCCGGACTGGGCGGCTGACGTCCCCGCGCGCGGGGAATCCCACACAGAGAGAAGAGATCATGTTCACAGCATCACGCACGCGGATCGCCATCGGCGCGGCCGCCCTGGCTGCGACAGCGCTGGCTCTCAGCGGCTGCGCATCCAGCAATCCGCTCGACTCCGGAGCCGCCTCCGGTGGCGCGGGAGCCTCCGGCGACACGATCGTCGTCGGCTCGCAGGCGTACTACTCCAACGAGACCATCGCCGAGATCTACGCGCAGTCCCTGGAGAATGCCGGCTTCAAGGTCAAGCGACAGTTCAACATCGGTCAGCGCGACGCGTATCTGCCCTCCCTCGAGGACGGCTCGGTGACGCTGTTCCCGGAGTACACCGGCGACCTGCTGCAGTTCTACGACCCCAAGACCACCGCCCGGACGTCCGAAGAGGTCTACACCGCCCTGAGCGACGCGCTGCCGGACAACCTGACCGTGCTCGATCAGTCGACCGCGACCGATCAGGACTCCTACACCGTGACGAAGGCCTTCGCGGACGCGAACAAGCTCAGCAGCATCGCGGACCTGAAGAACGTGACGACGCCGCTCACGCTCGGAGGCGCGCCCGAACTCGCCGAGCGGCCCTACGGTCCCACCGGGCTGAAGGACACCTACGGTGTCGACGTGACGTTCAACCCGACCGGTGACACGACGGTCGACCAGCTGGTCGCCGGAACCGTCAATATCGCGAACGTCTTCACCGCCGACCCGCGCATCCAGACCGACGACCTCGTCGTGCTGAAGGACCCCAAGGGCCTCTTCCTCGCGTCGAACGTCGTGCCGCTGGTGCAGGCGGATGTCGCGACCGAGATCGCCGACGTCATCAACGGCGTGAGCGCCAAGCTGACCCCGGAAGGCCTGGTGGCCCTGAACGTCGAGAGCACCGTCGACCAGAAGTCCTCGGCCGACATCGCGAAGAAGTGGCTCAGCGACAACGGCCTGAGCTGATCGCCGCGACGGCGGGGTGCGAGCGGATGCCGCGCGCACCCCGCCGTTCGCATCACCCAAGAGCAACGCCGAGTTCGAGCCAGCGGTCTTCCAGGCCGGTCATCTCCTCGGTCAGCGTGCTGCGCTCCGCCTGCAGCGTGGTCAGGCTGCGATAGTCGTCGTGCGACTCCGCGAGCTGCACGTCGATCTCGGCCACCGCGGCGGCGAGCTTCTCGAGCCGCCGGTCGATGGCGGAGATCTCCTTCTCGACGGCGCGCCGATCCGATCCGGTCAGTGACGATGCGGGGGTGACCGGCCGTTCCGTCACCGCCGTGGACACTGTCGTGAGGGTCCGCTGCTCCGCGCGCAGCCGCAGGTATTCGTCGACGCCGCCGGGAAGGTGGCGGAGCCGGCCGTCGAAGATCGCGTACTGCTGATCGGTAGCCCGCTCGAGCAGGTATCTGTCGTGCGAGACGACCAGCAGCGTGCCGGGCCACGAGTCGAGCAGGTCCTCGAGAGCGGCCAGCATGTCGGTGTCGAGGTCGTTGCTCGGCTCGTCCAGTATCAGCACGTTCGGCTCCGACAGGAGCACGAGCAGCAGCTGCAGGCGCCGCTGCTGCCCGCCCGAAAGATCGCGCACCGGGGTCGACAGCTCCGACGATCCGAAGCCGAGCCGTTCCAGCAGCTGCGCGGGCGTCAGCTCCTTGCCACCGGCCAGGTAGCTCGCCCGCTGCCGGTCCAGCACCTCGCGCACCCGCAGATCCGCGATGTCGTCGAGCTCGGTCAGCCGTTGACTGAGGGTCGCCACGCGCACGGTCGTACCGCGCTTGACACGACCGCCGGTCGGTGTCACGGTGCCGGCGACGAGCCCGAGCAGTGTCGACTTGCCGGCCCCATTGGGGCCCAGGATGCCGGTGCGCTCGCCGGGGGCGATGCGCCACTCGACGTCGCGCAGCACCGTTTGATCGCCGAAGCTCACTCCCGCATCGAGGAGGTCCACCACGTCCTTGCCGAGTCGGGCGGTGGCCAGTTTGGCGAGTTCGACGCGGTTGCGCGGCGGTGGCTCGTCCTCGGTGAGCTGGGTCGCGGCATCCAGCCGGAACTTCGGCTTCGACGTACGCGCCGGTGCGCCACGGCGAAGCCACGCGAGCTCCTTGCGCAGGATGTTGCGCCGCCTGTCCTCGGCCGCGGCGGACTGCCGTTGCCGCTCGACGCGCTGCAGGACGTAAGCGCCGTAACCGCCCTCGAAAGGTTCGACCTGCGCGTCGTGCACCTCCCACATCCGCGTGCATACCGCGTCGAGGAACCAGCGGTCGTGCGTGACGAGCAGCAGTGCCCCGGAATCCGCCGGCCACCGCGACCGCAGGTGGGCGGCGAGCCAGGCGATGCCTTCGACGTCGAGATGGTTCGTCGGCTCGTCGAGCGCGATGAGGTCCCAGTCGTCCACGAGCAGACGCGCCAGCGACACCCGGCGGCGCTGGCCGCCGCTGAGGGCTTCCACCGGAGTCTCGATGTCGAGGTCGCCGAGCAGCCCGATCAGGACGTCGCGGATGCGCGCCTCGCCGAGCCACTCGTGCTCGGGCCGGTCGCCGACGACGGTGCTGCGCACCGAGCCGGTGGCAGGCAGGTCGTCGACCTGCGCGAGCATGCCGACCCGCAGCCCGCCCCGGCGCGTCACGCGGCCGGTATCCGGGGCGATCCGGCCGGTGAGCACGTTCATCAGGCTCGACTTGCCGTCGCCGTTGCGACCGACGATCCCGATGCGGTCGCCCTCCGAGACACCGACGGTGACGTCGTCGAGCACGATCTTCGCGGGGAACTCGATGTGCACGTGCTCGCCGCCGAGCAGGTGCGCCATCAGGCGTCGAACCCGAGGCTCAGCTTGCGCAGCAGCCCCGCCAGCCGATCCTGATCGGCTCGTGAGAGCCGACTCAGCAGTGCGGCCTCGGCGTCGACGAGTCGCGTGATGGCGGCATCCACTCGCGTCCGACCCTCCGGGGTGAGGATCACCAGGATGCTGCGCCCGTCGTCCGGGTCGGACTCCCGGCGGGCCAGACGCCGGGCCACGAGCCGGTCGATCCGGTTCGTCATCGTGCCGCTGGAGACCAGCGTCTGTTGCAGCAGCTGCTTCGGGCTGAGGCGGAACGGCTCGCCGGCGCGGCGCAGCGCCGAAAGCACATCCCATTCCCACGGGTCGAGGTCGCTGCGCCGGAACGCGGTGCGGCGCGCCCGATCGAGGTGACGGGAAAGGCGGTCGACGCGCGACAGCACCTCGAGGGGGGAGAAGTCCAGGTCGGGACGCTCACGCTCCCACGCGTCGACGATGCGGTCGACCTCGTCCGTCTCGCCCGCCATCGTCCCATTATCGCCGCGCCCCCCGTCGCCGAGAGTGCACGCCGGGTCGCCGAGAGTGCACGCGGGGTTGCCGAGAGTGCACGCGGGGACGCCGAGAGTGCACGCGGGGTGGTCTGGCAGACTTGACGCGGCGCCGCGAGGCGC
>CAXTES010000025.1:0-25532 GCA_964243215.1 uncultured Microbacterium sp. | reverse complement strand
CGTCTTCGAGCCGACACCCGACCGCAAGGTGATCATCAACCTGCCCGCCACCGTCGAGATGGCCACGCCCAACATCTACGCCGACTCGATCGAGTGGATGAGCCGGCACCTGAACCACCGCGAGAACGTGCTGCTCTCGCTGCATCCGCACAACGACCGCGGCACCGCCATCGCCGCCGCGGAACTCGGGTACATGGCCGGTGCCGACCGGATCGAGGGATGCCTGTTCGGCAACGGCGAGCGCACCGGCAACGTCGACCTCGTCGCGCTCGGGATCAACCTGCTGACCCAGGGCGTCGATCCGCAGATCGACTTCAGCGACATCGACCAGGTCAAGCGCACCGCCGAGTACTGCAATCAGCTGCCGGTGCCCGAGCGCAGCCCGTGGGCCGGCGATCTGGTGTTCACGGCGTTCAGCGGTTCGCATCAGGATGCGATCAAGAAGGGCTTCGAGGCGATGGATGCCCGCGCCGCCGATGAGGGCGTTTCGGTCGGCGAGCTGGAGTGGGCGGTGCCGTACCTGCCGATCGACCCGAAGGACCTCGGCCGGTCGTACGAAGCGGTCATCCGCGTCAACTCGCAGTCCGGCAAGGGCGGCGTGGCGTTCCTGCTCAAGAGCGATCACGCGCTCGACCTGCCGCGACGGTTGCAGATCGAGTTCTCCGGTGTCGTGCAGGCCAAGACGGATGCCGAGGGCGGCGAGGTCACCAGCGAACAGATCTGGGCGATCTTCACCGACGAATACCTGCCGTCGACCGTGGCCGACGAGCGGTGGGGACGTTTCGAGCTGCTCGCGACGCGAACCCAGAGCAACCTCGCCGGCGACACCGCGCTGAATGTCACGCTGCGTGAGGGAGACGACCGTCTCGAGGCGTCGGGCCGCGGCAACGGGCCCATCGCGGCGTTCCTCGAGGTGATCCGCGATCGCGGTTTCGAGATCGCGCTCTACGACTACGTCGAGCACACGCTCAGCTCGGGCGGCGACGCTCAAGCCGCCGCGTACATCGAGCTGCAAGTCGACGGCGAGCGGCTGTGGGGCGTGGGAATCGACGGCGACATCGCCACCGCATCGCTCAAGGCGATCGTGTCGGGCGTGAACCGCGCGATCCGCACGCGGGAGCGCACCGGCGAACTCGCGGCGGTCTGACCCGCGCGCCGTCTGAGGCACCGCCGCGTGTCTCAAGGACGCAGATTCCGAACCCCCGGATCCTGCCTCTGTGAGACACGCGACCCCGTTCCCGCGTGGCGGGCCCGGCCCGTGTCTCACGAACGCAGGTTCTGATCGCGCAGAACCTGCATCTTCGAGACACGTGATCGCCACGAGCGGCTGCGTGCGCGCGTAGTTCCGACGCAATCGCGCTATGCGCCGGCGGGCGGCTGCACGATCGGCAGCGCGGACGTCTCGACGGCCACCTTGCGGCGGTGAAGTGCCCGCTGCTCGGGCAGCGACACGTCGAGCATCACGGCGAGCAGGCGGATGACGGTCGTGACCGCGACACCGGCGATCGCGGCCGCGACCACGGGCACGCCGAGCCCGTTCGCGACCGCGAGGACGACGCATCCCGCGCCCGCCGCGACTGCGTACAGCGACCCGACGTGCATGATCGCGACCGGCAGGCCCAGCAGCACGTCGCGCAGGATGCCGCCGCCGACCGCGGAGCACACCCCGACGAACACCGCCGGCACGGGCGGCAGCCCGAGCACGAGCGCCTTGCTGGTGCCGAATGCGCCGAACAGCCCGATCACCAGCGCGTCCAGCCCGACGATCACGGCGTTCAGGCGCTGGAACACGCCGGCCAGCAGCATGCCGAGCAGCGCGGCCCCGGTGGCCGTCAGCAGATACCAGTTGCTCTGCAGCGTGGCCGGGGTCAGCCCGAGCAGCAGATCCCGGATGAGCCCGCCGCCCATGCCCATCATGATCCCGGTGATCGCGACGCCGAGCAGGTCCAGTCGGCGCTGGCCCTGGAACCCCGAGGCGAACAGCGCGCCCTGGATGCCACCGAGGCCCACGGCGGTCAAGTCGGCCCACAGCGGGATGACGAAGAGCTGCTCGTCCACGCATCCATTGTCGGGGGCGGCGACGCCGACCGCCGCAGCGCGCGCCCGCGCCGCTCATGCCCGTCCGTGCGGCCGGCCACGATAATGGACGGGTGCCCACCTACCGTGACGAGGTCGTGGTTCTGCGCACCCACAAGCTGGGCGAGGCCGACCGCATCGTCACGATGCTCAGTCGCACCCACGGCAAGGTTCGCGCCGTGGCCAAGGGGGTGCGTCGCACGTCGTCGCGCTTCGGATCCCGTCTGGAGCCGTTCATGGTCGCTGACGTGCTGCTGTACGCCGGGCGCAACCTCGACATCGTCCAGCAGGCCGAGTCGCTGGGGTCCTACGGCGCCGACATCGCCGTTCACTACGACCGCTACACGTCCGCGCACGCGATGGTCGAGACCGCCGACCGGCTGAACGAGGCCGAGGCTACCCCGCAGCAATACCTGCTGCTCGTCGGCGGGCTGCGGGCGCTGTCGCGCGGCGAGCACGCCTCGCGCAGCATCCTCGACTCGTACCTGCTGCGGGCGATGGCGCTGTCGGGATGGGCGCCCGGGCTCGAGGACTGCACCCGGTGCGGTGCACCGGGTCCGCACGACTGGTTCGTCGCTCAACTGGGCGGCATCGTGTGCCGCGACTGCGCACCCGCCGGTTCGGCGCGCGTCGATATCGGCACCGGCACGCTGCTGCGTGCGCTGGTGGCGGGGGAGTGGGATGTGGTGGATGCCGCGACCGGGTCGTCGACGGCGGCGGCGTCAGGCCTGGTCGCCGCGTACGCGCAGTGGCATCTGGAACGCGGCATCCGATCCCTCGCGCACATCGCCGCGGATCCGCCGCGATGACCCCGAAGCCGTACACGCACCGCGACGCCGTCCCGTACCGCCCGATCGACTGGACCGGGGTGTACCCGCCGGCGTTGCCGAAGGGGTCGGTTCCGTCGCACGTCGCGATCGTGATGGACGGCAACGGACGCTGGGCGAATCGCCGCGGACTTCCGCGCATCGAGGGGCATCGAGCCGGCGAGGCGGCACTGCTGGACGTCGTCGCCGGAGCGATCCAGGTAGGGGTCAAGCACCTGTCGGTATACGCGTTCTCGACGGAGAACTGGTCGCGCTCGCCCGAGGAGGTGCGCTTCCTCATGGGCTTCAACCGCGATGTGCTGCACCGTCGCCGCGATCAGCTCAACGAGTGGGGCGTGCGGGTGCGGTGGGCCGGGCGCAAGCCGCGGCTGTGGGGCTCTGTGGTCAACGAGCTGCAGTACGCCGAGCGGCTCACCGCACGCAACGACGTGCTGACGCTGACGATGTGTGTGAACTACGGCGGACGCATCGAACTCGTCGATGCGGTGCGCGCCATCGCCGATGACGTGTCCGCCGGCCGGCTCCGATCGTCGGCGGTCACCGAGAAGCTGATCGGCCGGCACCTCTACCTGCCCGACATGCCGGACGTCGATCTGTTCGTGCGCTCCAGCGGCGAACAGCGCACCTCGAACTTCCTGCTGTGGCAGGCGGCGTACGCCGAGTTCGTGTTCCTCGACACGCTCTGGCCCGATTTCAGCCGCGTGGACCTGTGGCGAGCGATCGAGCTGTACCTCGATCGTGATCGCCGGTTCGGCGGTGCCGTCGACCGGCCCGACACGCCGGGACTGTGACGGCGCCTACCGGTGGTTGCGCGCCGGGCGTATCCTGCGAGCATCCACGCCCTCCTCAATGACGGGCGGTGCGCACCGCGGTCGGGAGGTGTTGCATGACGATGCTGCGACGGGCAGCGGCCGCCTGTGCCGCGGTGGTGCTGAGTCTCGGAGCCTTCGGCGTCCTGACGGCGTGCGCCCCCCCGGCGAGCGCGCCACAGCAGCAACCGCAGCCGCAGCAGCAGCAGGACAACGGCGACGACGCCGTTCCGGACGGACCGGCCGATCCGGCGCAGGCGACGAAGATCGACGGCGTGGCGGTGTCGGCGGACGGACCGTCCCCGGGCAACCTGTTCATCTCGCTCAACGACGACGGCAGCTGGTGCAAGGGCGCCACGCTGTTCTGGAGTCCCACGGTTGCCGACGGGGTGTTTTTCACGATCGAGAAGATCAGCGGGGCGGGGCTGCACATCGCATCCGGCGACTGCGGCGACCTGCCGCAGTGTCTCGGGCAGGACCTGCCGTCGAACGAACAGCTCGAATGCAGCATCCGGATGCAGGCATCCAACGACTTCGAAGAGGTCACGCCGCTCGCGATGACCGGGTCTATCACGTGTCCCACTGCTGCCGTGTGCGACGAGGTGCGGGGCCGCGTCGCCGACGCACAGGAACAGCTGTGGATGTGCAGCCCGACCTGGATCGAAGCCGGCAACCCGTGCGAACGTCCGACGGACGGCAGCTGATCGGTGGCGCGGCGCACACGCGGGCGCGAGGCCCCGCCACCGGTGGAGCCCGCCGCGGAGTCGAGCGCTGAGGTGCCGGCGTCAGGCGGGCTGGGCTTCGAGAAGTGGCTCGGCTTCCTGACGTCATTCGTGGCTCCGCTCACGTTCTTCACCGGACTGCTGTTCTACTTCGGGTACGTTTCGTCGCGGTCGTACTTCAGCTACTTCGGCGTGGATGTGGATGTTCTCGGGCTCAGCTCGCAGGACTTCGTTATGCGCAGCCCCGGCGCGCTGTTCATCCCGGTGACGATCCTGCTGCTGATCGCGGCGGTGCTGATCGTCGCGCACCGGCTGCTGCGACGGTGGCTGTCGCGCGGCAGCGCGCGGCGACGCCGCCGCGTGATCGGCACCCTTGCGATCGCCGGCACGGTGCTGATCCTCGCCGGCATCGTGGCCGCCTTTCTGCTTCCGGTGATCGGGGACTGGCCGCTGTACCCCTTCCTCACCCCCTTCCTCCTCGCCGTCGGGTCCGGACTCGCCGGGTACGCGGCATCCACCGCCCGGGTCTTCAGCGGCGGGACCCAGGGCCGAAGCGTCGTCCTGCTGCTCGTGGTGATCATGGTCGCCGCGACGTTCTGGACC
Organism: uncultured Microbacterium sp.; assembly: GCA_964243215.1. Lineage (GTDB taxonomy): Bacteria > Actinomycetota > Actinomycetes > Actinomycetales > Microbacteriaceae > Microbacterium. The sequence continues at coordinate 20,495 of CAXTES010000025.1, read as the reverse complement.
ACGGCGACAGTGGCCGAGTGGTGGGGACGCGGCGACGCCCGCACCACCGCGTCGGACCTGACCAACCTCCCCGCGGTCGTGCTCGACACGTCGGAGCGGCTCTTCCCCGGCGACGACGCCATCCGGTTCCAGGAGCTGCAGCCGCACGAGGAGGGCCAGGTCTACAAGTTCCGTTACTTCGGACTGCGGCTGCTGGTCAGCGGCGGCGGCCGGCTGTTCCTGGTTCCCGACCGGTGGTCGGCGAACGCCTCGACGCTCGTCGTACCCTACGACGACAGCGTGCGGCTGCGCTTCCGGTTCTTCCCCGACGCCAACCCGCCCACCTGAAAGAGGTCCCATGACCGATTACGTGCTGCCGCATACCCTCGGCGAGGAGGGTGAGCGGCTGTCGATCATGTCGCGGATGCTGGACCCTCAGCTGTTCTTCCGACTCGGCGAGCTCGGCATCGCCGACGGTTGGCGGTGCCTCGAGGTGGGAGCCGGCAACGGCAGCGTCTCGGTCTGGCTCGCCGGCCGGGTCGCACCGCACGGGAGCGTCGTGGTCAGCGACATCGACACCCGATTCCTCGAACCTCTCCACGAGCCGGGGCTCGAGGTGCGCCGCATCGATGTGGTCAGCGACCCGCTCGGCGACGACCGCGACCTCGTCGTCGCCCGAGCGCTCCTGCACCATCTGCCGCAGCGATTCGAGGTGCTGGATCGACTGGCCGACGCTGTCGCGCCCGGTGGCCGGATCGCGATCGAAGAGCCCGACTTCCACCCGGTGCTGGCCACCGACAGCCCCACGCTGCGGGCGTTCTGGGAGGGGTACCTGGCGTGGGCGGCCGACCAGGGCATCGACTACTTCGTCGGCCGGCGCGTCGCGCCCGCGCTGGTGTCGCACGGCTTCGAGGATGTCCGCGCGAACGGCGAGACGATCCTGTATCCGGGCAACTCCGTGGTGGCGAGGTACTGGGAACTGACGTTGCGTGAGCTGGAGGGCCCCATCCGCGAATCCGGGCTCGTCACCGACACGGTGTGGGATGAGGCGATGACGCTGCTGCACAACCCGAGATTCTGGTCGTGGCAGAACTGCTATGTCACGACCACCGCACGGCGGCCGGGGTGATCAGGCGGGCAGGTTCTGCTCGATGACCTCGACGACCGCGGGGTCATCCGGCGTGGTCTGCGGGCGGAAGCGGTGCACGGCGCCCGAGGGCGTGACGACGAACTTCTCGAAGTTCCACCGGATCGGCCCCGTGGCCCCTTCGGTGTTGCGGGTCTTCTTGAGCGCCTTGTACAGCGGCGCGGCTTTGCCGCCGTTGACCTTGATCTTGTCGAAGACGGGGAATGTCACGCCCCAGTTCGTGGCGCAGTAGTCGAGGATCTCCTCCATTGAACCCGGCTCCTGGCCCATGAACTGGTTGCAGGGGAATCCGAGGACAGTGAAACCGCGATCGCCGTACGTGCGCTGGAGCTGTTCGAGTTGCTCGTACTGCGGCGCCAGTCCGCACTTGGAAGCGACGTTGACGACGAGCACGACCTTATCGTCGTAGTCGCCGAGGGTCGCGGTACCGCCGTCGGCGGTCGTGAACGGGATGTCGCGCAGCGTCGGGGTGTCATCGGCCATATCCCCAGGCTATGCCCGCCGCCCGCGGCCCGGCGCCGCCGTCTGGGACAATGGTCCGGTGACCACCGTCCTGGCCCGAACGAGCGCAGTCGAATCGACCGCGCTGCGGATCGGACCCCTCGAGCTCGAAGCACCCGTCGTGCTCGCGCCGATGGCGGGAATCACGAACACCGCGTTCCGTCGGCTGTGCCGCGAGTACGGCGCCGGGCTCTACGTCAGCGAGATGATCACCTCGCGCGCCCTGGTCGAACGCAATGCGACGACGATGCGCCTCATCACCCACCACGAGTCCGAGTCGCCCCGGTCGATCCAGCTGTACGGCGTCGATCCGAAGACCGTGGCGACCGCGGTGCGGATGCTGGTGGACGAGGACCGGGCCGACCACATCGACCTGAACTTCGGATGCCCCGTCCCCAAGGTCACCCGTAAGGGCGGCGGATCGGCGCTGCCGTGGAAGCTGGGGCTGTTCGGGGACATCGTCCGCGGTGCGGTGCGGGCGGCGGGCGGCACTCCGGTGACGGTGAAGATGCGCCTCGGAATCGACGCCGACCATCTGACGTACCTCGACGCGGGTCGCATCGCCGAAGACGCCGGGGTCGCGGCGATCTCGCTGCACGCGCGCACCGCGGCCCAGTTCTACTCGGGCACCGCCGACTGGGACGCGATCTCGGCCCTCAAAGACGCCGTGACAAGTGTCCCGGTGCTCGGCAACGGCGACATCTGGTCGGCCGACGACGCCGTGCGCATGATGGCCCAGACCGGCTGCGACGGGGTCGTCGTCGGACGCGGATGCCTCGGGCGCCCCTGGCTGTTCGGCGAACTCGCCGATGCCCTCGGTCCCGGTCGAGGGGCTGCAAAGGTCGACGCGACCCTCGGGTTCGTCGCGCGCGCGTTCCGTCGTCACGCCGAACTGCTCGTGGAGTTCTTCGACAGCGAGGAACGCGGCTGCCGCGACATCCGCAAGCACGTCGCCTGGTACTTCAAGGGCTACCCGGTCGGCGGGGACACCCGGGCCCGCCTCGCGACCGCGTCGACCCTCGTCGAGATCGACGATCTGCTCGGCACCCTCGACCTCGACGCGCCGTATCCGGGCGCCGCGGCGGAGGGTCAGCGCGGCCGTGCCGGAACCCCGAAGCGTCCCGCGCTGCCCGACGGCTGGCTCGACTCGCGCGACCTCGGCGTCGAAGCATCCTCGTGGATCGCCGAGGCGGAACTCGACTCCAGTGGCGGCTGAGGCCGACGTCGGCGCGGCATCCGCGCGTCCGGACGGGTACGACGACGTCGACGCCGCGCGGCTGCATCCCGAGCGGCACCGATCCCAGCGCGACGACTTCGCGCGCGACCGCGCCCGGGTGCTGCACTCCGCGGCGCTGCGGCGCCTGGCGGCCAAGACGCAGGTGCTCAGTCCCGCCAGTCCCGCCGACTTCGCCCGCAACCGGCTGACCCACTCCCTCGAGGTCGCCCAGGTGGGCCGGGAGCTGGCCACTGCGCTGCGGCTGTCGCCCGACGTCGTCGACACCGCCTGCCTCAGTCACGACCTCGGTCATCCTCCCTTCGGTCACAACGGTGAGCGGGCCCTGAACGAATGGGCCGCGGACATCGGCGGATTCGAGGGGAACGCGCAGACACTGCGCATCCTCTCGCGCCTGGAGCCGAAGGTGCTCGACAGCGACGGCCGGGCTTTCGGCCTCAACCTCACCCGCGCCAGCCTCGACGCCACGTGCAAGTACCCGTGGACCGTCGAGCACCCGCTGCCCGACGCCGGCGGCCGACTCAAGTTCGGCGTCTACTCCGACGACGAGCCGGTGTTCGGGTGGATGCGTCAGGGTGCGCCCGCGCGCGTGCGCTGCATCGAAGCGGAGGTGATGGACCTCTCCGACGACATCGCGTACTCCGTGCACGACTTCGAGGACGCGATCACGAACCGGTACCTCGATCCGGCGCGCCTGGGCGCCCCGGGCGAGCACGGCGGGCTGCTCGGGGCGGTCCAGGCCTGGGTCGGTTACGATTTCGCCCGGGACGAATTGGACGACGCGATGCACCGGCTCACGCGGATGCCGGAGTGGCTGACGTCGTTCGACGGTTCGCGCGCCGCGCTGGCGAGCTTGAAGAACCTCACGAGCGACCTCATCGGCCGGTTCGCGCGAGCCGCGACGACCGCCACTCGCGACGCGTACCCGGGCCCGATCCTCACCAGGTATCGTGCCCACGTGGTAGTGCCGCGGACCGTGGAAACCGAGATGGCCGTGCTCAAGGGGATCATCGGGGCGACCGTGGTCTCCATCGAGGGACGGAAGGTCTTCTACCGGGAGCAGCGGCGCGTGCTCGGGCGGCTGGCGACAGCGCTGGCCGACGACCCCGAACAGCTCGACGCCGTCTACCGCGCCGACTTCGACGCGGCCGCAACGGATGCCGCGCGCCGCCGGGTCATCGTCGACCAGGTGGCGTCGCTCACCGACCAATCCGCGATCGCGTGGTACGGACGCCTCATCGGAGCCGTGGACGCGGCATCCGTCGGCATCTGGGCTCCCGGCGCACGCCGCCCGGCCCGCGAGCGCGCCGAGGGGCCCTGATGCCCCGCATCCAGCAGGCCGATGTCGACGAGGTCAAGTCGCGCACGAACATCGCCGACATCATCGGGGAGCGGGTTGCGCTCAAGCCGGCGGGCGTCGGATCGCTCAAGGGACTGTGCCCGTTCCACGACGAGCGCAGCCCGAGCTTCCACGTGCGCCCCCAGGTCGGCTTCTATCACTGCTTCGGATGCAACGAGTCCGGAGATGTGTACACGTTCCTGCGGCAGATGGACCACCTGTCGTTCACCGAGGCCGTCGAGCGTCTCGCCGGTCGTATCGGATTCGCTCTGCACTACGAAGACGGCGCGGCGGCTCCCGAGACATCCGGTCGCACCCGCCTGTACGCGGCCAACTCCGCCGCCGCGGAGTTCTTCCGAGCGCAGCTGATGACCACCGACGCCGCGACGGCCCGGGGATTCCTCGGCGAGCGCGGCTTCGACGCCGGCGCCGCGGCGCACTTCGGCGTCGGCTACGCCCCGCGCGGCTGGTCGGGAATGCTCGACGCCCTCACCGCGCAGGGGTTCACCCGTGAGGAGATGCTCACCGCCGGGCTCGTGTCGCAGGGCCAGCGCGGTGTCTACGACCGGTTCCGCGGCCGGGTCATCTGGCCGATCCGCGACGTCACGGGGCAGGTGATCGGCTTCGGCGCGCGTCGACTGTTCGACGACGACAACGGACCGAAGTACCTCAACACGCCCGAGACCCCGCTGTACCGCAAGGCGCAGGTGCTGTACGGACTCGACCTGGCCAAACGCGACATGTCCCGCGGCGACACCCGGCGAGTCGTGGTCGTCGAGGGCTATACCGACGTGATGGCGTGTCACCTCGCCGGGGTCACCACCGCCGTCGCCACCTGCGGGACGGCTTTCGGCACCGAGCACATGACGATGCTGCGTCGCATCACGGGCGACGACGCGGCGGCCGAGATCGTCTTCACCTTCGATCCGGATTCCGCCGGCCAGAAGGCCGCGGTCCGCGCGTTCGCCGAGACCCGCCACGCCACCGTGCAGAGCTTCGTCGCGGTCGGCCCCGAGGGCCTCGATCCCTGCGACCTGCGCCTGAAACGCGGCGACGGCGCGGTGCGCGCGCTGATGGATGCCAAGGTGCCGATGTTCGAGTTCGTCATCGATCAGCGCCTCAGCGGCTTCGATCTGGGCACCGTCGAGGGACGCTCGGCGGCGTTGCGGGCCGCGTCGTCGATCATCGCCGACATCCGCGACGACACCGTCCGGCGCGGCTACGTGCACGTGCTGGCCCGGCGCCTGGGCATGGACCTGCGCGAGGTCACCGGCGCCGTGGATCGCGCAGGCCGCAGTGGTGAGCGCCCCGGCGCATCCCAGCCGATCGTCGCGACCGGGGCCGCGGCGGAACCGGTCGTCCGGGTGACCCTCGCCTCGCTTCCTCGCGGCGGCGACGTCGCCGTCGAGCGCGACGCGCTGATGGGGTTCCTGCAGTACGGTCACCGCGTCGACCCCGCGCTCGTGCAGCGCGCGCTCGACCTGCCGATGCGGCATCCCGCGCTCGAGGCGGTGCGCCAGTCGGTGGCGGAGGCTTCCGACCGCTCCCGCCCGGGATGGGCGGCGGATGCCGTATCCGCCGTCCGTGAGCCGTTCCGGTCCCTCGCCGCCGAACTGCTCACCGGCGATTTCCCGGCGCGCGACGACGACCACGCGCTGGTTTCCACGCAGGGCCTGGCGAAGAGCCTCATCGTCCGCGGCCTCGACCGTGAGAAGCGCGACCTGCTCGGCGCGATCCAGCGGGTGCCGCCGGATTCCGAGGAGGGACGGACCATCCGGCTGCGGCTGCGCGAACTCGACGCGGAGCGGACCCGGCTCGCCGACGACCTGTAGCCGCGGTGGCGCACCCGCCGCGCGCAGGGCAGGATGAACCCATGGCCCGCCGCGAAGACGCCGACCTCGCCATCCGCTGCACGGATCTGTCGATCGCACGCGGCAGCGCCGCCCACCGGGTCGTCGACGGCGTGACCTTCACCCTTGCGCCGTTCCACGCTCTCGCCGTGATGGGACCGACCGGTTCCGGCAAGTCCACTCTCGCTGCGGTGCTCGCCGGCGCCGACGAGCCCGGCGTCGCCGTCGTCGGCGGGGCGGCCGAGGTGGACGGCATCCCGGTGCGCCGTCCCGGGCGCGCCCACCGGCTGCACACCTACGTCACCGGGTACCTGCCGCAGGGTGAGGCGGCCCGGCTGCCGGCTCGCCTGACAGTGGCCGAGGTGATCGGCGGCCCGATCACCAGTCGCGACAAGCGGGTCAACCAGCGCGCGCTGGCGGTGCGCGTCGCGACCCTGCTCGATGAGCTGATGCTGCCGCTGGGCGCCGCGCCGAAGTATCCGTACGAGCTGAGCGCCGGAATGCGCCAGCGCGTCGCGCTCGCCCGCGCGCTGGTGCTGCAGCCGCGGCTCCTGGTCGCCGACGAGCTGTACGCCAACATGGATGTCGAGGTGCGCGAGGCCGCGCGCCAGGCGATCCTTCGCCGGCGCGACGGCTACGGGATGGCGACGCTCGTCGTGTCGAACGAGCCGGATGTCATCGCCGGATTGGGTGCCGACGTGCTGGTGCTGCGCTCGGGCCACGCGGTCGCCTACGGCCACGGCACCGCCGACCTGGTGTGGACGCCGGGACTGGGAGCGCAGGAGCGCCTGCTGGCGTCGTAGGTCGCAGCCCGCCTTTGCTACCATGGGGTGGTTGCCCGCGGGGACGCGGCGCATTCCTCCATAGCTCAATTGGCAGAGCGATCGGCTGTTAACCGATAGGTTCTTGGTTCGAGTCCAAGTGGGGGAGCCATCTCCGTCGGTGCCCCGCCCCGCGCAGCGCGGCTCGCGTCAGGGTTCGATGTCGTCGACGCCCGGCATCCATGACATGCCCGGGCCACCCCAGCCCCGCTTGCGGGCGATCTTCTGCACGGTCTTCCACTCGGTGTCGCCGAGCCGGTCGAGATAGAGGATGCCGTCGAGATGATCGAACTCGTGCTGCATGATGCGTGCCCGCCAGCCATCCACGTCCAGGTGCACCGGCTCGCCGTCGAGGTCGGTTCCGGTCACGAGCACCCGATCCGAGCGGCGCAGCGCGAAGCGTTCCCCCGGAAAGGACAGGCATCCCTCGGACTCGTCGTCGGGGTCGGGCGCACCCGGAACCAGCGGCTGCATCCACAGCACCGGATTGATCAGCACGCCGCGCCACGACCCGCCGTCGTCGTCCTGGTACGAGAACGTGTAGATGCGCTTGGACACACCCACCTGAGGGGCGGCCAGTCCTACGCCGGGCGCGGCATCCATCGTCTCGAACATGTCGGCGACGAGCTCGCGAACCTCGTCGGTGATCTCATCCACGGGCGCTGCGGCCGTATGAAGCACCGGGTCGCCCAGGATGCGGATCGGCAGAACGGCCACGTCCACGAGCCTATCCGGCGGCCGCCGAGTATCGTCGAAGCGTGATCCCGGCAAGCGTGGTCGACAATGTGACCGACCAGCTGGTCGGTGTGTTCCGCGATCCCGGCATCCTCATCGGCATCCCGCTGGCCCTGCTCGGTGCGGTCTTCATGTCCTTCGGCGCCCAGTATCAGCACCGCGGCGTCACGAAGGTCGAGCGGTTGAGCGGCAGTTCGGCCGACCACGGCCTGAGCGGCGGGCAGCTGTTCAAGCTCCTGACGCGGCCGTCGTGGGTGATCGGCACCGGGATGCTGGCACTTGCGATCATCTGTCAGCTCGGGGCGTTGTCGAGGGCACCACTCATCGTCGTGCAGCCCCTCGGCGCGATCGCCCTGGTCATCACCACACTGCTGAACGCCCGGATCAGCGGGCACAATCCCACGCGCCAGTCGCTCATCGCGATCGCCGCCTGCGTGGGGGGCATCTTCGTCTTCGTCACGATCGCCGCGCTGTTCGCCACCGAGACGCCGATCTCGGACCGCCAACTCATCACGATCCTGCTGCTCCTGCTCGGCGTGACGATCATCTTCGCCGGACTCTGGTTCTGGCTGCGCGCCCGCGTCGGCGCGCTGTTCTACATCATCGCCGCCGGCGGCATGTACGGTTTCGTGGCGACCCTGGCGAAGGTGGTCATCAGCCGGCTGCAGTCGCAGGACTTCGAGTGGCTGACCCTCACGTGCCTCGCGGCGCTTCTCGTCGCCGCCATCGTGGGCGCCTACTTCGTGCAGACCGCCTACTCGTCGGGGCCGCCCGACCTGGTGATCGCCGGGCTGACCGTCATCGACCCCATCGTGGCCATCCTCATCGGCCTCATCGTGCTCGGCGAGGCCGAGAAGGCGCCGCTGTGGGCCGACATCGCCTTCGCGATCGTCGGCGCCGTCGCGGTGTGGGGTGTGTTCCAGCTCGCCCGGCACCATCCGCAGGTTGTCAGCGACAGTCGCGAGCTGCCGATCGAGCGCGGCAGTGGGGACGTGGATGACGCGCATCCGCGCACGGCGTCGGTCCGGGTGACCGAGGCGGTGGCGAAGGTGTGGCCCGATCCGCCGGTGCGCGATAAGGACGACGAGCCGAGAGTCTCCTAGCGGTTTCAACCAGGTTTGCTGTCGAGCACGATGCGGTCGCCGACGATGCGGCCCTTATCGCCGGGGATCGGAGCCGGTGCCGGAACCTCGACCTGGGCCTCCCAATCGGCGTGCGCATCCTGGGCGGTCGGCCGCCACACCGCGTCGAACCCGCCCCCGATACCGCCGAACGAGCCGGTCGCACCGCGCTGTCGCCGACGACGCAGATCCCGCGCGAGTGCGGGGCTGGCCGAGACGATCGCAATCGAGACGGCCACCGCAGCGCCCAGGACGAGCCATCCCGCGACATCCACTCGACGATTGTCGCACCGCCCGGCGCGGGAACGACTGCCCGGTAGGCTCGATCCGGGGCGGTGGCCAAGCTGGTCAAGGCAGCGGGCTCATAACCCGACGATCGTGGGTTCAAGTCCCACCCGCCCCACGAACCGGCGGTCGCCCGCGGTCCCGTCGCGGGGTTCGTGCACGATGTCGAAGCGCACGCGTCCGCTGCCCGGGTGATGTCCCATAGATGCACACTCCCGGCATCCGGAACCTGCTTTTGCGGGACACCCGTCGACCGCCTCGGCATTCGTGTCTCGAAAATGCACGTTCGACGCCGCCGGAAGGTGCGTCTTCGAGACATGAGCTAACGCCGCGACGGCCACCTACTTCCCGTCGCTCGACACCAGACCTCGTCGCGCCGACACCACGGCTACGCTGTGGCTCATGACAACGCTCGTCGTCACCGTCGTCGGCAACGACCGGGCCGGACTGGTCGCAGCCGTCGCAGATCTCGTGACCGCCCACGGCGGCAACTGGGAGAACAGCCAGCTCGCCGAACTGGCCAGCGCATTCGCCGGCATCATCGAGATCTCGGTTCCCGCGTCGCGCGCCGAGGAGCTGCGGCAGTCGCTTTCGGCGCTCGACGGCCTCCTCGACGTGACCGTCTACCGCAGCGACGAGGGATCTGACGAGCAGCCCGCCCGCCGGTTCGAGCTGCAGGTGCTCGGCAACGACCATCCCGGCATCGTCCGCGAGATCTCCACCACGCTCGACGCGCAGGGGCTGAGCATCGAGCAGATGACGACCGAGACGAGGGATGCCGCGATGGCCGGCGGCCGACTGTTCGAGGCGACGATCACCGCCGCGGTGCCAGCAGCGGTCGACATGGCGGGCTTGAAAGACGAGCTGGAGCGGCTCGCCGCCGAGATCCAGGTCGACGTGACACTGATCGCGTGAGCTACATCGCCGCGGCGGTGTAGGAGTACTTGACGAACACCTCCGGGGCGAGTCCGGCTTCGTCGAGCACGCCCTGCAACGCCGTCAGCATGTACTTGGCATCCCACCCCATGTACAGGTGGTTGCCGTCGTCGAGCGCGTCCCACTGACCGTTCCACGCCTGCGCCTGATAGATCGGGCCGCCACGGCGCGCGCTGAAGGCGACGACCTCCTCACGCGCGTCCGCCCACAGCCGCTTGAAGACCCGGTTGAACAGATGCTTCACGTCGTGCACCTCCCAGTGCTCGCCGCTGTACTCGGTGTACTCGAATTCGCGCTCCCAGCCCCGCGGCCATCCCCGCCGCTTGACCGCGTCGAGGATCGGGGTCAGACCGTCGTCGTCGATGCCGACGGATGCCGGCCTCGGCCACACTCGGACGAACTGGGCCGTCAGTTGCGCCGTGCGGTCGGCGATGGCCGCCGTGCCCCATCCGGATACGGCGGCCAGCTCGCGCGTGGCGGGAATCGAACTCGACGCGTACAACGCGCGCTTCGCGGGGAACGTCGCATCCATCGCCCGTTCGGCGAGGGCTTCCTCCAGCAGCGCGACGTTTCCCAACGTCTGAGCGAGGGCGCGATGACTGTTCTGCTCGTCGTCGCTGTAGTCGGCCCACACGCGCTGCCCGTCACCGCTCCAGGTGTCCGCGGGCGCCAGCGGGAAGATGTGCTCGATGTCGAGCCCCCTCGGGGTCGCGACGCCGGCGAGCCGTCCCAGCACATAGGCGGCGTGCGGCAGATCGCCGAACCGCAGAGCGACGCGAACGCGTTCGTCGGATGGGGTGATGCGCGCCATCGCGTCGGCGAGGCGATGCGGGCTCTCGTCGCGCGCTCGGCACAGCCGAGCCACCAGCCGTTCGTTTCCCAGACCGACGACGGTTCGGCGCAGCAGCAGCGACTGCACGTGCTCGAGCGCATCGATCAGCCTGGTCCGGTCGCGTCGACCGCTCGTGAAGTCGCGATACTCGCGCATGAGCAGCGGGTACATCCCGCGCCCGAACGTGTTGGCATAGGCGAGGTGGCGCCTCACCTCCACGTCCTCCGACTCGGACGGCTGCAGCAGGATGCGGTAGATCTCGGAGTACTCGCGCCACCGGCCGGCGTGATCGAGCAGGGTGTCGAAATCCAGGCGCGGGAACCGCGATCGGAACGCCTCGTAGACACCGTGCTCACCGGCGACGGCGACCTCTCGCCCCGTGGTCATCACCAGGTAGTGCCGCCAGAATCCGCCGATGGATTCGCCGGTGTTGCGCTCGATCGGCATCCAGAACGATTCCTCGATCCGGCGCTGCTCGGCGTGCGTGAGCCCCATCAGCAGGTAGTTGTGGATGAGCTCGTGGTCGCGCAGCGGCTCGCCGGTCGAGTTCAGGCTCGCGAAGATCTGCTGCGCGTTCGCCCCGGTGCCGAGGGTGATCGCGACGTGCTCGAGCTTCTGCACGCCCCGCCAGATGCGGGGCACCTCGCTCCGGCTGATCTGGCTGCGGAAGAACGCGTAGTTGTCGTCGAAGCGGGAATCGTCCGCGGCGGCCGACGACCGCCGGTCGAGCACGACGTCTTCGTAGACGTCCGCCCACGCGCGGTGCGGTCGCAGCCTCGTCCGCGACGGATCCGACTCGCGCACGAGGACCCGCTCGAGTTCGCGGGCCAGTGCCGGATCGTCCGCGCGCACCGTGTGGTGCAGCGCTGCGACCAGCAGCATCAGCGTCGTGATGCGCTGCTGTCCGTCGATGAGCACGAGCTCTTCGGCGTCTCCGGCGCTGCTGGCGGTGGACAGGATCGAGCCGATGAAATGCATGTCGCGGTCATCCTCGTCGGCGACGGCGCTGATGTCGGACAGCAGCTGCTCGCAGCCGCCGATGTCCCACCGGTACTGGCGCTGGTACACCGGCACGACGATCGACAGCTGCGGCGACGAGAGCCAGGCGACGGTGTTGACGGCGGTCGCATCGATGTTGGTGGCGGTCGAGACCGCCCCGGATCGGTCGCCGAACGGAGTGGTCTGGTCGGGCGCGGGCATCCTGTCCACTCTAAGGTGCCGGGATAGGCTTGCCTAAGTCGGGCCTGTAAAAACGCGCTGGCCCCCTACGAAAGGTCATGATCCCCAATCATGAGTTACATCAAATCCGCCGCTCTCGAAGAGACCGGCTACGTGGTGCTCGACCGGTACGACCAGGAGCTGGATCCGAGTGAATGGCTCGACATCGAATACGTCGACTGGAAGTCGTCCGGCGACACACGCTTCGCGCCGATCGCCTCGAAAGACGGCGAGATCGAGTGCAACGGCTTCTGGCACGGTAAGAACCCCCGCACCGACAAGGACGGGGTGTGGATCGAGTCGCAGGTCCAGAAGGCGCCGAATCTCACCCGTCGCGCCCAGGAACCGGGCGCCAACGTCGGCCGCTGCCGTGTCATCGAGCTGCAGCCGAACACCTACGCCGACTGCCTCTACAACCTCCACCAGGACGACAACAACCGGCTCAACCCCGACGGGACCGGCTGGGTCGTCCGAGGCTTCTTCAACCTCACCGACGACACCGACAGCTTCTTCGTACTGCGCGAGAACCGCACGGATCCGAGCGGTGAGACCCGCATCGCGCTGCCGGCCGGAGCGCAGTTGATCATCGACACGCAGCGGCTGTGGCACGCCGCGACCCACCGCGGCGCCGAGCCGCGCTACTGCTTGATCACGTCATGGGAATCCGGCCCCGAACTGGACGCGTACATCGCCTCCCACAACGGCCGCGGCCACATCGACAGCGTCGAGGTGGACCAGGACGTCCTGGACGAGGGGCAGGCCGAGCAGGCCCGGCGGATCGCCGCCCGGGCCGCAGCGCTGGCCGCCCGCGGCAAGGTGGAGCAGACGGTGATGAGCGAGGCCTGATCCCGCATCCAGCACGAAGGCCCCGGTCCGGTGGACCGGGGCCTTCGTCGTCGACGGGAAGCCGCGACACGGGAAATCACAACGTTGTCATTCCCGGCATCCGTGGGCGATAATGGCGCTAGCACAACCGAACATCGTCGTGCTGTCCGGTCAGGTCGTAGGGGAAGACGAACCTGACGAACGGAGAGACGATGGCGACACCACAGGCGCGTGGAGTGATCTTCATACACTCCGCGCCACGCGCATTGTGCCCCCACCTGGAATGGGCGGTCGGGCGGGCGCTCGGCCACGTCGTCGGCTTCGACTGGTCCGATCAGCCGGTGCTGTCAGGCGCGCGCCGGGCCGAGTTCTACTGGGAGGGCCCGGCGGGGACGGGCGCCGCGCTCGCGACCGCGATCCGCGGGTGGGAGCACCTGCGGTTCGAGGTGACCGAGGATCCGACGCCGCGCAGCGACGGCGGTCGCTGGCTGCACACGCCGGACCTCGGCATCCACTACGCCCAGACCGACAGCGCCGGCAACGTCGTGATCGGTGAGGACCGCATCCGCTACGCGATCGAGCTGGCTGCGGGGGATGCCGTGGAGCTGCAGCGCGAGCTGGACATCGCCCTCGGCGCGTCGTGGGACGAGGAGCTCGAAACCTTCCGGCATGCCAGCGACGACGCACCGGTCGTCTGGCTCCACAAGGTCGGCTGAATCTCAGACCGAGGCGAAGGCGGCGACGGCGTTGTGTCCGCCGAAGCCGAAGGAGTTGCTGATCGCGAGCAGATCGCCGTCGCCGAGCGGGCGCGGCTCGGTCGCGACATCCAACGGGATCTCGGGATCCTGCTCGGTCAGGTTGATCGTCGGCGGCGCGGTGCGCTCGCGCAGCGCCAGCACGGTGAACAGCGCCTCGATCGCGCCGGCACCGCCGAGCAGGTGTCCGGTGGAGGCCTTGGTGGCCGAGACGACGACATCGTCGAGGTGATCGCCGAACACCCGGCGCAGGGCGTTGTACTCGGCGATGTCGCCCACCGGGGTGCTCGTGGCGTGCGCGTTCACGTGGGCGACCTCGTCGAGGCTGCGGCCGGCCCGCTCCACCGCCTGGCGCATCGCGCGCGACGCGGCCGAGCCCTCCGGGTCGGGCGCGGTGATGTGGTAGGCGTCGCTGGTCACGGCGCCGCCGAGCAACTCGGCGTAGATCGTGGCGCCGCGCGCCGTGGCGTGCTCGTAGGTCTCGAGCACGACCGCGGCGGCGCCCTCGCCCAGCACGAAGCCGTCACGGGTCACGTCGTACGGCCGCGAGGCGCCCGCCGGGTCGTCGTTGCGTCGCGACAGCGCCTGCATCGAGGCGAACGCGGCGACCGGCAGCGGGTTGATCGCCGCCTCCGAGCCGCCCGCGATGATGACGTCGGCGTACCCGAGCACGAGGTGCTCGTACGCGTTGACGATGGACTCGGTGCTCGACGCGCACGCCGACACCACGGTGCGGATGCCCGCGCGGGCACCGAGATCCATGCCGATCGCGGCCCCCGGCCCGTTGGGCATCAGCATGGGCACGGTCATCGGCAGCACGCGCCGCGGACCGCGTTCGCGCAGTGTGTCGTACGCGTCCAGCAGCGTCCACACGCCCCCGATGCCGGTGGCCCAGTCCACGCCGAGCCTTTCCGGCTCGACCTCGGGGGATCCGGCATCCGCCCACGCCTCCCGGCCCGCGATCAGCGCGAGCTGGCTGGACGGGTCGAGCCGCTTGGTCTCGACCCGCTCCAGCACGGTCTCCGGACGCACGAGCGCCTCGGCCGCGAATGTGACGGGCAGCTCGTGCCGCGTCACCCACTCGTGCTCGAGCGTGCGTGCGCCGGACGCACCGGCCAGCAGGGCGGACCAGGTGTCGGGCGCGGTGCCGCCGATCGGCGAGCTCGCCCCGATACCGGTGACGACGATGCGTGTGGTGCTCATGTTTCCTCGGGGGGTATCGCGGTCCGGCGGGGCGCGATCGCGCCTCGCCGCCCGCTACGCCTGGTTGGACGAGATGTAGGTGACGGCGTCGCCGACGGTCTTGAGGTTCTTGACCTCGTCGTCGGGAATCGTCACGCTGAACTTCTCCTCGGCGTTGACCACGATCGTCATCATCGAGATCGAGTCGATGTCGAGGTCGTCGGTGAACGACTTGTCGAGCGCGACCTCGTCGCCCGAGATGCCGGTCTCGTCGGTGATCAGCTCGGCGAGTCCGGCGAGGACCTCGTCGTTGGTGAATGCCATGGTGTCTCCTGTTTCTTGTCAGGTCTGCAGCCCGCGCCGGGCCGTGATCAGTCTAGGGTCGGGCTCGCGGCCGCTACGGAAGCACGACCACCTGCGCGCCGAACACCAGCCCGGCGCCGAATCCGATCTGCAGGGCGAGCCCGCCGCTCAGTTCGGGGTGCTCCTCGAGCAGGCGATGCGTGGCCAGCGGAATGGATGCCGCGGACGTGTTGCCGGTGGTCTCGATGTCGCGGGCGATCGCGACGGTGTCGGGGAGTTTGAGCTGCTTGGCGAACTCGTCGATGATCCGCATGTTCGCCTGGTGCGGCACGAACGCGGCCAGATCGGATGCCTGCACGCCCGCCGCCTCCATCGCCTCGCGCGCCACCTTGACCATCTCCCACACCGCCCAGCGGAAGACCGTCGGCCCTTCCTGCCGCAGCGTCGGCCAGGGGGCGGTGCCGTCGCGGAAGTCGGTGAGGGTGTGGTTCATCCCGACAGCGTCGGCTTTCGAGCCGTCCGAGCCCCAGACCGTGGGGCCGATACCGGGGAAGTCGCTCGGCCCCACCACGACCGCGCCGGCCCCGTCGCCGAGCAGGAACGAGATGCTGCGGTCGGTCGGGTCGACGACGTCGCTCAGCTTCTCGGTGCCCACGACCACCGCGTAGTGGGCGGCACCGGCTCGGATGAGGGCATCCGCCTGCGCCACCCCGTAGGCGAAGCCCGCGCACGCCGCGTTCAGGTCGTACGCGGCCGCCGGCGTCGCGCCGATCCGGTCCGCGACGATCGCGGACACCGACGGGGTCTGCTTGGGATTGGAGATCGTCGCGACGATCACGGCATCGATCTGCGACGCGGCGACGCCGGCGCGCTCGACGGCTTCGCGGGCGGCGTCGGTGGCCAGCTCGATCGCCGTGGTGTCCTTGTCGGCGCGCACCCGGGTGATGATCCCGGTGCGCTGGCGGATCCACTCGTCACTGGAGTCGATCGGGCCGATCAGGTCGTCGTTGGGCACCGCGTTCTCGCCGCGCGCCGCCCCGTACGAGTAGATGCGCGTGTGCGCCGGCCCGGCGGGCTGGTTCAACGTCACGGTCATGCCGCGTCTCCGTTCAGCATGGCGGCGGCGGCCGCGAGATCGTCCGGCGTCTTGACGGCAACGGTGGGTACGCCGCGAAGCGCCCGTTTCGCGAGCCCGACGAGGGTGCCGGCCGGAGCGAGCTCGATGATCCCCGTGACCCCGGCGCCGGCGAACGCGGCCATGCACAGGTCCCAACGCACCGGCGAGGCGACCTGGTCGATCAGCAGGTCGAGGGCCCGTCGGCCGTCGCGCACGACCGAGCCGTCGTGGTTGGTCCACAGCGTGATTCCCGGATCGGATGCCTCGACCTCGGCGGCGGCACGACGCAACGTGTCGACGGCGGGGGCCATATACCGGGTGTGGAATGCGCCCGCCACCTGCAGCGGGATCACGCGGGTTGCGGGCGGGGGAGCGTCGGCGAGTGCGGCGAGTCCGGCAGCGGCTCCGGCCGCGACGATCTGCCCACCGCCGTTGTAGTTGGCGGGGGTCAGGTGCAGCTCGTGTAGCCGCGCGACCACGCCGTCCTCATCGCCGCCGATCACAGCGCTCATGCCCGTCTGCTCGACGGCGGCTGCTTCGGCCATCGCACGCCCGCGGATGCCGACCAGGCGCATCCCGTCGTCCGCCGAAAGCACGTCCGCCGCCACGAGCGCGGCGATCTCGCCGACGGAGTGCCCCGCGACCCCCGCCGGACCCGAGGCCGAGTCATCCGTCAGCGCGGCCCACGACACGATGCTCGCCGCGACGATCAGCGGCTGGGCGACCTTCGTGTCGCGGATCGCATCGGCGTCCCATGCGGTGCCCGCGGCGACCAGATCGACACCCGCGGCATCCGAGTACCGCTCGAGGCGGTCACGCACGCCGTCCAATTCCAGCCACGGCGACAGGAACCCGGGTGTCTGCGAACCCTGCCCGGGGAACACGGCGACGATCACGATCCCATCCTGTCAAGGAACACGCACGGCAATCTGGCGAGCGTCGCACAGAAATGCCCGAATGCTTTGTGCGCGGTGTACAGGATCATCGCGCGCGCCGGGCGGCCGGCGGGCGGCGGCGCGAGGCATCCGTCCCGATCGCCCCGAGGATCAGCGCGGTCTGCAGGATCAGCGCCTCACGGGGGCCGGTGGCGTCCCACCCGATCACGTCCGACACCCGCTTGAGCCGGTATCGGACGGTGTTGGGATGCACGAACAGCTCGCGCGCGGTGGCTTCAAGCGACCGACCGTTGTCGAGGTAGGTCCACAGCGTGGTGACCAGGTCGGCACTGTGGGCCTGCAGCGGCCGGAAGATGCGCTCGACGAGCGTCTGCTTGGCCAGCGGGTCCCCGGCCAGCGCGCGCTCGGGGAGCAGGTCGTCGGCTTCGACCGGTCGCGGCGCGTTCCGCCACGCGCGGGCCACGGCGAAGCCCGCCAGTGCCGCCCGCGCGCTCTGGCTCGCCTCCACGAGCGCCGGGACGGTCGGACCGAGCACGAGGTAGCCGTCACCGAACCCGGGCTCGAGTCGTCGCGCGATCTCGGGGAACGGCAGTTCCGGTTCGATGTCCTCGCGTCCGGGCAGCTGCGCGCGGCCGATCACCAGCACGAGCCGGGAGCCCTGCACGCCGATGAGCACGTCGACGCCGAGCTTGCGCGCGGTGCGGCGCAACTGGTCGACGTCGAACTGCGGCGGCGTGGTGCCCACGAGCACCGCGACCTCGCCGTGCCCGTGCCAGCCGAGCGCGGCGATCCGGCTCGGCAGCTCCTCGTCCGCCTCGCCGGTGAGGATCGAATCGACCACGAGCGCCTCGAGCCGGGCATCCCACAGCCCTCGAGCCTCCGCCGCCCGCGCGTACACATCGGCCGCGGCGAACGCCACCTCGCGCGAGTACAGCAGGATCGCCTCACGCAGGTCCCCGCCCCTGTCGGCGACGCGCTCCTCGGTCACCTCCACCGTCACGCGGATCAGCTGCAGCGTCTGGGTCAGGCTGACGCTGCGCAACAGCTCACGGGGGGCGGCGGCGAAGATGTCCGACGCGATCCACGGCGTCGACTGCGGATCTTCGTACCACTGGATGAACGACGTGATACCGGCCTGGGCGACCAGCCCCACCGCCGACCGGCGTGCCGGCGGCATCTCGGCGTACCACGGCAGTGTGTCTTCGAGGCGCTTGATGGTCACCGTGGCCAGGTCGCCCGAGATGCGCCGCAGCCAGGTGAGCGTCTCCGCCTTGTCCATGGGCGACGCTTCGGACATGCGAGGGGTCAGCTCTCACCGCCCGCGTTGCCGCTCGTGCCGGCGTTGACGTCGTGCAGACGGTACCGCTCGATCGCCTGTCCCCACAGCCCGCGGTCGACCGCGCCGTCGTCGGCGAGCGCCTGCAGTGCGCGTACGACGAGGGACGGACCGTCTATCTTGAACCAGCGCCGTGCCGCCGCCCTGGTGTCGCTGAAGCCGAATCCGTCCGCGCCGAGCGAGACGAACCGGTTCGGCACCCACGGCTGGATCTGGTCCTGAACGGCGTGCATGAAGTCGCTGACCGCGATCACCGGGCCGGCGGCATCCCGCAGCTTCTCGGTGAGGTACGCGGTGCGCGGCTCGTCTTCCGGATGCAGGAAGTTGTGCTCGTCGACGGCGAGTCCGTCGCGCCGAAGCTCGGTCCACGACGTCACCGACCAGACATCCGCCGCAACGCCCCAGTCGTCGCGGAGGAGTTTCTGAGCTTCCAGCGCCCACGGCACGCCGACGCCGGAGGCGAGCAGCTGCACACGGGCACCGTCGCCCTCGCCGGTGGAGATGCGGTGGATGCCGCGGACGATGCCGTCGACATCCACCCCCTCCGGCTCGGCCGGTTGCACGATCGGCTCGTTGTAGACCGTGAGGTAGTACATGACGTTCGGGTCGGGATGGCTGCCGCCGTACATCCGATCCAGTCCGGTGCGCACGATGTGCGCGATCTCGTACCCGTACGCCGGGTCGTAGGACACCGTGGCAGGGTTGGTCGCCGCCAGCAGCTGCGAGTGGCCGTCGGCGTGCTGGAGGCCCTCGCCGGTGAGCGTCGTGCGGCCGGCGGTCGCGCCGATGACGAATCCGCGGGCCATCTGGTCGCCGGCGGCCCACTGCGCATCGCCGGTGCGCTGGAATCCGAACATCGAGTAGAAGACGTACACCGGGATCAGCGGCTCGCCGTGCGTCGAGTACGAGGTGCCGGTGGCGGTGAACGCCGCGACCGCTCCCGCCTCGTTGATGCCGACGTGCATGATCTGACCCTGCGGGCTCTCCTTGTACGCCAGCAGCAGCTCGCGATCCACCGATGTGTAGTTCTGGCCGTGCGGGTTGTAGATCTTCGCGGTCGGGAAGAACGCATCGATGCCGAACGTGCGCGCCTCGTCGGGGATGACCGGCACGATCCGGTTGCCGAAGTCCTTCGCGCGCAGCAGGTCTTTGAGCAGCCGCACGAACGCCATCGTGGTGGCGACCTCCTGGGTGCCGGAGCCCTTCCGGGGCACCGCGTACGTCTCTTCGGCAGGCAGCGTGATCGGCACGTGATGGGTGCGCCGCTCCGGGAGGAAGCCGCCCAGGCTGCGGCGGCGCTCCACCATGTAGCGGATCGTCTCGTCGTCCATGCCGGGGTTGTAGTACGGCGGCAGGTAGGGGTTCTCTTCCAGCTGCGCGTCCGAGACCGGGATGCGCATCGAGTCGCGGAAGTGCTTCAGATCCTCGAGCGTCATCTTCTTCATCTGGTGCGTCGCGTTGCGCCCCTCGAAGTGGTGCCCCAGGCCGTAGCCCTTGATCGTCTTGGCGAGGATGACGGTGGGCTGGCCCTTGTGCGCGACGGCGGTCTTGTAGGCGGCGTACACCTTGCGGTAGTCCAGGCCGCCGCGGCGCAGCTTGCTCCAGATCTCCTCGTCGGACCAGTCCTTCACCAGCGCGGCGGTGCGCTCGTCGCGTGCGAAGAAGTGATCGCGGATGAATTTGCCGTCCTCGGCCCGGAACGTCTGGAAGTCGCCGTCCGGAGTGGTGTTCATGAGGTGCACGAGGGCGCCGTCGTCTTCGGCGAGCAGCTCGTCCCAGCCACGACCCCACACCACCTTGATGACGTTCCACCCCGCCCCGCGGAAGAACGCCTCCAGTTCCTGGATGATCTTGCCGTTGCCGCGCACCGGACCGTCGAGACGCTGCAGGTTGCAG
The DNA here is from genome assembly GCA_964243215.1 of uncultured Microbacterium sp. Taxonomy (GTDB): domain Bacteria; phylum Actinomycetota; class Actinomycetes; order Actinomycetales; family Microbacteriaceae; genus Microbacterium. Next base: position 187 of record CAXTES010000025.1, on the reverse strand, counting down.
TTCACGACGAAGATCAGGTTGTCCAAGCCCTCGTTCGCGGCGACCTGGAGCTGACCGCGCGATTCGACCTCGTCCATCTCCCCGTCGCCGAGGAACGCCCACACGTGCGACTCCGACAGGTCCTTGATGCCGCGGTTCGTCAGGTACTTGTTGGTCATCGCCTGGTAGATGGCGTTGATCGGACCCA
>CAXTES010000024.1:25187-25671 GCA_964243215.1 uncultured Microbacterium sp. | reverse complement strand
TACGCCTCCGGTGGCGGAAGCGGCGACAACAGCCCGGCAGGCGCGCAGGCCACCGCGCGCGGCATGCTCGGCGACTACGGCTGGGGCGACGACCAGTTCGGATGCCTCGTCTCGCTGTGGGACCGCGAATCCGGCTGGAACTACCAGGCCTACAACCGCTCGAGCGGTGCCTACGGCATCCCGCAGGCGCTTCCGGGCAGCAAGATGGCCAGCGCCGGTGCCGACTGGCAGACCAACGCCGCCACCCAGATCGCGTGGGGCCTCGGGTACATCTCCGGCCGCTACGGCTCGCCGTGCGACGCCTGGTCCCACTCCGAATCGACCGGCTGGTACTGACCCCGCCGTTCAGCCGCGGTCAGCGCCGCTGCTCGTCGTTGCGGTGCTCGTGCCCCAGCCTGCCGGACCCTCGCCGTCCGCGAGAATCGACATCGCCCTCGAGACTCAGGCGCAGCGCCGGAGTCTCGGGTCCGATGTGGAGTATCGG
>CAXTES010000024.1:0-25177 GCA_964243215.1 uncultured Microbacterium sp. | reverse complement strand
TGTACTTCGTTGAGCCGCGGTCAGTGCCGCTGATCGTTGTTGCGGTGCTGGTGCTGCACCCGACCCCACAGTCCGCGAGAATCGACATCGCCCCCGAGACTCGGGCGCAGCGCTGCAGTCTCGGGTCCGATGTGGAGTCTCGGTGGGTGCACCGACGGGGGCACGTCCGAGCGCGGGTCAGGACGGGACCTACCCGGACGCGGCCGCGAGCGCTGCCAGCGGCGCGCCGACCAGGCGTTGGGTCGTCCACTGATCCTGCGGCGCAGCGCCGACCGAGCGATAGAACGCCACCGACGGCGCGTTCCAGTCGAGCACCGTCCATTCCAGGCGGGGGTAGCCTCGCTCGACGCAGATCGCCGCCAACGCGGCGAGAAGCGCCTTGCCGTATCCACGTCCTCGTTGATCGTCGTCGACGAACAGATCCTCGAGCCAGATCCCGTGCCTGCCGGTCCACGTCGAGTAGGTGATGAACCACAGCGCGATGCCGACGACTTCCCCTTCCCGCTCGACCACGAGGGCGAACGTCTTCGAGTCGGGGCCGAAAAGGGCCTCCGTGAGCGCTTCCACGGTGTTCTCGACGGCATCCGGTTCGTGCTCGTACTCGGCGAGCGCCTGGATGCGGCTGAGGATGCCGGACTCGTCGCCTCGTCGGGCGTCGCGCAGTAGCGCGCCGTCGGGAAGCGTTCGTGCTGTCATCGCGATCCACTCGCAGGCTCGGAAACGGCTCGGCGTCGACGGATCGCTGTGGCCACGCCGCGCCATCCGACGAGGAAGAGCAGCAGCACGACGCCGGCCACGACGACGAATGCGACGGCAACGCCCTGGCGCGAGGCGGCGCGCAGCAGCATCCCTCCGGCGAGCGTCAGCGCCCAGACGCCCAGCCCGGTGCGGACGGGGGCGAGCGGTGCTCGCCAGCCGAGGGTGGCGAGCCAGCCCGCGATCAGTCCGGTCAGGAACGGCCAAGCGGTTTCGCCGACGCCGACGACGGTGAGCCGCTCGGTGTGGCTGACTCGGCCTATGGCGGCGAAGACGACGACGAGCGCGATGTCTATGGCGAGGGCGGAGGCTACGGTGCGCGGGGTGGGTCGGATGGACATCGGATCGAGCCTATGTCGGTTGGGGCCGAGGCGGCGTTGAGTGACAATGGATGCGTGACGTCGCGCGCGTTCCCGTCGGCGAGGCCCGACGCCGATGGCTGAACCGTTCGAGTACCGGTTCCGTCCGCCGCGCAGCACGCCGGAATCGCGGGGTGCGAAGACTCTGGATCCGCGCGTCGAGCGGCGTCCTGGAATGGTCATCGACCGGGATGTCGTCGTCACCACGAGCGCGGGACGCACCGTCGTCGCCGACATCTACCGCCGGGAGGGTCGGGAGCCCGCGCCCGTGCTGATCGCGTGGTCGCCCTACGGCAAGCACAACCCGGCGCCGATCGGCGTCATCTACCCTCGCAGCGGCGTGCGGCCCGAGCACATCGGCGAGCTGACCACATTCGAAGCGCCCGACCCGGACTACTGGGTGCCCAACGGGTACGCGATCGTGATCGCCGACATCCCGGGCACCTGGAATGCGACCGGGCCGGCGACCTACGACTCTCCCGACGAGGCGCGGGACTTCTACGACCTCATCGAATGGGCCGGCACGCAGCCGTGGAGCAACGGCCGGGTGGGACTGTCCGGAGTCTCGTACCTCACGGTCTCGCAGTGGCGGGTCGCCGAGCTGAATCCGCCGCACCTGGCGGCGATCAACCCGTGGGAGGGATGGAGCGACACCTATCGTGAGGTCGCCCGCCACGGCGGCATCCCCGAGACGTCGTTCTGGCCGTACATCTGGGAGCGCTGGGGAGCCGCCCGCGGGCAGATCGAGGATCTGGAACGCGAGACCGCCGAGCATCCGTGGTTCGACGACTTCTGGCGGTCGAAGGCCGCCGACCTCGAACGCATCCGGGTGCCGGCGTGGGTCGTGGGCAGCTGGTCCGACCAGGGCTTGCACACCCGGGGCACGCTCGAAGGTTTCCGCCGTCTCGGATCACCGCAGAAGTGGCTCGACATCCACGGCCGCAAGAAGTGGGCCGAGTACTACCTGCCCGAGAACGTCGAACGACAGCGCATGTTCTTCGACCGCTTCCTCAAGGGCGACGACAACGGGTGGGAGGATCGCCCGACCGTGCTGTTCGAGGTGCGCGAGGCGTACTACCGCGGCACCGTGCACGCGGCCGAGGCATGGCCGATCCCGGACACGAGCTACACCGCGCTGCACCTCGGGCCGGGCGGAACCCTCGATACTCTCGCGCCGTCAGACGAGGGATACGTCGATTACGACGGGCGCGGCAGCGGCCTGCGCGACCACCGTGCCGTGTTCGAGCATCGCTTCTCGCAGCGCGCGGTGGTCGCCGGACACGCGCGTGCCGAACTGCAGGTCTCGGCACCCGACGCGGACGACATGGACCTGTTCGTCGGCCTGTTCAAGCGCACGGCGGACGGCGAGGTCGTCGGCTTCCCGTACTACGCGCAGTTCGAAGACGGCCCGGTCGCCGTCGGCTGGTTGCGGGTGTCGCACCGCGAGCTGGACGACGAGCGCTCGGAATCGTACCTGCCGGTGCTCGCACACGAGCGGGCGCTGCCGATGGCGCCGGATGCCGCGACCGCCGTGACCATCGAGATCCTGCCGTCGGGCACGGTGTTCGACGAGGGCGAGTCGCTCATCCTGGTCATCCAGGGTCGCGACATCATGGACTACCCGCCGTCGGTCTACGCCCGTCACCACGACACGGTCAACTCCGGGCGCCACCGCATCCATTTCGGGGGTGAAGACCCGTCGCGGATCGTGCTGCCGACCATCGGGACCAAAATGGAACCCGAGCGCGTTGACATCTATGACGCCGCAGCCAGCGGCGCATCCGAGGAGAAATCGTGAGCAACGACTACCGCAAGACCCCCGAGGCGCTCAGCCGCCTCACCGACGCGCAGTACCAGGTCACGCAGAACGACGCCACCGAGCCGGCGTTCCGCAACGAGTACTGGGACAACCACGAAGCGGGCATCTACGTCGACGTGGTGTCGGGCGAGCCCCTGTTCTCGTCGACCGACAAATACGACAGCGGCACCGGATGGCCGAGCTTCACCAAGCCCATCGACGCCGCCGCGGTCAGCGAGCACACCGACGGCACGTTCTGGATGACGCGCACCGAGGTGCGCTCGGCGGCCGCAGACAGTCACCTCGGCCACGTCTTCGACGACGGCCCGCGGGATGCCGGGGGCCTGCGATACTGCATGAATTCCGCCGCGCTGCGGTTCATCCCCGTGTCGGAGCTGGACGCTGCCGGCTACGGCCAGTACCGCGCACTCTTCGCCGACGTCGCTTCGAAGGAGCAGGCATCATGACCGATCAGGGAACCATCACGCAGATTCCGGGCGCCGAGACCGCGGTGCTCGCGGGCGGCTGCTTCTGGGGCGTCGAGGACCTGATCCGCCGTCAGCCGGGCGTGCTGCAGACGCGCGTCGGCTACACCGGCGGATCGAACGACCACGCGACGTACGGGTACCACCCCGGTCACGCGGAAGCCGTCGAGATCGTCTTCGACCCGACCAAGACGTCGTATCGCGACATCCTGGCGTTCTTCTTCCAGATCCACGACCCGTCGACGATGAACCGTCAGGGCAACGACGTCGGTACGAGCTATCGCTCCGCGATCTTCCCGCTCGACCCCGAGCAGGAGCAGGTCGCCCGCGACACCATCGCCGATGTGGATGCCTCCGGCCTGTGGCCCGGCAAGGCCGTGACCACGATCGAGCACGCCGGTCCGTTCTGGGAGGCCGAGCCCGAGCACCAGGACTACCTGCTGCGCTACCCCCACGGGTACACGTGCCACTTCCCCCGCAAGGGATGGGTGCTGCCCAAGCGCGACACCGCGCCGGCGCCGGCGTAGCGGGTCAGCCGGGGTAATGCCCGGCGCGGATGTCGTCGAGCAGGGTCGGGCCCGACGGGCTCCATCCGAGCAGTTCCTGGGTGCGGGCGCTGGACGCCGCGATGTCCATCGAGAAGAACATCCCGAGGAAGCCGAAGTGCTCCTGGGCCTGCGCGGCGTCGATCGACGTGACCGGAATCGCGAGCGCATCGCCGATCGCCTCGGCGATGTCGCGGGTGGCGACACCACCCTCGCCGGCGGCGTTGAGGATGGTGCCCGCGGGCGCTTGTTCGAGCCCCTGCACCACGACTCTCGCGGCATCCGTCACGTGCACAGCCGGCCAGCGGTTGCTGCCGTCGCCGACATAGGCCGACACACCCTTCTCCCGGGCGGTCTTCGCGATCGTGGCCACGAAGCCGTGTCGGTCGCCTGCGCCGTGCACCGTCGGCGCGAAGCGCACCGGAAGCGCCCGCACGCCCCGATCGACGTACTCCAGCGCCAGGTTCTCGCTGCCGCCGCGCATGGATCCCGGGCCGTGGTGCGGCGAGGCATCCTCCTCGGTCTGCACCTTGCCGGGCGCCCCCGCCATGCCGGATGCGAGCACGAATGCGCGGCCCGAGCCGCGCAGCTCGTCGCCGATCACCTCGACCGCTCCCCGCTCGGCGGCGTTCGAAACCTCGGGATGCGCCCAGTCGTGCTTGTTCGCGAGGTGCACGACCGCATCGGCCTCGGCCGCTCCGGCGCGAATGCTGTCGCGATCGTCGAGGTCGCCCCGGCGAACGACGACTCCCTTGGCGGTGAGGGATGCCGCGGACCGGTCCGACCGCGCGAACGCCAGCACCTCGTGGCCGGAGCGCAGCAACTCATCGACGGTGGCGGAGCCGATCCACCCGGATGCTCCGGTGACGAAGACCTTCATCGTGATTCCTTCTTCTTCGGGTGTGCCGCCAGCGCAGATGTCAGCCACTGACGTCAGTGGATGACATCAGCATACCCCTGACGACAGCGACTGTCATCAGTACAGTGGAGCCATGGTGAGGTGGGAGCCCGGCACGCGCGACCGACTCCGCCGCGCGGCGCTCGACCTCTATCTCGAGCAGGGCTACGAGGCGACCACCGTCGACCAGATCGCCGCCCGCGTCGGAGTGACCGAGCGCACCTACTTCCGCCACTTCGCCGATAAGCGGGAGGTGCTGTTCGACGCGGAGGACAACCTCGCCGCCGCGTTCGTCGACGGCCTGGCATCCGCACCGGACGGACCGCCGCTGACGATCGTCGCCACGGCGCTCGAGGCATCCGCGACCTTCTTCGACGCCGAGCGCCGTCCGTGGTCGCGCGCACGTCAGACGGTGATCGACGCGAATCCGGCGCTGCGTGAACGCGAGATGCTCAAACTCGACAGCCTCCGCGCGTCCCTGACCACCGCGATGCGTGCGCGGGGCGTGACCGAGCCCGCCGCATCCGTCGCGGCCGCCACCGGGATGTCGATCTTTCACGTCGCGTTCACGCAGTGGATCGCCGAAGGCGAGACGCGCGAGCTCGCGGTCATCGAACGGGAGATGCTCGCCGAGCTTCGGGTTCTGACCGCGACCTGACCGGGCTGTCAGAGGATAGGCCGTCAGAGGGTAGGCCCGCGCCGGCCGAGCAGGCCCGCGAACAGGGTGTGCAGCAACGGCAGCACCGATATCGCCATGACGACGGTGCCGAACACCGCGTCCGAGGACCGCAGCAGGATGCCGCCGAGTAGCAGTCCGACGAACAGGATCGCCGAGATGATCCGGCGGCCCAGGCCCTCCAGGCGCGACATGCGACGCTCGACGCGCGGGCTCTGGGTCACGACCCTTCCCTCGTCGAGCCGCGTGGTCAGGTTGTCGAGTCGTTGCGGGAGTCGCGCGACGACGCCCGCCACCGAGACGACCTGCTTCGCGAACGCCTGCACCACGTTGCCGCCCTCGGTGCGGATCAGCTGACCGGCATAGGGCTCGATGGCATCCCAGATGTTGAAGGCGGGATCGAGCGAGCTGCACATCCCCGACGTCAGCGACATCGCGCGGATGATGAGCAGGAAGTTCTCGGGCAGCTGGAACGGCAGCGAGCGCACGACATCGCCGAACTCGATCGCGAACGCGCGGAACTCGCGCGGGTCCACTTCCTGCAGCTCGGCGAATCCCATCCCGCCGAATCGGCCGAACAGCTTGGTCATCGCCCGCTCGAGCTCGCCCGTGTCGGCCGACGGCAGCAGCACACCCACCTCGCGGATGCCGTCGACGAGCCCCCTGCCGTCGCGGGATGCCGCGGCGATGAGGATCCGCCGCAGGCCGCGGCGCAGGCTCTCGGGGACCTCGCCCATCATCCCGAAGTCGATGAAGGCGAAGTTCCACGACCGGGCGGGGGATGCACCGACACGGTCAGCGGCCGACGGAGTCCGCAGCGGTGTGACGAAGATGTTGCCCGGATGCGGGTCGGCGTGGAAGAACCCGCGGATGAACAGCTGATCGAACATGACGGTGGCGAAAGCCAGCGCAACCGCCGAGGGATCGATCCCGGCGGCTCGGAGCGCCTCGACGTCGTTGATCTTGATCGCTGTGACGTCCTGCATCGTCAGCACGCGTCGAGTGGTGCGCTCCCACACGATCTGTGGAACGCTGACCCGGTCGTCGCCGGCGAACTCCTCGCCGAACCGTTCCGCGCTGGCCGCCTCGTGCAGGTAGTCGATCTCCTCGAGGCTCGTGGCGGCGAACTCGTCGAGCAGGGCGTGCGTGTCGACGCGGTCGGCGACGATCCGCACGCGACTGAGCCACCCGGCCACTCGACGCAGCGCCCGCAGGTCGACGTCGACGACCTGGTCGATGCCGGGTCGTTGGATCTTGACGACGACGTCGATCAGGCCGGTGTCTGCGGCGTCGGCATCCGACAGCCTGGCGCGGTGGGCCTGACCGAGGGATGCCGCCGCCAGCGGCGTGGGGTCGATGAACGAGAACGCCCGCTCGATCGGTACGCCCAGCTCTGCTTCGGCGAGCTGGCGGATCGCCGGGAACGGCACCGGCGGAACCTCGTCCTGCAGCCCCTCCAGCTCTTTCGTGATCTCGGGCGGGAGCACGTCGAGCCGGGCGGAGAGGAACTGGCCCACCTTGATCATGAGCCCGCCGAGGTCGACCGCAAGCGCGTGGAAGCGCTTCGCGATCCGCCGCAGTCGCGCGGATCGGCCGCGCGCCGAGAACTTGGCGAGGCCCAGGCGCGGCAGGAACAGCTCGTACCACCACGCCTGCACCAAGTATCGCGCCGCGAACCGCGTGATCCTGCGGTAGCGGGCGCGCATGCTGCCGACGTCGGTCATCAAACTCCTTGACGCCGACGTGCTGGGGGCACCCGGTCAGTCCTGAGCGAGGATGCTGTAGAGCTTACGGCGCGCCTCGTCGAGCGCGGCGACGGCCTGCTTCACCTGTTCCGGGTTCCCTGACCGACCCACCTGCGCAGCTGCCTGGGCCAGGTCGACGCCGGCTTTGGCCAGGGAGCTGGCCCGGCCGCTGTCTTTGGCTCCGCTGCCTTCCCACGGTGCGGACTTGCCGCCGGCGGCATCCACGGCTTCGCGTCCTTCGGCTGTGAGCGAGTAAGTCTTGCGGCCGTCGGATTCCTCGACGCTGATCAGACCCTCGTCGGCCAGCAGCTGCAGTGTCGGATAGACCGAGCCGGGGCTCGGCTTCCACGACCCGCCGCTGCGCTCGTCGATCTCGTTGATGATCTGGTAGCCGTGCATCGGCTTCTCGGCCAGGAGTGCGAGCACCGCCGCGCGCACGTCGCCTCGCTGCATGCGGGTGCCGGGCTTCTGCTCGAACATCCCGCGCAGCTGCTCCATCGCCTCCTGCAGCACACCGTTGCCGGGCCAGCTCTGGGCTTTGCCGCTGCCGCCGCCGGTGCCGAACATGTTTCCCATGTTCCAACCGCTCATGATGAACCTCCTCTGCGCCGTCACCCGAGGTGGGTTCGACGATACTCAACGATATATCGTCGACGACCGGATCGGGTTGGAATCTCGGGCGCGCGGTCGGCACGGTGAGACGATGGCGATAGCTCAGCGATACCGGCGCCGGCAGTGGACCCGACCTCGCTAATCCACCTGCGTCAGCGCGATCGCGCCCGGCATACGACGCACGACGAACCGATACAGCGGCTTGGCCAGGACGGTGGATTGACGGGCGTCGAGGATGCGGGGATTGGTCGCGCGCTGCTCGCGGCCCTTCCAGCGGAGGGTTGCGCCGCCGGCCGCGACGACGTTGCGCGCCCAGTTCGTGTCGAGACCATAGGGCAGGCAGATGAGGATCGTGCCCCTGTCGACGGCCGGCACGACGGCGATCGGGGTGGCGTACGCCGTGCCGCTGCGGCGGCCGCGATGGTTGATGATCGCCCACAGCGGGAGCCACCGGTGACCGGCGAGCGCATTGGCGATCGGCTCGAATCGCTTGGCCGCTCGAACCCGGAAGGAGGGACGGGCTGGTTCGCTCACGTAGTGAAGGCTAGCGCCGGGCGGCCGGTGTCGCTTCGAGTCCAGTCGGCCTGCTCGTACACTGCGGCCATGCGCATCGTCGTATCCGGCACGCACGGCACCGGCAAGACGACGCTGATCAGCGACTTCGCGGCAGCGAACCCGGAGTATCTCGTGTTGCCCGACCCCTTCGAGCTGGTCGATTCGGCGTTCGACGAGCCCGACGCCGGCACGTTCTTCGCGCAGTTGCGGTTGTCGGCCGCGCGACTGCTCGAGCTGACACCGGGTGCCTCCGTGATCGCCGAGCGAGGACCGCTGGACTTCCTCGCCTACCTCGACGCGCTTCAGACGCTCGGGCGGCCGACCCGCGACGCCAGTCTGTTCCGCCGCGGCGTGGACATCACTGCCCGGGCGATGCAGCGCGTCGATCTGCTCGTGGTTCTGCCGCTGAGTTCGGCCGGCGGCATCCGGGTCGGCGCCGATGAGGACCCGGAGCTGCGCGAGGCGATGAACGACGCGCTCCTCGATCTCGTCGACGACCCGGACATCACCGGCGGCGGCGAGGCCGTGGAGATCACCGGCGATCCCACCGCCCGACTCGCCCAGCTGGAGGCGGCTACGGCGCGGCTGGTCGGGTAGTCGCTGGCGACCGCAGGTGCGGTCGCTCGCGGCATCCATTCATCGGAATGGATGCGATCGGACTACCGTTGCACCCATCATGGAGCGCTTCGGAACCCTCTCGTTCGGACACTACGGCCCCCTGGGCGCGGGGCGGATGCTGTCGGCCGGCGACTCGATGCTGCAGGCGGTGGACCTCGCCCAGGGTATGGATGACCTGGGCGTCGATGGAACGTACTTCCGGGTGCACCACTTCGCGCGGCAGCAGTCGTCGCCGATGCCGCTGCTGGCGGCGATCGCGGCCCGCACCGAACGCATCGAGGTCGGGACCGGCGTCATCGACATGCGGTACGAGAACCCGCTGTACCTGGCCGAGGAAGCGGCATCCGTCGACCTGCTCTCGGGCGGACGGCTCGCGCTCGGCGTGAGCCGCGGGTCACCCGAGTCGGTCGTGCGCGGTTACGAGACGTTCGGGTACACCGGGTCGCAAGACGAACGCGGCGCCGATCTCGCCCGCGAGCACTTCGCGACGTTCCTGCGCGCGGTCGAGGGCGAGGGTCTCGCCGAGCGCGACCCGTACAGCCCGTTCGGCGGCGGAACGGGGATGCAGCGGATCGAGCCGTACTCGCCCGGTCTGCGCTCGCGCATCTGGTGGGGCGCCGGCAACGCCGACTCGGCCGAGTGGGCTGGCCGCACCGGGGTGAACCTCATGTCGTCGACGCTCTTGACCTCCGCGGACGGGCGGCCGTTCGACATCCTGCAGGCCGAGCAGATCGACACGTTCCGATCGGCGTGGCGTTCGGCGGGCCACGAGGGCGAGCCGCGGGTGTCGGTGAGCCGGTCCATCTTCCCGATCACCACGGCCGAGGACGCGCTGTACTTCGGAGGCCGCCAGGACGGCGACCAGATCGGCGTCATCGATGGGATGCGGTCGACCTTCGGCAAGACGTACGCCGGCGAGCCGGATGCGCTGGTCGAGCAGCTGCTGGACGACGCGGCGGTCCGGTCCGCCGACAGGCTGATGCTGACGATCCCGTCCCAGCTGGGCGTGGCGTTCAACCTGAGGCTCGTCGAGTCGTTCGCGCGGTACGTCGCGCCGGCGCTCGGATGGATCGGGACGCGCGCCGAGGCGCGCTGAGTACAGGTATCGCGGTCGTCGCTGGGTTCGAGCGCGCCGATCGGCATCGCGGCCTTCGCGCCGGTTTCGGCCGCGCCGAAGTGCGGGTGTCCGGCATCCGCACCCGCAGTTTGGTGCGGTCGAACGTGAGGGCCCGACATTCGACCGCACGAAAATGCGGGTGTTGGTCATCCGCACCCGCATTTCGCTGCGGTCGAGCGCCGGCGGCCTCGGGCTGCGGTTACCAAACGGGCAGCGCCTCGGGTCGCATGGCGGGTCAGGGTAAGCTGTCGTGCGGCCCTTCGGGGTCCTGGAGGATTCGCCTAGTGGCCTATGGCGCACGCTTGGAAAGCGTGTTGGGTGCAAGCCCTCAGGGGTTCGAATCCCCTATCCTCCGCCGTGTGATGAGTCGCGTCATAGGCGACAGGTGAGTCGCGTGGTAGGTGACGCTCTCGCATGGACACACCACGCTGGACCCCGGCGACATGAAACGTCAGGGCAGCTGCCCGGCTATTGCAGCGAGGAAGGGTCGGTCGGTTCGTCCGAGAATCGCGCGGAGGCGCGTGGGGTCGCCCGTCATGTCCTCCCGCTGCCCGTCGCCGATGAATCCGGAGATCGCGCCTCGGGGTACCCGGCCGACACGCTCGATCAGTGGCGCCAGTCGCCTGACGAGACCACCGGGGATGAACACCGTCACACCCGGGCGCCGGCCGATCGAGGTCGCCGCGATCTGCGTCATCTCCCGAATCGTCAGCACGTCGTCTGACCCCACGTCGAAGGCCGCCCCGACCGCGGCGGGCATCCCGATCACATCGACCACATCGTGAGCCAGGTCGTCGACCGCGACGGTGCGGAACCTCTGGCGGGGCCCCGCGACCGCCAACGCGAACCTCGACGTCGCCCCGCGAGCGACGATGCCGAACCCGTCGCCGCCACGCCCCACGATCATGCCGGGGCGTAGCACAGTGACATCGAGGCCGCTCGCGAACAGAGCTTGCTCGGTCCGCCATCGGCCGCGCAACCAGCTGCTCGTACCGTGCTCGGCGACCCCGATCGAGGTCACGTAGATCACCCGGCTGACACCGGCCGCCCTGCACGCGGCAACGACGTTGCGGAGCCCTTGCGCTTCGACATCCATGTAGTCCTGCTCGTGTGATGCGCCGGCCTGTTGCGAGAGCGTGTGGACGCAGAAGACAACGGCACCGACCCCCTCGACCGCTCGGCGCACCGCTGCGGCATCGAGCATGTCGCCCGGCACCACGCTCACCAGATCGGAGATCAAGTCTTGAGCTTTCTGCGGCGCACGAGCCATGGCTCGAGCTGCGCGGCCTTGTGACTCGAGCGCGGCGACCACTCGCCGGCCGACGAAGCCGGTTGATCCGATGACCAGCACGGGCAGGTTGGATTCGCTCATGGACGTCTCCTCGGGTATCGACGGCTGATAACACGCCGTGTCGTGAGTGTGACCGATGACACGGCGTGTCGTCAAGTACGGTGTTCTCATGACGAGGTGGGCACCCGACGCGGCTGGTCGCCTGCACGAGGCGGCCATCGACCTGTTCCTCGAGCAAGGTTTCGCAGCCACGACCGTGCCCCAGATCGCGCAACGCGCCGGCCTCACGACCCGGAGCTTCTTCCGCTACTACGCCGACAAGCGCGAAGTGCTTTTCGTCGGGGAGGAGGAATTGCCGGACGTCGTTGCACGAGTCGTAGACGAAGCTGACCCTGCAATGCCCACCATGGCCGTCATCCTCCGCGGTCTGCAAACCGTTGTGCTCCCCCGGCTCGAGACCTACCGCGGCGAACTCCTCCGGCGCAGAACGATCGTCCAATCCGATGAAGGACTGCGCGAACGAGAACTTCGAAAGCTCGCCATCCTGCACGACGCCGCTACCTCTGCGTTCGTGCGTCGCGGCCTGAGTCCTCTCGATGCCGAAATCGCCGGCCGCATCGCGGTCGCCGTCTATGACACGACACTCGAACGATGGCTCTCCGCCGGCGCCACAGCTTCTCTGGAACAGCTGCTGGCCGACGTCGTCGAGCGCGTCGTCACAACCGTGGCAACAGCGTCGATGACCTAGCGTGCAACCTCGTTGGCCGAAGCAAGGGCTAACTCAAAAACCCGCGTGATCACGGTTCAAAATGATTCATTCTCACCCGAGAAGACAGGGGTTCGAATCCGCCATCCTCCGCGCGTTCCATCTGACTGCTCTCAACGGCCGCGCCGCCACCCACGGTAGGGGTGAAGTGCGGTGTCGGCGGAATCATGCCGCCGGTGCTGAGGACGAGGGCAGCTGCCGCAGCGCCGATCATCCGAGCCAGTCGTCTGAATGCCAGTATCACCGATACTCCCGCCCGCTCGAACTGTCCCCTCAGCGTTCTGGCTGCTCTCGAAGATCCCGCGAAGAATCGTGCGCGAAACCGGATGGCCGCAGCAGTTTTGCGGTCCTTCAGCTCTTCGACCGGGGCAGCGCCAGGGTGATCGTGGTTCCGGATGGCGAGGTGTGCGTCACCTCGACGGTGCCGCCATACCGGCCGACGGTGTCCTGCACGAGCGCGAGACCGATTCCGAATCCGACTCGCGCGTTCCCTCCACCGTCGACAGCGTCGGACGACCGCGCGAACCGGTCGAAGACGCGGTCCGATGAGATCCCCTGGATTCCACGTCCCTGGTCAGCGACGGCGATCATGACCGACGAGCGATCCCACGTGGTCGACAGGGAGACGACGGATGCCGCGGGTGAATGCTTCACGGCGTTGTCGATGAGCGCGACCAGGCTCCGGTGCATGCTGGCCTCCGGAATCGCGACGGTCACATCTGGCGGCGTCTGCGCCGCCACCACGTCAACGCCTCGATCCCGCCCCAGCATCCGCATCGCCGACACGGCGGACTGCACGGTGCGCTCGACAGAGATCGGCGTCACGGCACCATTCGTGGGAACGTCGATCGAGTCCAGCAGATCAGCGACCACCTCGATGAGATTGTGCGAGTCGGCGCGCAACTCCCCCACCAGTTGAGCGTGGGGGTCTTCGGGTGCTGTCGCCCGCTGCAGCACCTGTAGTCGAGCGTCGAGGATCGCCAGCGGGGTGCGCAGTTCGTGCGACGCGTCGGCGACGAATCGTCGTTGCCGACGCAGTGCATCGACCAGCGGCGAGACGGCGCGTCGCGTGACCAGCCACGCCAGCGTTCCAGCGAGGATGATCGCGCCGACGCCGACGACGAGAGCGCCGATCAGGATGTCCACGCCGTCGATGTCGATGGTGGTCTCGTGGCGGCCGGGCAGGAAGAGCCGGTCCGGCGGGATCTGCGAGAAAATCACGAACAGCGTCGCGATCAGCACGGCGAGCACCAGCACGGTCACCGCGGTCGTGATCCAGATGCCGACCCGCCGCGCCGCGGTGCGTACCAGCACGGCATCGGGATCGGTGGGAGTTGCGCCGCGTTTCACATCTGTCCCAGGCGGTAACCGCGACCTCGCACCGTGGTCACGATGTCGACGTCTGTCTTTCGCCGCAGATAGTGCACGTAGGTGTCGACCGTTCCCGGGGTGTCATTGGCGGCGAACACGCTCCGAAGGATCTCATCTCGGCTGAACGTCCGGTCCGGGTGCACCGCGAACAGCCGCAACATCTCGCTCTCGCGGTCGGTGAGAATCGTGCGCCCTTCGTACGGCGAGTAGATCGCGCGCGACTCGGGGTAGAACTCCCACGATCCGATACGGACGAACGGCCCCTCGCCATTGCTGACGCGCCGGATTGCGCGAAGGCGGGCGAACAGTTCCTCGAACTCGAAGGGCTTCACGAGATAATCGTTCGCGCCGGCATCCAGCCCGCGGACCTTATCCTGCACGCTCCCCAGCGCGGTGAGAATCAGCATCGGCGTGTCGACCCCGGTGCGTCGCAGTGTCTCCACGATCGAGATGCCGTCGATGGTAGGCAGTCGACGGTCGACGATCATGACCTCGTACAGTCCCTTCTCGGCGGTCGTGAGCGCCTCGCCGCCATCATCGACGAGTGTCACCTCGTAGACCTCTTCCAGGACTCGGGCCATGATCGGACCGAGCTGCGGGTCGTCTTCGACGAGCATCAACCGTGGACGGGACGGGGACATCATCCTCCCTCCCCTCCACCATCGTGCTCCCGTTCTGAGGCGCCTCTAAGAAAAGCATGAGAATCGGCGATTCTGCCCGCAGTCGCCGTTCCGGGTTCGAAGACTCCCGCCTGCCCCGTGAAGCGATGGACCGCGATCACCGCGAGCGGCACGAGCAGGAGCGACGCCAGGACGTCGGTGGGATAGTGAGCGCCGAGATACACCCGCGACCATGCCGTGACCAGCGCGATCGCTACCGCCAGGACGAAGATGACGGCGCGGAACCGCCATGCCGCGAGCATGAGAATCGCGCTGGTTCCGAGTGCCGCCGCGAACGCGGTGTGGCCACTGGGATAGCTGAAGGTCGACGGCTCGACGCCGATGACGTGCGACAGCAACGACGAGTCCGGCCGCGGACGCTGCACGACGATCTTCACGATGTCGGCCGTCCCCCACGGCAGTGCGATGAGCAGCCCCATCCGGAGCGCGATCAGCCACGACCGGGCGATCACACCGGCGACCGCCATCGTGGCCGCCGCCACGATCGCAGCGAACGTGGGACCGAGGCCGACGTTGATCGCCTGAGCAACGACGTCGAAGGCGCTGTTGTGCACGCCGTTGACGGCGACGACCACGCGCATCTCCATGGCCGTCCACGGCGCGGATGCAGTCATGAGTAAGCCCGCGACCACGATGATTGCGAACGCCGCGACAAGCCCCAGTCCAACCGCAAGGAGCGTCACGTGCCGGGGATCTCTCATGACCGGCACGATCCGCATTCGACTCTAAGAATCCGCACAGGCGGGCGGGTGGAAGCGAGGCACGCGGCTGGCCGGACCCTTCAGGGTCCGGCCATCAGACGTCCCTCGGTCATCCGAGGGTGGCGAGCAGCGCCGTCAGCGCCTCCTCCTGGGTTGCGGCATCCGGATTGCTGTCACGGATCGAACTGAGCACTTCGTCGATCTGACCGTCGATGACCGACCATCCGTTGGCGTCGAGCGGTTGCAACGTCGGTACGTCGGCATCCCACAGGGACTCCAGGTCTTTCCCGCGGGCGGTGGCGGCGGACTGGTCGCCGGTGTGCACCGCCGTCTGCGTCTCGATGACGATGCTGCGCAGCTTGGCAACCTCGGCCGATGGGAAGTTGGCGGTGGCGGATGTGCCCGGCGCAAGCGTCGCAGCGGTGCCCGGACCGGCCTCTTCGCTGGCGGCCGCCGTCGAGTGCGGCTGCGCTGCTGCCCAGACCAGCAGGATCGCGGTCGCCGCCGCGACGAGGCCGTAGAGGACGAGCACATGGCGCTCGCGCCTGGTATCAGCCGGCTCCGACCGGACCTGCGCATCCGGGGTGCGGGGGGCCTTGTCGATCACGTCTGCCCGGGAGACCGTCAGGTAGATGACGGTGGCCAGGATCGCGGACAAGAAGATCACGCTCGTGATCGCGGTGCCCAGCCCCAAGCCCTGCTGATCGGGCGGGAAACCCATCCAGTCGCCGAGGTTGGCTCCGAGCGGACGGGTCAGAATGTACGCCAGCCAGAACGACAGCACCGCGTTCCCGCCCAGCCGCCATCCGATGATCACCGCGACGATGAGGCCGGCGGGCAGGAGCACCGAGACTCCTGGACTCCAGCCCGTCAGCTCGAGGATCCAATCTCCGGCGGCCGTGCCGAGGGCGAAGGTCACCAGAATGGCGAGCCAGTAGAACAGCTCGCGCGGTGTCGTCGTGATGCTGTGGATGGACAATGTGCGCTGGCTCTGCCACCACACCCCGAACACCACCGCAAGCGCGGCGGCGAAAACCGCAGTGCTCAGTGCGAGCGGCACGCCAAGGTCGTCGGTGAGGATGTCGGTGTAGAGCGTGCCTGTCACGCTGACGACGACAACGGTCAGCCAGTAGACGAACGGCACGTAGCGCTTCAAGGACAGCTGCCAACCGAGAACGACGGCAAGTAGCGTGGTGAACAGCAAGGAGGTGTTGGTCAACCCGACGCCGAGCGTCATGTTGATCCAGTCGGCGAAACTCTCCCCCACCGTGGTGCACAGGATCTTGATGATCCAAAACCACAGCGTGATCTCGGGAACTTTGCTCAGCATCTGGCGTCGGGCGATCACGGGCGTCGACTTCGTGGTTTCCGTCACGATCACGGACGCTATGGATGCCCGGCTAAGACGCCTCTGATAAACCGCGGCGGTCCGGGCGCGCCTCAGTAGGCTCCGCTTGTGACCGTGCCCGGCGATATCGCACCCTCCCTGGTGGGTGTGTCCGTCCTCACGATCGTCGCCACGGTCGTGCTCGTGGCTTTCCGCGTCCCCCGGGTATGGTCCCCGGCCATCGCCATCCTGCGCGGGACGCTCCAGCTCGCCGTGATCAGCGTGATCTTGACCGGTGTCATCGGCAGCCCGGTGTGGATCGGTGTGGCGCTGATCGTCATGTTCAGCGTCGCGACGAGCGTGGCGACGGGTCGGATCGGATGGTCGCCGCGTGCCGCGATGATCATGGCTTCGTCGATCGGCGCGGGCGCGATCAGTGCGCTGGTGATCGTCTTCGCGACCGGCGCTCTCGAGTTCACGGCGCGGTACGCCCTGGCGATCGGCGCGATCATCATCGGCAATTCGATGAGCATCGCCACGCTGACCGGGCGGATGTTCACCGGGGCGATCGTGGATCACTGGGACGAGGTCGAGGGATGGCTGGCGCTCGGCGCGACGCCTCGCTCCGCGACGCTGCAGCTGGCTCGTGGCGCGGTCCGCAACGCGCTGATCCCGTCCATCGACCAGACCAAGACCACGGGGCTGGTGGTTCTGCCCGGCGCGTTCGTGGGAGCGATCTTCGGCGGCATCAGCCCGCTGGAAGCCGGACGATTCCAGATCGTGGTGCTCGCCGGCATCCTGGCCGCCGGATCGATCACGGCGGTGCTGGTGGCCACGTGGCTCGGCCCGGTACGGACCAAGCCGCGGCAGCCTGACTAGCCGCCGTACGTTCTCTCCGAATTCTTAGCCGTTTCTTGGCGCCCGGCGGCTCCAATCAGGTGCGTGAGCGCACGATTGACAGATCCGGCCATGCCCGCATCGCGAGTGCCTCAGCCGTCCTGGAGCTTCTGGGCCATCAAGGCGGTCTCGACCGCACTGGGCGAAGCCGTGTCGGACTTCTCGATCCACGTGATGCCACCGGTGCTAGCGGTCGCGATCGCCTTCAGCCTCTTCGTGACCGCGCTCGTCGTGCAACTGACCCGCCGGCGGTACATCCCCGAGGTGTACTGGTTTGCGGTCGCGATGGTCGCGGTCTTCGGAACGATGGCGGCAGATGTCGTCCACGTCGTCGCGGGCGTCCCGTACGCCGCGACGGCGGTGATGTACGCAGTTCTGCTGGGCGCGGTGTTCTTCACATGGTGGCGCGTGGAACGCACGCTCTCGGTCCACGACGTCACCACCCTCCGGCGCGAAGCCTTCTACTGGGCCGCTGTTGTCGGCACCTTCGCGCTGGGAACGGCGCTCGGAGACTTCACCGCCGTCGCGCTCGGATGGGGGTACCTCCCGTCGATCGCCGTCTACGCCGCGATGATGCTGGTGCCCGTGCTCTCCTACCGATTCTTCGGCCTCAACGGTGTCGTCGCGTTCTGGGTCGCCTACGTTCTGACGCGGCCACTCGGAGCATCCGTCGCGGATTGGCTCGGGAAACCGCGCTCGGAGGGGGGCCTCGGCGCTGGAGCGGGATGGGTCGCGCTGGCGTTCGCGGTCGTCTTCGTCGGGCTCGTCGTCGTTGCGCGTTTCCGTCGCGCCGCCGGGCCGCCGCTGCTCGGTGCGCCCCAGGCGTTGCGGCCATAGAGCCCGCTGGCATACTTGCGCGATGTTCGCCGTCCATCCCGCCGACCTATCCGACCTGCCGCGACTTCTGTACGTCGAAGACGAGCAGGACATCGCCCGGATCGTCATCGAGATGCTCGCCGAGCACTACCGCGTGGACCACGCTGCCGACGCCGAGAACGCCCTGTCGGTCGCTCTGACGCGTCGCTACGACGTCGTGGTCGTCGATCGGCGCCTGCCGGAAATGTCGGGTTCGGATCTCGTCCACGCGCTGCGCACCGCGCACTTGGCGACACCGGTGCTCATGCTGACCGCTCTCGGGTCGGTCGAGGATCGCGTCACCGGCCTCGACCTGGGCGCCGACGACTACCTCGTCAAGCCGTTCGATTTCGGCGAGCTGCTCGCACGGCTCCGCGCCCTGCGTCGCGGACCCCGTGCGATCGGTGACCGCCGCGAGATCGGAGATTGGCTGTTCACGCCCCGCGCACAGGCGCTGTATTCGCCGAACGAGCGCAGGATCACGCTCACGGCCACCGAGAACGAGCTCCTCGAACTGCTGACGTCGAGCCCGGAGCACGTATTTTCGCGTGACGAGATCATCGCGAGCGTCTTCTCAGCAGGCGGATCGGCGACCACCGTCGATACGTACGTTCATTACATCCGGCGAAAGACGACACCCGAGATCATCGAGACCGTTCGCAACCGCGGCTATCGAAGCGGGGATCCACGTTGACTCCGACGGGAAGGGCGCTGTCGACGACCCCGGATCAGCGCCGGGTGCAGCGATCGGCCATCCGGGTGGCACTGTCGGTGGGTCTCGCATCGGTGGTCATCGTCGGCCTGATCACCGGGATCACCGTCGTGGTGATCTTCGTCGGCTCCCGCGCCGATGATCGGCCGGGTCGCCGCGGCGGCGGCTTCGCGGATCGGGTCGTCGACGTGGGCGACCTCCTCCCGCTGGTCGTGGTGCTGGGAGTGGTGGGCGTGGCGGTGCTGAGCGTCGTGGCGTGGTTCGTCGCGCGCCGCGCGGCCCTTCCGCTCGCCGAAGCCCTGAGGGTGCAGCGCGCATTCGTAGCGGATGCGAGCCACGAGTTGCGGACACCGCTGACCACTCTCACCAGCCGCATCCAGTTGGCACAGCATCGGGCGGAGCGCAACGGCGACGTCCGGTCCGCTCTCCTCGACCTCCGCCAGGATGCGGCGGTGATGGACGGCGTGCTGACGGATCTGCTGCTCGCCGCTGAGACGGCGGGAGGCCCCGCATCCCGGACCGTCGGCGTCTCGTCGGTGCAGGCTTCCGCCGCGGCGGCCTCGGACACCCTGCAGCTGCGAGCGGCAGCCGCCGAGGTTACTGTTGCCGTCGATATCGCCGACGGCCTCGAGGTCGCCGCGGATGCCACGGCGTTGAGCCGGACCCTAGTCGCATTGCTCGACAACGCCGTTCGTCATTCGCCGACCGGCGGAACAGTTCGGCTCACCGGAGGATCGTCGGGCGGCGCGGTAGAGGTGAGAGTCTCCGATCAGGGTGACGGCATCCGCGGGGTCGAACCCGACCGGCTGTTCGATCGCTTCGTGCGCAGCGACGACGGCGCGTCGCGGCGAGGGTTCGGTCTGGGCCTCGCGCTCGTGCGCGACGTCGCGGTGCGCTTCGGCGGCGACATCCGCGTCGAGCGCACATCTCCCGATGGCACGACCTTTCTCCTGACCCTGCCGGCGGCGAAGCCCCGGAACGGCTGACGTCGGCGCCGGCGGTCGTTCTTATGGAGTTACTGAACGTCGCCAAATCTTGGACTGGGATTGGAACCGACCGAGAACCCTGAAGGCATGTCAGACGAAGGCCGAATCGCGACACCCACCGGCGCCCACGCCGACCTCATCGGCTTCGGCGACATCGTGACAGGGATGCCGCGCTCGCACCGGTCGGCCGCCTGGAGAGCAGTCTCGGCTACGACGTCCGCGACGCTCGTCGTCGGTGCGATCGTGTACGGCATCGCCCTCGGCATCGGAGGACCGGACGTGTCGCCGGTGACAGTCGCACCCGTCAGCGCTGCCGCCCCGCCGGCGAAGGTGACGGACCCGCAGCCGAATTCACCGGTTCGAAACGGAGACGGAAGGGGACGCGGCGATGGTCGCGACACAGGGCGTGGAAGCATCAACAGCTAGCCGCATCCGATATCGCGGCTCGACCACGACCGACCACATCCGAGCCACCCGGATATCGGTGGCGCTCTTCGCGCTCGGGGCCGTTGCCGTCTCTGCCTTGGCGGTAGCGCTCGCGCCCCGTCCGCTCATCGTCAACGCTCCGCTCGTTGCGCATCTCGCGGGACTTCTGGCGGGATACGCCGTCACCGGGATGATTCTGCTGATGTCGCGCACTCCCGTGCTCGAGCACAACATCGGGGCCGACCGGATGTCACGGTGGCACGGCATGCTCGGCCGCTGGACGATCATCCTCATGGTCGTCCACGGTCTGGCCGCCACGTTCGCCTGGGCCGAGGCGCAGCGCCTGTCGATTCCGGTCTCTACCGGCCAAGTTCTGCAGATGCCCGGCCTCGTCGCCGCGACGGTCGCGACGGTCCTGTTCCTCCTCGTCGGAATCGCGTCCGCCCGCGCGGCTCGGCGGCGGCTGCGCTACGAGACCTGGCACGCGATCCACGTGCTGACCTACCTCGCGATCGCGCTGGCCTTCTCGCACGAGCTCGCCGGACCCGACCTGGCCGGTCACCCGGCGGCCCAGATCGCGTGGAGTCTGCTCTACACCCTCAGCTTCGCGTTGCTGATCCGGTATCGCGTGATCGCTCCGCTCCTGCAGGCGGCACGCCACCGCCTGCGGGTGGTGCAGGTCGTGCACGAAGGCGAGGATGTCGCGAGCATTATCGTGCAGGGCATCGGCCTCGACGATCTGAATGCGAAGTCCGGCCAATTCTTCCGGTGGCGCTTTCTGACCCCCGGGGGCTGGATGGCCGCTCATCCCTTCTCGCTTTCCGCCCCTCCGACCGACGGCCAGCTGCGGTTGACGGTGAAGGCCGTCGGCCACGGATCCCGACGCATCCACTCGGTGCAACCGGGCACCATGGTCCTCGCCGAGGGCCCGTACGGCGCCATGACGCAGACGCGGCGCACCCGTCGCGGCGTGCTGCTGTTCGCCGGCGGAGTCGGTATCACGCCGATGCGGACGCTGTTCGAGACGCTGCCGCTCGCCGGCGGCCCGCTCACACTCGTCTACCGCGCGCCGACGGTCGACGACATCCTCTTCCGCCGGGAGCTCGAGGCGATCGCCCGCCGGCGGGGCGCCGAACTCATCTACTGGACGGGTCGCTCCAGCGAACCGCAGAACGCGATCACGCCGGCGAATCTTCTCGCGCGGGTACCGGACGCGCGCCACCGCGACGTGTACCTGTGCGCCGGCCCGGCCGTGACGAACGCCGTGACCGCGGCACTGCGGCAGGCCGGGCTGCCCCGGAGGCACCTGCACTGTGAGGAATTCGTTTTCTGAGCCCTGCGCGTGATCGGTCGCGAGCAGTCAGGGTGTTGCGTCCACTTCTCGGCGCGCTGCGTTCCAGACGGTGCGGGCGGCGTCCGCGTTGAGAATGGCGATACCGCCCCCGACGATGATGTCGAGCCAGCCGGTCGCGTACCAGAAGGTGAGGACACCGACCGCGATGATCGCGAGGTTCGCCAGCGCATCGTTGCGAGCTGAGAGCCACGCGGCTTTGGTGAGGCTGCCGCTGCGGTGGCGGTGTCGCGCGAGCAGCAGCGCTGCGGTCACGTTGACGACCAGAGCACCGACAGCGGTGACGGTCAGCGGAACCGGGGCGGGCGGGTACGGGTTGAGAACCTTCACGATTGCCGTCCACGCGGTTGCCACCGCAGGAACCAGGATCACCACCGCGAGGACCGAACCAACGGTGCGGCGGCGCTGCGCCGTCCACGGCAGCGCAGCGAAAATGAGCAGGTTGATCAGGGTGTCTTCGAGGAAGTCGACGCTGTCGGCGAAAAGGGATACCGAGCCGATCGAGAACGCGACGAAGAACTCCACGGAGAAGTAGCTCAGATTCAGCAGTGCGACGACGAGAACGGTGAGTCTGAGTGAGCTCATGGTGCCATGGTGTCAGCAGGATCGCGGCGGATGATTGCCGAGCTCACGCGAGGTCGCACCGCGACACAGGTTCACGTGCAAGCTCGGCCGTTCAGGGGTCTCGGTCGACCCGCGACCCAGCCGCGCGTCTCAAGTACCGGCGGACCGCGGCTCCGGCGTACGCAGCGAGGAGCGCCGGCACAATCAGGACGAGTAGACCGGCGATGGCAAGCGCGGTGTGCGGTGCTTGTGCGTCAGTCGGAGAGATACCGAGCAGTTCGGCGACTGCTCGGGCGGCGGCAATCGTCGAGCCGACGAGCAGCCCGGACAGCCAGGCCAACCGGGGACGGACTGCACCGAGTACCGCCGCGAAGATCAACAAAAGCACCAGGGTGGCCTGGTTGGCGACGTCGGATGTCGAGCGGTCCACAAGTACGAGAGCCGCCACGAAGCCCGCAGTCAGTCCGGCCAACAGCACCTGTAGGTCTCCTGGAGAGCGCTGACGGTCATACCCACGAAGTCTAGGTAAGCGCTCGCGCGGCGCAAGCCGTCAGACCTGCTCGGCGAGCTCCACCCCGAGCCACTGCGCCAGCTCGACGATCTCGGCGCGCACCATCTCGTGCTCCTCCGCTTCGAACGGCAAGAACTCGTGCACCGCGTTCACGCGGAGCACCTCGCGGGCCTTGTCGACCTCGGCATCCAGCATCCCGACGAATCGATCGCCGAGGAGGATCGGATGCGCGAAGTACCCGTACCTGCGCTGCGGCTTCGGCTTGAACTGCTCGAGAACGTAGCTGAATTCGAAGATCTCCTGCAGGCGCGGACGGTCGAACAGGATGCTGTCGTAGGGGTTCAGGAACGCGACGCGGCCGCCTTCGTCGTCGTCGAGCCCCGCGAGCGCTTCGGGATCGACGCGCCACTTGGTGCGCATCCCCTCGATCGTCGCCGGTTCCCCCGCCTGGCCCACCCGCGTCCACGGCGAGTTCTGCTTCGCGAGCCCCGCGCCGCGCAGCCACCGCTCCTGCAGCCCGAGGACGGCTTCGGCCTCGGTGTACTCGGGAAGGTCGCTGGGATAGATCCGCTCGGCGATGTCCCAGCGGCGGTGGCGTCCCTCGCGTCCGGCGATCGCGACGCGTCCCTGCCGCATCAAGAAATCGAGCATGTGCGGCACCTGGTTCGCGCCGGACCATCCGTCCGGCGGCCGGCTCTCCTGAGCCGTATCGGGGATCTGGCTCGCCAACAGCGGGCCCTCGGCGCGCAGTCGCGCGAGCACGTCGTCGCGGAACGTCGCGTTCGCCTCGAGCCACTGCCGACTGCTGTCGCGCCGGGGCCAGGCCCGCATCGCCGGCAGCATCACCGGGAGCATGCTCATCGGCCGGAAGGTTCCGTCGAACTCGAACAGCAACCGGTCGAGCTCGACCGCCTTGTGCAGTTGACCCGGCTCGTACGACCATCCGATCCGAGACCACAGCATGGTGTGCTCGCACGGCGCGATCGTCGCCGTCGGATCGATCTTGATGTAGCCGATCTGCTCGGCGACCTCGACGACGTCACCGGGTCGCTGCGCGTCGAGCAGCTGGGCGCGCACGATGATGCGGCGCGCCTGGTCGAGCGTCAGCCGATGGGTCACGCCGCCCCGATCACCCGGATGTGCATCGCAGACAGGATAGGCCAGCGCGCGCGGCTGCCAGCGGATCGGCCGACGGCGGATCGGGCATCGCCGGCATCCGTCGTCCGCGGATGCTGTGATCATGACAGACGACAAAGTCCCGGCGTTCGGCGGCGAGGCTCGCCGCGAGCTGTACCAGCGGCGCGTGCTCATGCTCGACGGCGTGCTCGACGACGACAATGGCACCCTGCTCGCGACGCAGCTGCTCGCCCTCGCGACCGAGGATGCGGCATCCGACATCGCGTTGTGGATCCACTCCCCCGGCGGATCCGTGCCGAGCATGCTCGCGATCCGCGACATCATGCGGCTCATCCCCAACGACGTGTCGACGGTCGCCCTGGGCCTGGCCTGCAGCGCCGGTCAGTTCCTGCTGTCGGCGGGCACGAAAGGCAAGCGGCGGGCGCTGCCGCACGCGCGCATCCTCATGCACCAGGGATCGGCCGGCATCGGCGGATCCGCCGTCGACGTCCAGGTGCAGGCCGACGATCTGCGGTACACCCGCGACACGGTGCTGCAGCTCATCGCCGACGACACCGGGCAGCCGCTCGCGCGCATCTTCGACGATTCGCTGCACGACCGGTGGTACTCGGCGACACAGGCGCTCGAGTACGGCTTCATCGACGAGATCGTCACCGATCTCGCGCAGGTGACCCCCCGGCTGCGGCGGCCGGCGGGTCTGGGGGTGGCGGCGTGACCGGTTACACGATCCCGAACGTCGTGGCGCAGCATCCGCGTGGCGACCGGATCATGGATGTCTACTCCCACCTGCTCACCGAGCGCGTGGTCTACCTCGGCACCGCGATCGACGCGGGAGTGGCGAACGCGATGATCGCCCAGCTGCTGCACCTGGATGCCGACAACCCCGACCGCGACATCCAGCTCTACATCAACTGCGAGGGCGGCGACCCGTCGGCGATGCTCGCGATCTACGACACGATGCAGCACGTGCGCCCGGATGTCGCGACCACGTGCGTCGGCCAGGCGATCGGTGTCGGCGCGGTGCTGCTGGCGGCGGGCGCGGCCGGCAAGCGCGCCGTGCTGCCGCACGCGCGGATGCTGCTGCATCAACCCGCTGGAGAGGGACGCGGCGCGATCCCCGACCTGATCCTGCAGGCCGACGAGCTCGTGCGCGTACGCGGACAGGTCGAGGAGGTGCTGGCTCTGCACACCGGACGCTCGGTCGAACAACTCAGGGCCGACACCGACCGCGATCGGGTGTTCGCACCGTCCGACGCGGTCGCCTACGGGCTCGTCGACAGGGTGCTCGAGAGGGCTACAGCTGGGGTTAGCTACGCGGCGAGGGCGTAGCCACGGACGGATGCCGTGGCTCGGGATGTCGCAGCCGGCGCGCTCTGCGCCACGACGTCCGAGACGAGGTCGAGCACCGTGAAGCCGAGCGCGCCGGCGATCGCCTCGA
>CAXTES010000023.1:0-25679 GCA_964243215.1 uncultured Microbacterium sp. | reverse complement strand
CAAGCCCGCGATTATCCGTCGCCGGACAGCGGGATGCCACTCCCTTCCCCCCGCGGCGCGTGGCGCATAGTGTCAGGCGTCCCAAGCAAGGAGTACAGCCATGTCGTTGCCCAACGACCAACGCTCGTCATCGCGATCCACCGTCCCGCCGGGAGTCCGCGCCGCCTCGGAGTGGGCGTGGCGGCTGGTGGGGATCGCCCTGCTCGCCGCCATCATCGTCTATCTCGTCGTGCAGTTCCACGAGATCGTCATCGCCCTGCTGGTCGCCCTGCTGGTCACGGCGCTGTTGCAGCCGACCGTCGCGTTCCTGGTGAGCCGGCGCTGGCCCAAGTGGCTTGCGATCGTCGTCACGCTGGTGGCGCTGCTCGCGGTCATCGCCGGGCTCGTGCTGCTCGTGGTGTGGCAGGTGCGCATCGGCCTGCCCAGCCTCGAGCGTGAATCTGTGGCCGCATACGACCGTGCCCGGGACGCGCTGCGCCAACCGCCGTGGAACATCTCGGACGCCCAGCTCGCCGGATACGTCGACGGAATCGGCGCATACATCCGCGAGAACGGGTCGCAGCTCGCCGGCGGCGCACTGTCGGTGGGCTACACCGCCGGCCACATCCTCGCCGGCTCGCTCGTCGCGGTGTTCAGCACGATCTTCCTGCTCATCGACGGTCGGGGTGTCTGGCGCTGGATCGTGCAGTTGTTCCCGCGGCGCGGGCGCGAGCCGATCGCCGCCGGAGGGGATGCCGGATGGGCCACGCTGACGACCTTCGTCCGGGTGCAGATCCTCGTCGCACTGGTCAACGGCGTGGGCATCGGGCTGGTCGCCTTCTTCCTCGGGCTTCCGCTCGCCGTGCCGATCGGTGTCGTCGTGCTGCTGTTCTCGTTCATCCCGGTCATCGGGGCGATCGTGTCGGGCATCATCGCCGTCGCGATCGCGCTGGTGTTCGCCGGCCCGCTGCAGGCGATCATCATGCTGGCCGGCGTGCTGCTGGTGCATCTGCTCGAGGCGCACGTGATGCAGCCGCTGCTGGTCGGCGGCGCCGTGAAGGTGCATCCGCTCGCGGTCGTCGTCGGGGTGACCGCGGGGACGGGCCTGGCCGGGGTGCCGGGCGCGCTGTTCGCGGTGCCGCTGATCGCGGTGGCGAACGCGATGGTCACGACGATGCTGCGTGTCGCGCGCGGGGTGCCCGCCGCCAACGACCCCGGCCCCTCACCCGTCGTCGTCGAAGACCCGGACACCCGCGCGGAACCCTGGCCGGCGTCAGGACCGGACTGAGTCCAACTCCGGTCGCCACGCCTCCTCGCGCTCTCCGGCGGAGGCGCGAGGACTGCGAACCGCTCGCACAACGATCACGGCGAGCGCCGCGGTCCACAGCACGACGGCGATCCACCCGGATGCGGCGCCGAGCGAATCGGCGGCGACTCCGAGCGGGTTCGGAACGCCGATCCGATCGAGCAGCCATCCTGTCGCGGCGGCGGCGGTGAGAGCAGCGGCGGCGACACGCATCGGGGGGTAGGCGGCGGTGCGCGCCAGGATCACCAGCGGTGGCAGCACGAGCAGCACGACCGCGAGCTGCATGATCTCGATGCCGAGGTTGAAGCCGAGCAGGCTCATCGCGAGCTGGCCGCCCGACAGGTCGAGGGACGACAGCGTGGTCGAGAACGCCATCCCGTGCACCAGCCCGAACAGTCCCGCGATGAGCGGCTCCCGCCCGGGGGACAGCGGGCGGATCGCGTTCACTGCGGCGATCAGGATGCTGACGGCGATCAGCGCTTCGACCGGCTGCTGGGGCACCGGCAGGCCGAGCGCGCCCAGCGCCAGCGTGACCGAGTGCCCGATCGTGAATGCGAGCGTGATCGCGGTGATGCGGCGCACCGCGGTTCGGGTTCGCACGACGCCTCGCCACCGACGGCCGACAGCCAGTAGCGGCGCCGGCAGCAGCAGCGTGAGCAGGAACAGCTGGTGGTCGGTGCCGTCGGCGATGTGCGAGATGCCCAGGGAGACCATGCCGACGAAGCCCTGCCAGCCGCTACCGTCATCGAGGTCGATCGTCAGCGGCGCGACGGTACCGGTGACGGTGTCGAGTCGGATCGTGCCCAGATCGCGCGCCGAGTCGACCTGACCGGCCGCCCAGTCGCTGTGCACGGTGACGTAGATGTCGCTGGTGACGACCTGGTGGATGATCGCGTCGTAGTCGAGCGTGAACGAGCGCAGGCTCGCCGCGTCCGGCGGGGTGAGCACCGCCGTCGCGGTCACCGCCGGGAAGGCTCCGGTGCCCCACTGCTCGGTGTCGGTCGCCGCGACGTCGCCGACGGCGACCGTCCAGTCGCCGTCGCCGGACACGAGATGCATGTGCGCCTCGAGATACCCGGCGATGGCCGTCGCGGGGTCGTCGTCGACGGCATCCGCGATCGAGATGCCGCTCGCGGTGGGCGGAGCCGCGGCGGGCAGTGTCAGGGCGGGGGTGATGTCACTCTCGTGGACGTCGAGCTGAATGGTCGTCGCGGGAACGACGTGAGCGGATGCCGGCGCCGCCGCGAACACGGTCGCTGCGCCGGCGATCACCACCCCCACCGCAGCCAGAACGACGCGACGCATCAGGAGGTCGTGCCGCCGTAGTCGGTGTTCTTGTCGCGCCACACCGCGTGCGGATGCGCTCCCGTCAGGACGATGCCGTTCTGCAGTGAGAACTCGATCCACACCGAGGGTCCGTCGATGCGGATGTAGTCGCCGACGTCGGTCAGCGCCGACGATCCGGAGAACGAGACGTACGTGTCGTCCAGCTCGCTGGCGTACTTCGCGAGGATCGTCGCGGCATCCGCGTCGTCGACGTCATCGACGTACGTGCCGATCGCGGCGAGCACGAGCGCCTTCTGGTCGGCGGTGAGATCCGAGCCCTTCACCCCCTCCGACGTGGTGGGGAAGGCCCAGTCTTTGCCCGGCCCGAGCATGATGTCGTTGAAGGACTCGGACAGCTTCGCCGCGGCGAGCTGCGCGTCGTCGAGTGAGGCGAGCAGGGTCTGGAACGCCGCCTGCTCCTGCTGCTCGGGCTGCACCGTGATGCCGTCCTCGGTCACCGTCGACAGCGGCTCGATGCCGCGGAACGACGGTGTCGCGCCGGCGAGCGCGCCGTCGGTGTACGTGTTCGCGACAGCGAGGTGGTGGCCTCCGAACTGCAGCTCCCACGTGCCGGAGTCCGACGGCGTGCCCAGGAACGCGATGAAGTAGTTCGTGCGGCCGTAGTCGCTGCCGCCGCCGTTGTCGGCGAGGTAGTCGTCGGCCGCGAGGTGCTGCAGGATCTCGTCGAATCCCTCGTTCGCCGTTGTTCCGGTGGCCGCGGCCAGCAGCGCCTCGAGTGCGGTCCACTGCGCATCCGAGAGCGCGTCGGTCTGCAGCCCGACGCGTCCGCCGCTGGTCGCGGCGCCCGAACGGGTGCCGCCCGGCCCGCCCCCGCCCGGCCCGCCCCCGCCCGTGAGCAGCGCATTGGGCAGGTTCGACCAGTCCTCGGCGTTGGCGAGCGTGTACTCCTGGTACAGCGAGGTCTTCTGGTCGTCCGAAAGGGTGGCGGCGAACGCCTCGGCCAGCGCAACGACGTCGCCGCTCGACGCGGCCGTCGCCGAAGCGGATGCTGTCACGAGCGGCGCCGTCGCGGTGGCGGTGGTTCCGCCCGAGCTGGCGCAGCTGGCGAGCGAAACGGTGAGGACGACGGCCGTGGTCGCGCCGATCAGGCTTCGGACGGGTGGTCTGTGCCGCGACGCGGCCGGGGGAGTGGTCTGCATGCTAGGAAGCTAGGTGCGGATCGTTTCCGGCGTACATGCGTCTGCTATGCGAATCCTATGCGGCGACGGTCCGCCGCCCCCGGTCACCAGCCGCTGCGGGTCGGCGAGTGTCCTTCCCGCGCGTCGTCGGGCATCGCCATCTCCGCCCGCATCCCGAGAAGCCGGATCGGGCGGTCGGGTTCGATCTTGTCGATCAGCGTCATCGCCTCGGCCAGCACGGCATCCCGGTCGTACGTCGTGCGCACTTTCCGGGTGAACGTCTTGGTGAAAAACGGCGCGTAGCGCACCTTGAGTCCGAGCCCGACGACCGGCCGGCCCTCGGCAGCGACGTCGTCGAGCACCTGGTCGAGCAGCTCGCGGGCTGCGCGCTCGATCTCGGCGCGCTCGGTCAGGTTCTGCTGGAACGTCGTCTCGCGACCGTGTCCGCGCGGCACCCACGGCGTGTCGTCGACGACGGTCGCGCCGTCACCGCGGCCGAGCTGGGCGTACCACGGGCCCATCCGCGGTCCGAACTCGCCCGCCAGTGCGTTCAGGTCGGCCGACGCCAGTTGAGTGACGGTGTGGATGCCGAGCTGTGCCAGTCGGCGCGACACCTTGCTGCCAACCCCCCACAGCTCGATGGTCGGGCGGTCTCCCATGACCTCGAGCCAGTTGTCTCGCGTGAGACGGTAGACGCCGCGCGGCTTGCCGAAGCCGGTGGCGACCTTGGCGCGAACCAGCGTGTCGCCGATGCCGATGCTGCAGTGCAGCCGGGTGCCCTCGAGCACCGCCTGCTGCACCGCGCGCGCGTAACCTTCCGGGTCGGTGGTCGTCACGCCGACGAACGCCTCGTCCCACCCGAGCACCTGCACGACCGCGCCCGGCTGCGCCCGCAGCGTCGTCATGATCTCCTGCGAAGCAGCGTTGTAGGCGGCGAAGTCGACCGGCAGGATGACCGCATCCGGAACCTTGCGTGCCGCGATGCGAAGCGGCATCCCGGAGCCGACTCCGAACTCGCGCGCCTCGTACGAGGCCGTGGACACGACCGCTCGTTCGTTCGGGTCGCCACGCCCGCCGACGATCACGGGCAGGCCGGCCAGCTCGGGCCGGCGCAACACCTCCACCGCCGCGATGAACTGGTCGAGATCGACGTGCAGCACCCACGACCTCTCGGCCTGGCCCACGGGCTCAGGTCCAGTACAGCAGGCGAGCGGACGGCAGCACGCGGTCGAGCTCGGCGGCGAACCAGGAGCGCATCTCGGTCATGGTATCGCGGGGGTACACGTACTTGACGCCGCCGAACTTGGAGCGCTTCTGCGTGCGCACCCCCTCGTCCATCTCCAGCTTCGTGCGCGGGTACCAGTCCAGCAGCACGTCCTTACTCGTAGGCGTGAAGCGGTGCGTGATGATCTCGGCCGTCAGGTCGAGGTCCGTCACGCCGTCGAGGGATGCCGCGATGTCTCGCAGCAGCGCGCCGTACGACTCCCGCCACCCGGGGATGGGCATCACCGGCGCGATCGTCAGACCCACCGGATAACCCGCTTGGGCCAGGGTGCGAAGTGCGGCGATGCGCTGCGGCGTCCGCGCCGTGCCGCCCTCGAAGCGCTCGACCTCGTCGGAGTTCACCGAGAAGCGCACGCGGGTGCGGCGGGCGTGCGACAGGCCCACCAGACCCTCGACCGCGTCGAACTTCGTGGTGAAACGCAGCGACACGTCCTCGCCGTACATCCCGCGTCCGACCCGGTCGATCGCCGTGGCGAGAGATCCGGTGAGGTGCTCGATGCCCAGTGGATCCGTGTAACACGACAGCTCGAACGTCGTGCCTTCGTGGCCTCGCAGCGCGGTGCCGCTCGTGATGTGTCCGAGCCCGGCGTGCGTTGTCAGCGGCGCGAGCACGCCGTCGAGATTCGCGTACACGCGCGTGACCGGCGGGCCGGACAGCGATCCGGCGAGGTAGCAGTACTGGCAGTGCGCGGGACAGCCGCGGGCGAGGTCGATGCGCCAGTCGGCGGACGGCGGGATCGGCTGCGGCGCGAGCTGCGAGGGCGGCGCGACGACCACGGCGAGCGTGGCCTTCGCACGCGCGTACGTCTCGCGCGCATCGCCACCGGTCAACCCGGTGAGGCGGTTCGACGGCAGGAAGCGGATGTCTTCGACCCCGGCGGCTTCGCAGCGCCGAACGATCTCCGCGGTGTGGGCCAGGTCGGCGGCGGGCTTGGTGATCAGAACGTGCTTCGGCAGCCACGGCCGGTGCAGACGACCGGATGCCGCAGCCTGCCGGTCACCGAGAGACGGGTTCAACAGCTGTGCGGGCATCCCTTGATGCAACGTCCCGGCTGCACCGGATCTTCCCGGCTCAGCCGGCTTCGTCCCACCAGCGCAGCACCCGTCGCGCACGCAGCGTGACCCACCGGCTGGGCTGACCCGGCACCTCGCCGGTGTCGAGGACGACCATCTCGCCGCGTCGGTCCACCGGCCACCGCCCTTCGTCGTCGGCTCGGGCGCGAACCGCCTCGATCGCGTCGGCCAAGCGCTCGTCGCGGATGTCTTCGGCGCGGAAGTAGTCGAGTCCTCGAAGGATGTCGTAGTGCCACCCGGGCGGGAAGACGAACCGCAAGAATTCCGGATCGGCGGTCGACGCATCCGTCAGCCGCCGATACATACGGCGCGCGAGCAGGTACTCCTCGCCGCGACGGCGAGCCTCGCTGACGGCGGGGTCGGCGCCGCGGGCGTGCTCGAAGTCCGCGAGGCCCTCGAGCACGCAGATGGTCGACGCGAACGAGCCGACCGTGCTGGGCGGTGCGTAGCAGTTCCAGCCGCCGTCGGGCAGCTGATCGCTCAGCAGCATGGCGACCAAGTCGGGGTCGATCCGGTCGAAGTACGCCGCCAGCGACAGCACGCGCCCGTTGATGCACGGTTCGACCTCGCCCGAGAAGAACGGCTTCGCGCCGAACTCCTCGTCCCACCGATAGGCGGCATCCAGCCGATCCACCGCGGCGTCGACCGCCGGATCGGCGGGATCGACCCCCACGTCGCGCAGCGCGAGCATCGAGTAGAAATTCGGAACCCACAGCGGTTCCTCCGGGTCGCGCCACAGGCCGTCGTCGCCCTGACGAGACAGGAGGTCGGCACCCCAGCCCTCGTGCGCGACCCGGGCTCGTTCGCCTCGCACGTCGTCGGGGGGCGCGTCGGTCAGATCTCGCATCACCTGCCAGCGGATGCTCGGATCGCTGTCGAGAAGCCACGCATCGGTGTCCATGGCGCTACGGTACGGGCGACGTCCCCCACCCGCATCCGATCACACGACTCGGACGCCGCCGCACCAGACCCCGCGGATCGATCGTGTGGCGGCGATGTCGACGGTGGGATCCGCGTCGAGCAGCACGAGATCCGCCCGCAGTCCCGGCGCGATGCGCCCGCGGTCGTCGAGACCGAAGTGCTTCGCCGCAACCGAGGTGGCTGCCTCCAGCGCCTCGATCGGCGTCAGACCGGCATCCACGAGCAGCGCGAGCTCATCGTGCAGACTCTCCCCGAACGGCGGGGATGCCGGCGCTGCCAGTGTCGCGTTGGCGTCGGTGCCGGCCAGCACCGGCATTCCGGCGGCGCGCACCGCCGCGACCGTCGCCCGAGCCGGCTCGTATGCCGGTCCCGGAATACCCCTCGCCTGGAGATTCTCGACGATCCCCTTCATCATTGTCAGCGTCGGCACGATGATCACCCCCGCCGCCACGAGCTCGGCCGCCTGCGCGGCATCGATCGGGCGATCCAGCGGAGCGTGGGTGAGGATGTCGACTCCCGCGCGCTGCGCCATCGCGACGGCGTCCGATCGCGACGCGTGCGCCACCACGACAAGTCCGTGACGGTGCGCCGCCGCCACGAGCGCGTCCACCGTCCCCTGGTCGAAGCCGGGGAGGTCGATCACGATCTTGATGTAATCCGCGCCCTGCGAGACGTGCCGTTGCACCCACGCATCCGCCTCTCCAGCGCTTCCGACGAGCGCCTCGGCCCCCGCCGGCACGTCCTTCATGCGCTCCGCGTGCGCGCTGGCCGGGGAGGTGGCCGCCATCAGCGGGCTGCGGATGTCGGTCGTGCCGGGCAGCCCCCGCAGCGCCGCCACCAGCGGAGCCGGTGAACTCATGTCCATCGCGCTGGTCACGCCGTACCTCGCGAGCGCCTGCAGCGTCTCGGGGCCGTAGAGGTGGACGTGGCAGTCGATGAGTCCGGGGATGAGGAAGCCGCCGGATGCGGCCTCGGTGACCTCCGCGGCATCCGTCCCGACCTCCGCCAGGATCCCGCCGTCGATTCCGATGTCTTCGGGATCGCCGAAGGCACCGTCGCGGAAGACCCGGACGCCCCGCAGCACGCTCGCGGTCACGCGTCAGACCCGCGCGGGCGCGGCGCACTCCACGGCGGATTCGAGCTGCTCCCGCTGGAACCGGTGGCTCGGGAGGTGGAAGTCGATGCAGTGGCCGGCGCCGGGCTGCAGCTCGATGTCGACGGCCGGGGATGCCGTGAACCCGGCGCGGTACTCGTCGACCTCGTCCTGGCTCGTGATCCACAGGTGGTCGAACTCGCCCTGCCGGTGGTGCACGGGCACCTCGACGCGGCCGCACGTGTCGGCGCGGCGCTGGATCCAGCCGCCGGTGATGTCGAGCAGTTCGGCCTTGGGTACGAGCGTGTTGGACGGGTAGCTGGCGGCGGGCATCGCGTCGTCCAGCGTCTCGGGCGGACCGAACATCAGCTGGTCTTTCAGCGGCACCGGCAGGTCGATCATCGGGATGTCGGGAAGGGCCGCCCATGCACCGGCCGACTCCGGCGGCACGCGCACGAGGCAGCCGGAGGTGGCCAGGCCGAGCAGCGGCCAGGACTGCGGCTTCGAGGCGATCTCGGTCGCCACCGCGCCGCCGATGGAGTGCGCGATCAGCACGACGCCAGGCGCATCGGCCCCGTATTGTTCCCAGATCGAGCCGATCGCGTCGCCGAGGACATCGGCGTTCGCGGAGATGATCGAGCCGTCCGACGTCAGCGGACTGGACTGCCCGTAGTTGGGTCGGTCCACGGCGATGACCGGGATGCCGAGTTCGGTGCCGTTGTCCAGCAGCGAGTGGGTGGGGATGTCGAAGTACTCGGACGTGTACGTGCCGCCGTGCAGCGCGATGACCAGCGGAGCGCCGGGGCGCGCCTTCAGGTCGGGACCGATGTTGGTGCGGCCGGTGAGAGCGAAGCCGGATGCGGGGCCGGAGCCTTCGACGGTGTGGGTGAATGCGGTGGACATCGTCGTCCTTTCGGGTTGGTGGTGCGTTGTCTTCGGTCAGGTTGTGGCAGCGAAGGCGGCGCGCACGTCGGCGCCGGCCGCGAGTGCGGCATCGCGGTCGCGGCTGTCGGCGCGCCTGGCCATGATCGCGGCGCCCTTCAGCTCGGCGGGCAGGTCGGCGTCGCGGGCGATCACGAGGAAGTGGAAGTGCGGGTAGTTCTCGCCGAAGCTGAGGAAGTACACCGTCGGGGCACCGGTGGCGCGCTTGATGGCGGCCGCGATGCGCTGCGACACCGGGCCGAAGCCGGCCAGCTCGTCGACGGTGGGGCCGCTCCAGCCCTCGGCGTGGCGCCGCAACCGCAGGATGAACCAGCCCGGCACGTCGTACCCGTCCGCGACCTCGCACGACCAGGTGTCGTCGCGGTATACCACCGCATCCGCGTCGGAAGCTTCAAGCTCGCAGGGCAGGCACCCGGTCACGCCGCCGCTCCCTTGGGCACCAGCGCCTCGTCGAGGAACGCTTCCACGGTGCGCGGGTCGGCGCCGGTCACGCTCTTGACCGTGTCGGTGACGAACTCGGACTCGCCGGCGCTGAACAGCTCGTACATCTCACGGAAGTGGTCGGCCTCCCAGTCCGGCATCCCGCGGGCGATCAGCGACGCACGCACCTCGTCCAGGGGCACATCGACCACCCGCACCGGTTCGCCCGTGCGAGCGGTGATGAGATCGGCGATCTCGGCGTACGTGACGGAGCGACCGCCGGTCAGAACGAGGGTCTGCCCGTCCCAGTCGTGTACGGCGAGCACGCGTGCGGCGACCGCGCCGACATCCCGGGCGTCGATCAGGCTGATGCCGGCGGTGCCGATCGGGTTGACGACGGCGCCGCCGGAGCGCACCGCAGGAAGCAGCATCCGGCCCACCAGCACCTGCATGAACGAGTTGGGACGCAGGATGACGAACGGCGCGCCGCTTTCGGCGAGCACCCGCTCGATCTCCCAGTGTTGCCGACATGCGTGCGGACCCTGCGGTGTGATCGCGGAACTGGTGCCCGACAGTTTGACGATGCGGATGCCGGTTCGCCGCAGTGCCCGGATGACGCCGAGCTGCAGGTCCGCCATTACGAAGCCGTGCGGCGAGAGCAGGAACGCGCTGTCGATCCCATCGATCGCGGACTCGAGAACGCCGGGTTCGGTGACGTCACCGGTGACGACGTCGACCTGTTCACCAAAAAGGGCGCGTGCGCGATCGCCGTCGCGGACGAGCACGCGAGGCGTCTGCCCGAGCGCCTGCAGTTCGGCGACGACGTGAGGACCCAAGGTGCCGGTGGCCCCCAGAACCAGAACGGACACGCCTAGCCTCCTCGCTATTCGCTACGATATATCCTGCATGGTAGGCCGGTCTAGGTGAGCGCACAAGGCGGGAATCCGCCGAGGTCGACGCGGGAACGCACAGGTAGACGATCCCTCATCAGACGGCGAAGTGAAAGAGTCCGTACCAGACCACGAATGCGAAGAGCGCGAGCCCGCCGGCCGTCGCGGAGAAGAAGGCGAGTCTGGTGAGGACACCCTCCCTGATGATGACGATTCCGATGAGGATGCTAAGCGGGTAGTACAGCAGCATGGCTGTCACCGTTCCGGGCGAGTAGGCGTTCAGCACCGGAGTGCTGAGCAGGTGGAACAGTCCGTCCCAGAACAGGTTGGCGCTGGCGAAGACGACGAGGGCGATGCGCGGCAGCCTCGCGCTGATCCGGAAGTTCAGTGTCACGAGGGTAATCAGGATGGCCATGAACGCGATGTTGTTGAGCGCGAAGGCGAGGTTGTCGAAGGTGCCGCGGACGTCGTTGTTGACCCAGCTGGAGAATCCTCCGATGTACTCCTCGAGGATGTGCAGCACGTAGGCGGCGGGCATCAGCCAGATCACAGAGCGGAAGCGAGGCAGCCTGATGAACGACCGGGCAGTCGCGTCATCGTTAGCGAGAGCCGCTTTCAATTTCGGGTCAGCCTGCCGCGGCTGGCGATTTCTTGCACTGTGCACGGACTCGCCTCACTTTCCGAGGTCAGCACGACTCATTCGGTCGTCGCGGTTGGGATGAGACCGGCGGCCTGGTCGATGGGGGGCGTGGCGAGTTGTGCGCGCAGCCAGCCGATCATCATCGGCATCACCTCACCCAGCTTGGACATTGCGACGTGCCCTGTGCCCTCGATCAGGTGCACCTCGGTGTTGGCGCGTCCCTCGAAGATGAGCGTGTCGGATTGTGGCACGAAGTAGTCGTCTGCGCCGTTGACGACAAGCATGGGGGAGTTGGTCGTGGTCTCGAGCAGGGCCGCCCGGTTGAGCCCTTCGGACGCCGCGACAAGCTCGTCGAGTGACGGCTTGGCGTTGAAGCCCATGGCGTTGCCGACGATGTCCTGCATCCCGAACGGGAGCTTGCTCAGGTGTTCGACGGTGAACGAATCGTTGATCGGCGCTCCGTCGTCAACCGACGCATCCACCACGCCCAGGAGTCCGGTCATGGCCGAGAAGTTCCCGCCGAAGGAGAGGGCGATGTGGCCGACCTTCCCGTTGCCGAGTTCGCGGCCCGCCTCAACGATCCCGAGCACCACTTCATCGGCCGCGGCAGCGAGAGGAACGTGCGCAATCTCACCGGTTCCGGGCATGTCGAAGGAGAGGATCGTTGCTCCGCTGTGGGTTGCCGCTGCGATCAACGAGGGGTGGATATCCATCTTCCACGTGTCGACGCCCCCGCTGAACAAGATGACAGGGCGGTCGGCGTACTCCGAGGCCGTTGTATAGAGGTGGACGGGCACATCCACCGTCGCGCCCTGGTAGGGGACGGTCAGGACGCGGCGTTCGAAGCGCACGGGAAAGCTCGGGGATGCAACCAGGTACTCCTCGACCTGCTGTGCGAGCGCGTCCTCTCGCTGCGGGTCCGCCAGGCAGGGGAACTTGGCGCAACCGTAGGCGAGCGAAGCGAGGTAGTGGTCGCCGTTCGCCGCGTATCCGGCAGCGAGTTGTGACCACTCACGAACCCAGCCGCCCGGCCCGACGAGCCACATATCGGTGATGGTCTCGCGCATTCGCTGCACGTCCGTGGCGGGGATGCCGAATCCGATGAACTGAGCGGCGCGATCGTCGAACATCGCCTCCGACTCGATGGGGTAGGTGTACATGGAGGTTGACCTTTCAATTTCATCGTCTGTTGAAACTAGTCTCATCGTATGATGAAACTATGGAGAGAGGCAAGGAATCTGCCCAATCGCTTTCGCAACGCGGACCGCGTGGGGAGCGTGGAGTGCTGATGGAGCGCGTGCTCGATGCGGCTCGCTCGCTCTTCGCGACGAGAGGTTTCGCTGCGACATCGCTTCGGCTGGTCGCGGATCGTGCGGGCGTCGATGTTGCACTGGTCAGCTACTACTTCTCCAACAAAACGGGGCTCCTGGAAGCGGCGCTCGATCTTCCTCCCGCGTTCGCCGCCGGAGTATCTACCTCCACGGCCGCCCCGCTCGCTCAGCGCGGCGAAGCGATTCTTGCCTCACATCTGGCGGCATGGGATGACCCGAAAACATCCCAGATCATGCGGGCCATTCTCGTCACTGCGACCCACGAGCCTGCAGCGATGGACCGCACTCGCGCGAACTACTCACGTCAGCTCCTCTCCGCCATCTCAGCGAACCTTCCCGATGACGAACGCGACCTGCGCGCCGGGCTCGTGGCCTCACAAATGATCGGTCTCGCCATGCTGCGATACGTCTGGCGGGTCGGCGCGCTCTCCGAAACACCCTCGGGCGACGTGAAGCGACTCATCGCACCAGTCATCCAGAACTACCTCACCGGGCCGCTGTAGCGCTTCGCACTGAACCCTGCCCGCAAGACGGTCCTTCACTGGCACAGCAGCTCGGCTTCGTCACCCTTCCGGACCACAGCCAGATCTCGCGCTCGAGCCCTAAGCGGATCCCCAACGGAACAGCTCTCGGAGCCCAGTTCGAAGGGGCGGGATCCAGGTTGTTGCCATGGGCAACGCCGGACCGGAAGAGGTGGAACCTCAACCGTCAGAAACGGTCAAGGTTCCGCGGCGGTACACGCCGGCAGTGGTCGTGCGCGCGAAATAGCCCCACGGATCGCTTCCGCTGAGGGTCCGCACGTGTGATGTCCGGCAGGGCCCCCGCCAGTCGATGACACTCCGAAGCGCGCCAGGCAGTTGACCGCTAGTCGGGCCAAGCCCCAAGCTCGGAGGTCAGGCTGTCGAGGTATTCAGGGGGACCGGCTCGTAAGAACCAAAGCCAGAGTTCGGCGCCGTGAAGAGGCATCCAAGCGTCGATGAGGAAGGGGTCGGCACCGTAACCATCTTGGAGCGCGGCGCGCGCTTGGCTGTTGTGGCGCCCCGCGGCCCACACCGCCCGGGAGACTTCTCGGATCGGGTCGCCCACGTGCGCAGCTTCCCAGTCGATGATGCCCGTAATGCGATCCCCCACGGCCAGGAGGTTTCCTTCTGTCCAGTCGCCGTGGCAGAACACCGAGCCACTCGAAGGCGGCACGGACAGTGGCAGCGGCGGACCGCCGAAGTCGCGATAGCGACGGATGATCGCTTCGTCATCGGGAGGTGGCGGAAGACCACGTGGCGGGCTGGTGTCGTGGAGGGTGCGCATGTAAGTGGCGGACTCCCGGAGCGCGTGGAGACGCTGAGCCGTGTCGAGGTCGTCAGGACGCACACCGGGCAGGCGGGACATCAGGATAGAGCCAGGCTGGACTTGGACCAGTTGCGGTACAGGGAGTGCGCTGTTCGCAAGAGCGCGGAGCGCCCGAACCTCGGTGTCGTGCCTTTCGGGATCGGTCATGCGCTTCTCGACCAGGGTCTGTCCGGCGCGGTCAACCAATCGAACCGTCCCGACCGCGCCCTGCCGCATCGTGTCATTCTCTTTCAAGAAGTAGCAAGCGCCGTCAACAACAGCAAGGCGCCGCGGATGACCTCCTGAAGATCACTGCGAACCTGCTCTGCACTGCTCTGACGTAGCGGTCATCTCGCTTCTGGGTTCACACTCCAGCCCGCAGATTGTCGAGGGCCTTGCGCATGCCGATCATCACCTCTCGCAGGCGATGCCGTCGCCGTCGCGATCGAGTTTGGAGCTGTAGCCGGGTTGCCCGGCGTACAGCGGGGCCTTGCCGGCTGCGCGTACTTCAGTGCAGTTCTTGTAGTAGACATTCGACGGCGCCGGCTGAGCTGGCGCGGGATCGGGCGACGCGGGAGCCGGGGCCGGCTGGGCCGGCGCAGGAGCGGATTGCGGGGTGGTGACGGGTGCGGCCGCCGCGTACGTGGAGGTCAGGGCCGGTTCGTTGGGGCATGTCTGCAGGATCCGGTCGATCGCGTCGTGTTCAGCTTGGGTCACCCAGAGCCCGTATGTGGCTTTCACCGATACCTGGCGGGCGACGTATGCGCAGCGGAACGTCTTGTTCGACGGAAGCCATGTCGCGGCATCGCCGTCCCCTTTCTGGTCGTTGCCGGCACCGGTGGTGGCGAGGAGCATGAAAGCTGCGCCACCCTGTGCGCAGCGCGATCCCCTGTCCGACACACTCGAACTGGGATGATGCCTGGGTGACGCCGCCAAAGGGAGACCCTCAATTCGTCGCGGTGTCAGCTGCCATAGCAGTTGTCGTCGGGATCGTCGGCGGCGTACTGACATTGATAGCGGGCACGGGCAAAAGCAACCTCGCATACTTCTTCATCGGAATCAGTGAACTCGTGGTCGCAGCAGCAGCTGCGGCCCTGGCATGGTTCTACTTCAGGAAGCGCTAGAAGCTTGGCAAGCGTCTTCTTACGCACAATCCCTACGTCGTAAACTCTCGTCATGATGAGACGGGCGACGCTTCATCTCGCTCTCGCCGCCAGTGTGGTCACGATGATCGCCACGGTCCCGGGTTGCGCGACTGCGCCAGCGTCAGCCGACAGCGCCGCGGGAACGGCAAGTCCGACACCATCGTCGGTGACGACCGGGCCCGCGGTCACCGACCTGGCATCGTGTGAAGCGATCACCGATGTGTCGACCATCGTGTTCAACGCGACCGTCGCCCTTCACAGTGGGCGAATGACGCAGCAGGAGTACGACGGGTGGTTGCGGCTCGCCACGCGTGTACTGGACCGTGTTCCCACCACAGGCGAGGGCGCCGTCAGCGACGCGATTGCATCGCTGAAGACGATCGCACCAGCCGTTCCGGAGGCGTCCACCGGACCCACGAACATCGGCACCGCTGAGTGGAACGCAGTGCCGTTAGCTGATGCTTGTAAAGCGGCCGGCAGCGATCTCCAGGTTCAGGCCTTCGCCGGCGGGTGAATTTCGCCAGGGCCGGCCCGCCCGACTAAGTCAGAGACGAATCCAGCGAAGAGAATGCCCGCCCTCAACATGGGAGCGGATTGATACGCGGCGTCCTATCGAGACCGCGAGACCGGATACGGTCCCGACCTCTACTTGAACCGATCTCGCCGAGGACAGAACTGATCGTCATCAAGCAGGTGACGACAACTCCGTATCGGCTCCAGAACATGGTGCGGTCAGTGGGCTTCCAGCGGCGCGATGTGCTCACGGATCCGCGTCTCGTTCGCCGCGAGGTGCTCGTGCAGCGCCTCGGTCATCGCGTCGGAGTCGGATGCGAGCGCAGCATCCCGCAAGACTCGATGGGTTTCGAAGCGGCGGCTGCGCTCCTCGTCCGTGATCCGCGTCGGGTCGAAGACGAGGTGGGTATATCGCTCGGCGGCCATCCACAGCGTGGAGAGCACGCGGTCATCCCACACGTTGGCGGCCGGATGCACGAGCGCTCGGTGGAAGTCGTAATGCGCCTGCCAGGCGACCTCCGGGTCGAGGTCGCGGCTGGCCTCGAGCAGTGCGTTCATCTCGTCGATCTGCGCCGGCGTGCGGATGCCTGCCGAGGCGCCGGCCAGCGGCAACTCGATGACGTAGCGCAGCCGGTAGATCGCCGTCAGGTCGGCGGTGCTCAGCGGGGCGACGCTCGCGGCACGTGCCTGGCGCAGCACGATCAAGCCCTGTGACTCGAGCCGGCGCAGCGCCTCGCGGATCGGTATGTGGCTGACTCCGAGCTGCGCCGCCAGGTCGCGGATCGAGAACTGCTCACCCGCCGGCAGCGATCCGGTCAGCACCGCGCGCCGGATCTCGGCGGTAACGAGGTCGACCGCGGAGCTGTTCGCCGACGCGACCGAACGCACCTGTCCTTCCAGTGCCATGCGGTCTCCCTCGCGTGCTGACTTCATGGTGCCATCCGGAGCGGCTCTGGTTGCGATGGCGGCGCAGTGATCGCTAGGCTATAAGATATATCCTGCAGTCGACAGGGGAGTCGAGACGTGATTGCAACGGAGCAGACCGAGCCGCGCGCCGGCGCGCCCGCGTCCCTCGACATCCTCGCCTCGATCGAGAAGAAGGTGCTCTGGCTGTCGACGGCGATCGTCGACGCGGCCAACGCGCCGGCCCGACGAGACCCCGACGGTCTGAAGGTCGGCGGGCACCAGGCATCCAGCGCCTCGATGGCGTCGATCATGACGGCACTGTGGTTCACGACGCTGACCCGGGATGACCGGGTCTCGGTCAAGCCGCACGCCTCACCGGTATTGCACGCCATCAACTACCTGCTCGGCGAGCTGACGGCCGACCAGCTCGGCACCCTGCGCGCATTCCACGGTCTGCAGAGCTACCCGAGCCGGTCCAAAGACCCCGACACGGTCGACTACTCCACCGGATCGGTCGGCATCGGCGCGACCGCGCCGATCTGGGGCGCGATCGCCCGGCGGTACGCCGCCGATGTGGCGGGCGTGCCGCGCAGCGCCGGCCGCCAGTACAGCCTCGTCGGCGATGCCGAGCTCGACGAGGGCGCGATCTGGGAGGCCGTGCTCGACCCGACGGTCGCCGACCTCGGCGAGCTGGTGTGGATCGTCGACTTCAACCGGCAGTCCCTCGACCGGGTGGTGCCGAACATCTCGGCGACCCGCCTGCAGGCGATGTTCGACGCGGCCGGCTGGCAGGTCATCACGCTCAAGTACGGGCGGCTGCTCACCGATCTGTTCGAGCGCGACGGCGGCGATCCCCTGAAGAACCGCATCGACGGGATGTCGAATCCCGAGTACCAGCGGCTGCTGCGCTGCTCGCCCGCCCAGTTGCGCGAGCGGCTGCCCGGCACCGGGGACGGCGCCACCGAGATCACCCGCATCCTCGACGACCTCGACGACGACGCCGTCACCCGGGTGATCCGCGGACTCGGCGGACACGATGCGCACAGCCTGGTGGATGCCTTCGGTCGCATCGACGACACCCGGCCGACGGTGATCTTCGCGTACACCATCAAGGGCAACGGCCTGCCGAACGCGGGGCATCCGCAGAACCACTCCAACCTGCTCAAGCCCGAGCAGCTGGCCGCGGTGGCGGCGGAGCTCGGCGAACGGGTCGACGACCCATGGCGCGGCTTCGCGCCCGACTCCGCCGAGGGGCGGCTCTGCGCGGCGGTGGCCGAGCGGCTTCGTCGGCAGCCGGTGGCGCAGATGGCGCCCCCGCCGGTGCCGCAGGACTTCGGCCGCGAGATCAAGGGCCACAGTTCGACGCAGCAGGCGCTGGGACGACTGCTGCTGGACCTCGGGCGGCAGGCGCCGGATGCCGCGCGCCGGGTCGTGACCGTCGCACCGGATGTCGCATCCTCCACCAACCTCGGCGGGTGGGTCAACAAGGTCGGTGTGTGGTCGTCGGCCGCGAAACAGGACTGGTTCGCCGACGACGCCGAGACGATCCTGCACTGGAGCGAACGGCCCACCGGCCAGCACATCGAGCTCGGCATCGCGGAGGTCAACCTCGTCTCGCTGCTCGGAGAGCTGGGGGCCACCTGGAGCCGCTGGGGGGAGCCAGTGCTGCCGATCGGCACGCTGTACGACCCGTTCGTGACCCGGGCGCTCGAACCGTGGTCGTTCGGCGTGTACGGGGGCGGACAGTCGATCCTCATCGGCACACCGTCGGGCGTGACGCTCGCGGCCGAGGGCGGTGCCCACCAGTCGATCATCACGCCCTCGATCGGCATCGAGCAGCCCGGCGTGGTCGCATTCGAGCCGGCGTTCGTGCAGGACTTCG
Source organism: uncultured Microbacterium sp. (assembly GCA_964243215.1). GTDB lineage: Bacteria > Actinomycetota > Actinomycetes > Actinomycetales > Microbacteriaceae > Microbacterium. Next base: position 7,562 of record CAXTES010000023.1, on the reverse strand, counting down.
AGTGGTGCATGCTCGATGCGCTGTCGCGTCTGGGCCGGCCCGACGGGTCGTCGAGCTACTTCCGGCTCTCATCACGGGTGCTCGATCAGCAGCTCGCCGCCGTGCCGACCGACGCGGCCGCGCGCGAGCGGCGGCGCCGACAGGTGCTCGCCGGGGGGTTCGCGCTGCGTCGCTCCGCCGACCCGGTCGTCACCCTCGCCGGCATGGGGGCCGTCATGCCCGAGGTGCTGGCGGCCGCCGATCGCCTCGCCGAGCTCGGCGTGGCCTGCGACGTCCTGTGCATCACGAGCGCCGACCGGCTGTTCCGCGCGACTCGGGCGCGCGCCGGGTTCGCCGAGGACGGGGCCGACCCCGCCATCCTCGACCGGCTGCTCCCGGCCCCCCGCGCGACGCCGATGGTCACGGTGCTCGACGGCCATCCGCACTCGCTCGCGTTCCTGCCCTCCGTCCGCGGCGTCCGCAGCGTCAACCTGGGCGTCACGCGGTTCGGCCAAACCGGCACGCTGCAGGAGCTGTACCGCGAGCATGGGATCGGACCCGACGCCCAGGTCGCCGCCGCTCTCGACCTGCTGGACGCGACCTCGACCGCCTGACACCATCCGACACCGCCACCTCGAAGGAGAGCATCGATGCCCGAAAACCGCGCAGTGAACTATCCCGTCAACCCGCCGGTGCTGCACCACACGACGTTCACGACCCTGCGGATCGACGAGATGGTGGAGTGGTACGGCCGGGTGTGCGGCCTGCACGCCGTCTTCCACTTCGAGGGGGCGGCGTGGCTCACCAACGACGCCGCGAACCACCGGATCGCCCTGCTGTCGCCTCCGGGCCTCAAGCATCCCGTCGATAAGGGCCACACCACGGGCCTGCACCACACGGCGTTCGAGTTCGGAACGTTCGACATGTGGCTGAACAACTACGTGCGCCTGAAGAGCCTCGGCATCCTGCCGTTCCTCACCCTTGATCACGGCATCACGATGTCGCTGTACTACCAGGACCCCGACGGCAACGGCGTCGAGCTGCAGGTCGACGCGTTCGGCGACTGGGCCGACTCCACGGAGTGGATCGCCTACTCCGCCGAGTTCGCCGAGAACCCCATCGGCACCTACTTCGACCCCGACAAGCTCGTCGAGGCGCGCGCGAGCGGGATGTCGTTCGAGGAGATCCACCAGCGCACCCGTGCGGGCGAGTTCGAGCCGGCGGTGATCCCCGAGGACATCTTCCTGCCCGAGGCGTGGTGACCGACACCCCCGTCGTCATCGTCGGCGGCGGGCCGGTGGGCTCGACCATGGCCCTCGAGCTCGCCTTGCACGGCGTGGCGTCGCTCCTCGTGGAGCCCCACCTCAGGGTGGACCACTCGCGGCCGCGCGCCAAGACCACGTCGGCGCGGTCGATGGAGCTCTTCCGCCGCACCGGAGCGGCCGAGGAGATCCGCCGCCGTGCCGCGATCCCGGTCGAGTGGTCGAGCGCCATCCGGTTCTGCACGACCGCGACCGGAGAGGACATCACCTGGTTCGACGGCGTCCTCGGGCTCGACCTCGTGGCGTCCCCGCTGTCCTCGGAGCCCGGCCAGCAGGTCACCCAGCCCGTCGTCGAGGAGGCGCTGCGGTCGATGATCGACGCCGAGCCGCTCATCGCCACCCGCTTCGGCAGCAGCGCGCTTGCGGTCGAGCTCGACGGCCCGCGCCCGCGGGTGACCATCACGGATGCTGAGGGAGCCGTCGACGTCGTGACAGCCGACTTCGTCGTCGGCGCCGACGGGTCGCGCAGCGTCGTGCGCGACGCGCTCGGCGCCCGGTACGAGGGAGCGGCGGGCGGCAGGCCGAACGTCAACATCACGTTCCGCTCCGCCGAGCTCGCCGCAGCGTTGCCCGAGCGCCACGCCATCCACCACTGGGTCCTGAATCCCGACGCCCCGGGCGTCGTCGGACCGCTCGACCTCGACGGGGACTGGTGGGCGATCTCCACCGGCACCGCGGCGATCATCGACGATCACCATGCCGTCGAGATCGTCCGCACCCTCGTCGGGCAGGACGTGGACGTCGAGATCATCGCCACCGACCCGTGGCAGGCGCGGCTGCTCCTCTCGGACTCGTACGGGTCGGGCCGTGCCCATCTCATCGGCGACGCCGCCCACCAGAACCCGCCGTGGGGCGGCCACGGGTTCAACACCGGGGTCGGCGATGCCGTGAACCTCGCGTGGAAGCTCGCCGCGGTGATCTCCGGCTGGGCGCCGCACGAGCTGCTCGACTCCTATGAGGCCGATCGCCGGCCGATCGCGCAGCAGACCATCGACCTGGCCGTGACGAACATGCGCTCGCTCGCGATCGACCTCAGCTCGCCTGCCCTCATGCTGCCGGGCGCGGCGGGCGACCTCGCCCGTGCCGAGGCGGCGGTCGGCATCCAGGTCGCCAAGCGCGGCGAGTTCTACAGCAACGGTCTGGTGCTCGGCTACTCCTACGGACCCGACGACGGCGGACAGGCGCCGACGTCGGACGTCTACCTTCCGCAGGCTCGCCCCGGCAATCGCCTCCCGCACGCCCGCAGCGCGGTGGGCGACTCGCTGTTCGACCTGCTCGGGCCCGAGTTCACGCTGCTCGGCGCCGACACCGATCGGTGGACGGATGCCGCGGCGAGCCGCGGCATCCCGCTCGTCACCGTCGACCCTCGTGCGCACGGGTTCACCCCGGACTGGGACGATGCGCTCGTGCTGGTGCGACCCGACCAGCACATCGCCTGGCTCGGACCCGCGGGCGCGGATCCGCTCCCCGTGCTCGACGCCGCGGTCCGCGGCGTCTTCACGCTTTCCGACTGATCGAACCGAAAGGCACCGCATGCGCATCGCCAACCTCTCCGCCCGGCTCGTCCTCGTCGAAGGAGACCGTGCTCTCGACGTCGCGTCCGCGTCGTCCGGGCGCTTCGACGCCAACCCGGCCGCCGTGTTCGACCGGTGGGACGAGTTCGCGCAGTGGGCGTCAACGGCCGACCGCAGGGCCGCCGAGCCGTTCGATCCGGCGAAGCTCGGGCCGCCGTCGCCGAGGCCCCGACAGATCATCGGGGTGGGACTGAACTACGCCGATCACGCCGCGGAGGCGGGGATGGCGATCCCGGACGAGCCCCTCGTCTTCACCAAGTTCCCGTCGTCGGTGACCGGGCCGGATGCCGACGTGCGGCTGGCCGGACCGACCGTCGACTGGGAGGCGGAGCTGGTGGTGGTGATCGGCCGGGGTGGTCGCCGCATCCCGGTCGCGGAGGCATCCGGCCGGATCGCGGGTTACACCGTCGGTCAGGATCTGTCCGAGCGCACCGTGCAGTGGCACGGCGATTCGCCGCAGTTCAGCATGGGCAAGTCGTTCGAGGGGTTCGCCCCGATCGGACCGGTGATCGCCTCGCTCGACGAGTTCGCCGATCCGGACCGACTCGGCATCACCACGACGATCGTCTCGACCGACGGCACAGAGACCGTCGTGCAGCGCAGCAGCACCGATCAGCTCATCTTCGGCGTCGCCGAGCTGCTCAGCCGGCTCTCCGAGGTGATCGAACTCTTGCCCGGCGACCTGATCTTCACCGGCACACCGCCCGGGGTCGGCGCGGGCATGAACCCGAAGCGCTTCCTGGTCGCCGGCGAAACCCTGCGCACCGAGATCGAGGGCATCGGCACGATCGTCCAGCGGTTCGTCGGCGGTGACGCGTGATCCTCGTCACCGCCGCGAACGGCAACCAGGGCCGGATGCTGATGCCGAAGCTGCTGCGCACGCGCGAGCCGGTGCGCGCGGTGGTGCAGTCCGAGGCATCCGCCCGCCGGCTGCGCGCGCTAGGCACGCACGAAGTGATCGTCGGCGACCTCGCCGATCCCGCCGTCACCGGCCGGGTGGTGGACGGCGTCCGGGCGGTGTATCACGTCGGGCCGACGCTGCATCCGTCCGAGCGCGAGATGGGACTGCGGCTCATCGATGCCGCCCGCGAGGCGCAGGTCGAGCACTTCGTGTTCAGCTCGGTGCTGCATTCGATCGTCACCGACCTGGTGCAGCACGAGATCAAACGCGACGTCGAGGAACACCTGCTCGCGTCCGATCTGGAGTTCACGATCCTGCAGCCGTCGAACTACATGCTCCCGCTCAAGCTGAAACCCGCCTTCGAGCGGGATGTCTTCGAGCTGTCGTGGTCGCTCGACCGGCGCCAGTCGCTCGTGGATCTGGATGACGTCACCGACGTGGCCGTGATGGCGCTGACCGACACCCGACGCCACGCCGGCGCGACCTACGAGCTCGTCGCGCCCGGCCGATACACCGCCTTCGAGCTGCGGGACGTGATCGCGCACGTGGTGGGGCGGCCGCTCGAGGTGCGCGAGATCGACGCGGACGCGTACTCGCGGGCGTGGCTCGGCGACCGTGATCCCGCCGATGCACCGCACCAGCTCGCCGTGCTGCGCTCGATCTCGGCGCGGTACAGCGCGCACGACTTCGTCGGCAACCCGAACGTGCTCACCTGGCTGCTCGGTCGCGAGCCGACGGGCTTCGAGGAGTACGTCGAGCGGCAGTGGACGGCGTACCGGCAGGAGCAGCGATGAGAGCGACGGGGAACACGATCCTGATCACGGGTGGGGGCAGCGGCATCGGCCGGGCGCTCGCGGAGCGGTTCCACGCGCGCGGCGACGCGGTGATCATCGCGGGACGCCGTGCCGAGGTCCTCGCCGAGGTCGTCTCGGCGAACCCGGGCATGGACTCGATCGTGCTCGACGTCGCCGACCCGGCCAGCATCACGCGGGCCGCCGGACAGGTGATGGCGGCGCATCCCGGCGTCAACGTGCTGATCAACTGCGCCGGCATCATGTTCGGCGACGACCCCGCTGCGCCGGTGGACGAGGACGCGCTCGAACGCATCGTCGCCACGAACCTGCTCGGGCCGATCCGGATGATCTCGGCGTTCATCGAGCACCTCCGCGCGACGCCCGATGCGGTGATCATCACGGTGTCGTCGATGCTCGGCTACGCGCCGCTCGCGTCGTCCTCGCTGTACTCGGCGACGAAGGCCGCCATCCACTCGTACACGCTCTCGCTGCGGTACCGGCTCGGCGACTCGGGCGTCGAGGTGATCGAGATGGCACCGCCGTTCACGCGGACCGGCCTGATGGACGTCAACCTCGAGGACCCGCGCGCGATGCCGCTCGACGACTACATCACGGAGACCATGGCCGCGCTCGACGCCGGTGAGGCGGAGGCCTACGCGGAGCGGGCGAAGCAGCGCCGGGACGCGCAGCGGCCCGACGAGATCCTGGCGACGACGCGGTTCAACGAGCTGATGGGCTTCTCGCCGAGCCTGTGAGGACGAGGATCGTCGCGCGGGCGGCCGGTGGCGCCGTCGGTGACCTGATCAACCTGATCGACCGGACGAAGGACCTCTTGTGACCGCACCCGCGATCCTGATCACCGGCGGCACCAGCGGCATCGGCCGCGCCACCGCCGAGCTCCTGCTCGAACGCGGATGGCGGGTCGCGGTCACCGGCCGGAGCCCGGAGTCGGTCGCGACGGCCCGGGCGGAGCTTCCCGGCGACATCGTCGTGCTGCAGGCCGACTCGCGGCTGCTCGAGGACACCGACCGGGTCGTGGGCGAGGTGGCGGCCCGCTTCGGCACGCTGGCGGCGGTGTTCCTGAACGCCGGGATCTCCCGTCCGAGGCCGGGGGAGGAGGGCGACGAGGCGACCTGGGACGACCTGTTCGCGACGAACGCGAAGGGGCAGTACTTCACGCTCCAGAAGGCGCTCCCGCTGCTCGTCGACGGCGGGTCGGTCGTCTTCACGGTCGGCATCGGCGCGACCCGCGGCTCGGCGGGCGCCAGCGTCACCGCCGGCAGCCGGGGAGCGCTGCTGGCGATGGTCCCGTCCCTCGCCGTCGAGCTCGCGCCCCGCAGGATCCGGGTCAACGCGGTGAGTCCCGGCGCGATCGACACCCCGATCTGGACGAGGTCCGGCATGGGACCCGAGCGGCTCGCAGCGGTGACCGCCTCGGTCGCGGCCACCGTTCCTCTGGGGCGGCTGGGGGCGGCGCGCGAGGTCGCCGCGACCGTCGCGTTCCTCGTCTCCGACGAGGCCGGCTACATCACGGGGGAGAACGTCGTGGTCGGCGGGGGGATCGGCCTCACGCCGTGATTCCGGCGCTCGCGCCGGCCCGCAGGCCGTCCAGTGCCACCTGCAGGATGGGGGCGATGTAGGCGCGATCGCCCGGCACCGCCACCACCGCGAGCACGAGGTCGAGCGCCTGCTCGAGCGTCACGTCGTCGCGCGCCTCGCCTGCCTCCCGAGCTGCGGCGAGCAGCGGGCGACCTGCGGCGATCACGCGGTCGCGGCTGCTGCCGAACACCGGATCGGCGCGGTCCACGTGCCGCAGGAGCTCCGCGGCGATCGGATGCTTCGACTCGTGGAACACGGCGAAGCGTCGCAGCCAGGCCTCCAGCGCCTCGCCGGAGGAACCGACGGGCTCGCCTGCGGCGGCGATGAGCTGGTCGACCTCGTCCGCGTACAGCGCCTCCAGCAGCTCGCGGATGCCGGGGAAGTTCCGGTAGAGCGTCGCCATCCCGACGTCCGCACGCCTGGCCACCTCGGCCATCGAGACCCCACCGGTCCGATCGGCGAGCACGGTCCGCGCGGCCGTCAGGATCCGCTCGCGGTTGTGCTCCGCATCGGAGCGTCGGCCGGGCGCGTTCATCGAAGTGGACAACCTATCCGGATCGGTCTACCGTGGAAATCGGACAGGGTCTCCGCTTATCGCGGCTCTGATCCTACGGCCGCCGACGGCGGAGAACGGAGCACCCCATGGAGTACCGCCCGCTCGGCCTGACCGGCATCAGGGTCAGCCACCTCACGCTCGGCGCGATGATGTTCGGCGCGCTCGGCAACCCCGACCGCGACGACTGCGTCCGCATCGTCCACCGCGCGCTCGACGCCGGCATCACCGCGGTCAACACCGCGGACGGCTACTCGGCGGGCCAGTCCGAGGAGATCCTCGGGGCGGCGCTCGCGGACGGCCGCCGCGACGAGGTCGTCCTCACGGTGAAGACCGGCGTCTCGCTCGACGGGAACCCGAACCACGGCGGCGGGTCTCGCCGCTTCCTGACGCAGGCGATCGAGGGCTCGCTGCGCCGACTCCGCACCGACCGCATCGACGTGTACGAGCTCGGCGTCCCCGACCCGAACACCGACCTCGACGAGACGCTCGGAACGCTGACCGACCTGGCCGCGGCCGGCAAGATCCGGGCGTTCGGCACCTCGAAGATGCCACCCTCCCGGATCGCGGAGGCGCGGGCCGTGTCCGAGCGGCGCGGGCACGGCGTGTTCCGGGTGGTGGAGGAGCCCTACTCGATACTGAACCGTGCCGTCGAGTACGACCTGCTGCCGACCGCGCGACGCCTCGGCATCGGGGTGCTCGCGTTCGGCGCGCTCGGCGGCGGCTGGCTGTCCGGGCGCTATCGCACGGGACAGGACGCCGGCATCCCGGGCTCCGCCATCCGAGGTCGTGGTGGTCGGATGGACGCCGACGCCCCGCAGAACGCGGCGAAGCTCGCGG
>CAXTES010000022.1:24218-25931 GCA_964243215.1 uncultured Microbacterium sp. | reverse complement strand
AAGATTGGTCTGATCTATTCCTACGCGCCGAACGCCGAACTCGAAGACGGCGCGCTGGATGAGGAAGACTTCGACACGTCAAAGCTGTCGGGCGACGCGCGCACGTTGCTCGAGGACGCCATCCAGGACTACAACGAGATGTTCAAGACGAACTTCGACACGTCGTCGGACCGCTTCCAGAACTACTACAAAGACCTCTCGCTGCGGCTGAAGAACCGCGAGATCGACCTGGTCATCGTCGTGAACATGTTCCTCACCGGGTTCGATGCGACCACGCTGAACACGCTCTGGGTCGACAAGAACCTGCGCTCGCACGGCCTGATCCAGGCGTTCTCCCGAACCAACCGCATCCTGAACTCCGTCAAGACCTTCGGGAACATCGTCAGCTTCCGGGACCTCGAAGAGGAGACCAACGAAGCTATTGCGCTGTTCGGCAATAGAGACGCCAGGGGCATCGTGTTGCTCAAGCCCTACGGCGAGTACTACGAGGAGTACGCACGTCGCGTGGCCGAACTTCTCCAGAAGTTCCCGCTCGGCACCCCGATCATCGGGGAGGGGCACCAGAAGGAATTCATTCAGCTGTTCGGATCGATTCTGCGGCTACGAAACATCCTGCAAGCTTTCGACGATTTCGCCGGCAGCGAAATCCTCAGCGACCGTGAGATGCAGGACTACCAGAGCATGTACCTCGACCTGTATCAGGATATGCGCGGTACGAAAGACGCCGAGAAGGAATCGATCAACGATGACATCGTCTTCGAGATCGAGCTCATCAAGCAGGTCGAAATCAACGTCGATTACATCCTCATGCTCGTTCAGAAGCACCGGGACGCCATCGGCGACGGCGAGGACAAGGAGATCCGCGCAACGATCGAGCGGGCGATCGACTCCTCGCCGTCCCTGCGCAACAAGAAGGACCTCATCGAACGGTTCGTCGATTCGGTCTCGAATCAGTCGGTCGCGGAAGACTGGCGTTCCTTCATCGCGGCGCGTCGCGAGGAGGAGCTTGACCGCATCATCGCCGACCAGGGACTCAAACCCGCTGACACCCGCGAGTTCATGGAGCGTGCGTTCCGCGATGGATCGGTTCAGGCATCCGGCACCGCGATCACCAGGATTCTGCCCCCGGTTTCGCGGTGCGCCAGAGACGGCGGCCACGCGGCGAGAAAGCAAATGGTGCTCGACAAGCTCGCCGAGTACTTCGACCGGTTCTACGGATTGAGCTGAGGCGCACGGCTACGGCTGTTAAGCAGGTGTCCAGCCCGTTCCGGCAGGTAGAAGCACACGTCTGGCTCCACTCGGGCGAACGCGAAGCCGAGTGCGCGGAACAGCCCGGCCCCGTCCGGACTGGGGGCGGCGTATACGGCGTCGTTGGCCCGGGAAACGCCCCACTGCTCGAGGTCCGCAACGAGTTCGCGGCCCACACCGTGTCGTCGCGAGTCCGGACGCACGGCGACGTCGACGATCTCCAACGCCGCGCCCGAGAAGCCCGTCGCGGCCCCGACGACCTCGCCGCCGCGGCGGACGACCACGTGGCGGAACGACGGATGCGGTGACATCTGCGCACGGCGGAGCATCCGCTCATCCGCATCGAACCACCCGCACGCCGCTAGCACATCGAGGTAGCCGTCCACGTCGTCACCCGACAGCAGATCGATCGGGCGGGCGCGGGACGACTCGGTTCCAGCGAGCAGCGTGCGACCGCACCACCAT
>CAXTES010000022.1:0-24118 GCA_964243215.1 uncultured Microbacterium sp. | reverse complement strand
CGGGCGGGCGCGGGACGACTCGGTTCCAGCGAGCAGCGTGCGACCGCACCACCATCCGGTGCGCTCCGGGGTCGCGCCCCGCTCGACCAGAGCAGCGGTCAGCTCGTCGTCGGCACTCTCCGCGACCCAGGTGGCGGGCACGGCCCACATCCAGTCGAGGATGTCGTCCAGCTCGGCGACCGAAATACGCGCGCCGCGACTGCTGAGCACGACGTTGTCGTCGTTGCTGCGCAGGCCAGTGCGCACCGCCACCCACCCGCAACCGCGCCGCACCCGTGCACCCGGGGAGCCCGCGAGGTGACCGAGACGCTGCCGAGTGGTCACGTGCGCTAGCGCCGAAAAATCCGCTCGGCGCCGGGCGACAGCATCCATCGTCGGCGCGAAGTCAGCCCTCGTCGTCGGCCTCGTCGGTGATGACCCCGGTTGGCTCGCTGTCGATCACGGTGTGCTGCGTGCCCAGCTCGTCGGCGAGCGCCTGCCCGGCGGCAACGGCCTCCTCACGGCTGCTGTAGCTCTCGGAGAGCTCGCGCTCGCCCGCCACCCGATTGACCCATTGCCCGCGCTTGGACACCGTTTCCACGTCGCCGTCTGCCACCCGATCAGCTTAGTGAGCCGGTCACCCCGTGGTTACATGCTGGGATGGATGACCGCCCGCGGGATGCCGCCACCGACGATGTGCTCGACGCCGACGCGTACCTCCTCGACGTCGACGGCACCCTGGTCGACTCCAACTACCTTCACGTCATGGCGTGGCAGCAAGCCCTCCGCGACACCGGCGACGACGCTCCCGCGGCGTTCATCCACCGTGCGATCGGGCTGGATGCCCAGAAGCTGCTGGATGCGATCACCGCGGAAGCGCCGAAACGGCAACGCGACCGGATCATCCAGCGCCACGCCGACCACTACGAACAGCTGGCGCCGCGGCTGCGAACCCTGCCGGGGGCGCGCGATCTGCTGCGCGCGTTGCACGAGCGCGGTGTGCGCGTCGTGCTGGCAACATCCGCCCCGCAGAGCGAGGTGGATCGCCTGCTCGCCACGCTCGACGCGGACGACTGGATCGACGAGGTGACCACCGGCGAGGACGTCAGCACGGCCAAACCCGAGCCCGAGCTTTTCGACGTCGCCGTCGAGCGAGCCGGGGTTCGCGCCGCACGCTGCCTCGCGGTCGGTGATGCCCGGTGGGACATGATCGCTGCGGGCAGGGCCGGCATCACGGCGGTGGGCGTCGAGACCGGCGGCACCGCCCGAGAAACACTCGTCGAGGCGGGCGCCGCCGCGGTGTATGCCACACCCCGGGAGCTGCTGGATCACCTTTCTGCGCGGGATGCGGAATAGCTGCAGCCTCCGAAGCGGTTGACTTGTGTCAACGGCGCTCGTTCAGCTTCACGGCTTTAGCATGAAGAAGACTGACGACTCAGGGTCGCCGATCATCACCCGCTCCAGCATCGAGGACCCCCATGTCAACCACCGCCGTGCGGACGCGCCCCGTTTCGTCGCCCGCGTCCACTCCGGTCATGGCACGTCGCGAGATCATGCTCGTGATCATCGGCCTGATGGCGGGGATGTTCCTCTCGGCCCTCGACCAGACGATCGTGGGCACCGCCATCCGCACGATCGGCGACGACCTCAACGGCCTGAGCCAGCAGGCGTGGGTCACGACCGCGTACCTCATCGTGTCGACGATTGCGACACCGATCTACGGCAAGCTGTCGGACATCTTCGGTCGGCGACCGCTGTTCATCTTCGCGATCGCCGTGTTCATCCTCGGTTCGATCCTCGCCAGCTTCTCCACGTCGATGCTCGAGCTCGCGGCCTTCCGTGCCGTGCAGGGGCTCGGTGCCGGCGGCCTGATGTCGATGCCGCTCGCGATCATGGGCGACATCCTCGCGCCGCGCGAGCGCGCCAAGTACCAGGGCTATTTCCTCGCGGTGTTCGGGGTTTCGAGCCTTCTCGGACCGCTGATCGGCGGCCTGTTCGCCGGGGCCGACACGATCCTGTGGCTCGACGGATGGCGCTGGGTCTTCCTCATCAACGTGCCGATCGGCATCATCGCGATGGCGATCGTGCTGCGCTTCCTGCACATCCCGAGGCATCCACGACACTCGGTGCGCATCGACTGGTGGGGCGCGACGACCGTCATCCTCGCCCTCGTCCCACTGCTGCTCGTCGCCGAGCAGGGCCGGGACTGGGGTTGGGCCTCGCCGCTCGCGATCGGCTGCTACGTCATCGGCGGCATCAGCATCATCGCGTTCGTCATCGCCGAGACGCTGATGAAGGACGACGCGCTCATCCCGCTCAAGCTCTTCCGCTCGCCGACGTTCTCGATGGCGACCGTCATCGGCGTCCTGGTCGGCTTCGGGATGTTCGGTGCGATGCTGACGATCCCGCTGTACCTGCAGCTGGTGCTCGGCGCGACGCCGACGCAGAGCGGCTTCCAGATGCTGCCGATGATCATCGGCATGATGACGGCGTCGATCGGCAGCGGACAGATCATCTCGCGCACCGGTCGGTACCGGATGTTCCCGATCCTGGGCACGCTGTTCATGACCGGCGGGTTCTTCTGGCTGACCCGGCTCACCTACGACGGCTCGTACTGGTTCATGGCCGGCGGGATGCTGTTCATCGGGCTCGGCCTCGGCCAGCTGATGCAGACCCTGACGATCGCCAGCCAGAACTCCGTAGGACTGCGGGATATGGGCGTGGCGACCAGCTCGTCGACGTTCTTCCGTCAGATCGGTGGCACGCTCGGCACCGCGGTGCTGCTGTCGCTGATGTTCACGCTGCTGCCCTCGAACATCCAGACCTCGTTCTCGGACCGCGGCACGTTGACCGATGCGCTGGATGCCGCGCTGACGCCCGAGGTGGCATCCGCGCCGCAGAACGCGGCGATCATGAGCACGGTCTACGATCCGATCGTCACGAAGATCACCGACGCCACCACCACGCAGGTGCAGGCGGGCGTGACGCAGGCGACGGATGCGGCCAAGCAGGCGGTCGCCGATCAGGTCGCCGCCGGAACCCTTCCCGCTTCGGCGCAGCCCGCAGCCGAGGCCGCGGCGGTCAAGCAGGCACTCGCGGCGGCGCAGACTCAGATCCAGCAGCGCGTGCCGGTCGCCCGGGTCGCGGACGACGGCGCCGTCAGCCTCGACTTCTCGAACGCCGACCAGCGGGCCTCCTTCGTCGACTCCCTCGCCGACACGATCCAGGAGCAGTTCAACTCGTCGGACAGCACGACGTCGGCGGACAGTTCCACCGTGAACGACACGTCGTACCTCAACGGCGCTGACAAGCCGCTGTCGAAGCCGTTCCTCGTCGCGTTCAATGCGTCGGCGACCAGCGTGTACTTCGTCGCGATGTGGGTGGTGCTGCTCGCCTTCATCCTGTCGCTGTTCTTCCGGACGCCGCCGCTGCGCGACAAGTCCGCGCTGCAGGAGGCGGCCGACGATGCGGCGCTCGAGGCGCAGCAGGCTGCCGTCGACACCGGGTCGCCGGTGGCTCCCGACGCGGAGGCGACCTACGAAGACGATGCGCCGGCCGAACCGCTCACCCGACGCGCGCTGCGCGAACGCGCGGAGGCGGGGCGCCGCTAGCCCGACGGTCCACGCGGACCCGAGCGCGACACTCCCGTGTCAGGTCAGTCGCTGGGACACGGTGAGGTTATCGGACGACTCCTGATCTGCACGTCGCCGGGAGCGAAAGCCTGCGCGTAGAAGAGCGCGTCGACCGTGTAAGTGCACGGGATCTGCGCTGTCGTGTTGACGGTCCCGGATGCGTCGACCGTCGCGGCGGCGGGCCACGCCTGGTCGGGGGCGATCGTGACCACGGTGCTGCCGGCCTCCAACCCTGAGCCGGTGATCTGGCCCCAGCAGTATTCGCCGGGGTGATCCGCGCAGAAATAGGTCGTGCCGGTCAATTTCAACGTCGCCTGGGTTCCGCCTCTCACGGCATGCGCGATGCATGCACCGGCACTGGTGAAGCCGTTGCCGGTGGCGGCGTCGTACCGATCCCGGTATCCGCCGAACGGACAGAAGCGCACTGCATCCTTGATCCGCGTGAGGAGGTCCCTGCCGGGACTGTCGTCCGGCCCGGGCCGGTGGTCAGCGACCATGACCCGCACGTCGCGCTGCTCGCCGACCGCAGCCGCGGCGCCGGATGCCGGAAAGGCCAAGGCCGCCCCCAGCGTGAGCACCACCGCGGTCACCATCATCGCTTTCGCCCTCATAAGGCCCACACCCTATCCCTACCGGGCATTCTGCGCTGCCTATCCGCAGGTCCGCCCGCCGTCCGGAAGGAAGGTCAGAGCCGGATGCCGCGTGCCGTCGCGTCGGCGACGAGCAGCTTCGCCGTCAACCGCGTCCACGTCTCGCGATCACGGGGGCTCAGTCCCGCCAGCATCTGCTGAAGGTCGTCCTCGAACGCGGTCACCGCTTCGGTGATCTGCGTGCGGCCGGCGTCTTCGAGCCGTACCCGTACCGACCGACGGTCGTCTTGCGACGGTACGCGGGAGACCAGCCCGCGCCGCGCCGCGCGATCGACGAGCCCGCTGACACTGGACTTGTCGAGGTCCAGCAGAACGCTCAGCTCGTTCATCGTCGGCTCGCGGTCGCGAAGGATGCCGAGCAGCCGGGCCTGGATCAGGGACAGTTCGCTGTCGGCCGCGCGCTGCTCGAGGAGTCGCTGCGTGGCGAACGACACCTGCACCAACGCATCCACCGTGTCGATCTCGATACGAGCCGCCGCCATGCCGCCAGCCTATCTTGCATTAGTACGTTACACAAACTATATTGGTTCGTGTCACGTACAAAAGGAGTCCGAGATGACGACGATGCACGCCGCGCTGGTCACGTCGTTCGACGAGCCGCCGCACTACCGCGAGGTCGACGAGCCCGAGCCGAAGACCGCGGGCGAGTTCCTCGTCGATGTGATCGCGGTCGGACTGCATCCGCGCACCCGCAGCGGCGCGAGGGGGTCGCACTATTCCAGCTCCGGCATCCTGCCGATGATCCCCGGCATCGACGGCGTCGGGCGGCGTTCCGACGGCACGCTGGTGTACTTCGTCACCGATGACGATGTCATCGGCACGATGGCCGCCAGAGCGGTCGTGGATCCGCGCCGGGCGATCGAGCTGCCGGCGGATGCCGACGCCGCGGCGGTCGCCGCGACCATGAATCCGGCGATGTCGTCATGGGTGGCGCTGCGCGCACGCGCGCACCTGCGGCCCGGCCAGAGCGTGCTCGTGCTCGGTGCCACCGGCAACGCCGGCACCATGGCGGTGCAGATCGCCAAGCGTCTCGGTGCGGGGCGAGTCGTCGGCGCCGGACGCGACCCGGGTCGACTGTCAGCTTTGACGGGGCTTGGCGCGGATGCGACGGTGGCGCTGACCGACGATCACGACGCGACGGATGCCGCTCTGGCCGCCGCCGCGGCCGAAGTCGACATCGTGCTCGACTACGTCTGGGGCGCCCCAACCGGGCGCGCGATCGTCGCGCTGCTGACCGGGCGCGAGGATCGCAGTCGTCCCCTGGAGTGGATCGAGGTCGGCTCGGTCGCCGGACCCACCATCCAGCTGCCGTCCGCGGCGCTCCGATCCGCGGCACTGCGGCTGTCCGGCAGCGGGCAGGGGTCGATCCCGGGCGGCGCGTACCTGGCCGAGCTGCCGGCGCTCGTCGATGAGATCGACGCCGGGCGCCTGTCGCTCGTCGCGGATTCCGTGGCGCTGTCCGAGGTAGAGCGCGTGTGGACGCAGCCGGACGTTCCGGGCCGCCGGACCGTCTTCGTGCCGTGACAGCTACGGGTTCGGCGCGGCGCCGGATCCGGGGGTCGACCCCGACGCGGCATCCGGCACGGCGTCGGCGGCCGCCTCGGCCGGGTCGGACTCGACGGAATCGGGCGTGACATCACGCGCGGTGTCGGCGGGCGACCGCTGAGCACGGCTGAGCAGCACGAACGGCACCGCCAACGCGGAGATCACGCCGCTGTAGAGCAGCGATGTCCCGTAACCGCCGAGGTCGGCGGCCCGCCCCAGGGCCGGCTGGAACACGACTCCGCCCGCCGACCCCATCAGCGAGTCGAACGACAGCACGGTGGCGCGCTGCTTGGAGGGGATCATGTCGTTGAGGTAGGCGCGGTGCACCGGATCGTCCACGGCGGACACGACACCCCACAACGCGACGAAGACGACGGCGATCCAGAAGTCGTGCGTGAACCCGAGCACCACGAGCACGACGACGCTCGACACGGTCGCCAGCAGGATCGACGACGTCCGCCGGCGGAACAGCCGGCGCACCCACGGCGAGAGGGCACCGCCGACGATGGATGTCGCCGACAGCAGCGCGGCGGCGAGCCCGGCGACGGTGTACGCGTTCGGGTCGCCCCACAGCTCGAGCAGGTACGGCTGCAGGGCGTAGAAGACGTAGATGCCGACGCCCGCCGTGAAAGGGCTCGCCAGCATCAGCCACCGCACCGGTGCTTCTCCCAGCCCGTACCGGATCGACGCGCGGAACACCGTGCGCGTGGCTTTGATCGGACCCTCGCCCCGGGTCGGTTCGAATCCGAGGTCGCGCATCAGCACCGCGGCGACCAGGAACATCACCACGAGGATGCCGGCGCGGATGATGAACGGCACCCCGAGGTTCGTCAGCTGGGCGATCACCCCGCCGAGCACCGAGCCGGAGAACATCGCGATGCCGCCGACGATCTGCGCGCGGCCGAATACGCTCTCGAGGCTGCCGGTGTAACCGGTGACCCGCAGCGCGTCGACCAGCCACGCGTCGACGGCGCCGGAGAAGAAGGTGAACCCGAGCCCGAGCAGCACCGAGACGATCGCCCACGCCCAGAACGGCGAGTGCCAGACCCACAGCAGCCAGTACAGCGCCGTGGTGACGGCGAGCGTGACGGTGCCGAGAAGATAGGACGCGCGACGCCCGACGGTGTCGGCGACGACTCCGGTGGGAATCTCGAAGACGAGCATTCCCGCCGTGAAGAATGCGTTAGCGGCGAACGCCTCGAGATTCGACAGCCCGGCGTTCAACAGGAACAGTGTGTTGATACCCCAGATGAATGACGCGGCCAGGGTATTTCCGAGCATGAGGACGTAATACACGCCCTGCACACGGCGAGGACTCGGCAGCGAGGTCACGAGACCGATTCTTCACCCATCATCCGACATCGCTGAATGCAGGTCGGCGAGAGCGTCAGTTCGCGGCGTTGTACGCGTCGATGACGGATGCCGACACCCTGCCGCGCTCGGAGACCTGGTAGCCGTTCTGCTTCGCCCAGGCGCGGATGGGCCCGTAGTCCTGCTGCCCGGACCTGCGGCGCCCGCGCGATGCGGCATCTCCGGAGGATCCCCGGCTGGAGCCGCCCCGGCCGGACACCCGTCGACCGGCGTCGATGTAGCGCGAGAGGGAGTCGCGCAGCGCCGACGCGTTCTGTTCGGTCAGATCGATCTCGTAGGCGCTGCCGTCCAGCGAGAACAGCACCGTTTCGCCGGAGCCGGGATCCAGCACGGTGCCATCGAGGTCGTCGACCAATTGGTGCACTATTTTGCGAGCCATGACCACACTTTATGCCGTCGTGAACGGGAATTGTGCGGCTCGGAGAAATATATTCGTCCCCTCGTTGCACCGAGACTCGTGGCGTCATTTCGGCGCTGCGCAATTGCACGAGGTGCGGCTCCGTCGCAAGTCCGGAGCCGCACCTTTCGCGCGCGGAGGGCCTACTCGTCCGCGACACCGGGGGCGACGGCATCCCGCTCCAGATCCAGCAGGAACCGCTTGACCTCGGGATGGCCGCCGTACTCGCCGACCGAGCCGTCCGCACGCACCACGCGGTGGGCGGGGACCACGATCGAGAAGGGCGTCGTCGCGCACGCCGTGCCGGCCGCGCGCGAGGCACCGGGGCTGCCCGCGCGCACCGCGACCTCGCCGTAGCTGGCCGTCTCGCCGTACGGGATATCGCGGATCGCCTCCAGGGCAGCGCGTGTGAAACCGCGGACGAGCCGCCAGTCCAGGTCGACATCGAACTCGCGGCGTTCACCGGCGAAGTACTCGTCGAGCTGGCGGGCGACGGCCTCGACCTTCTGCTCGTCGGGTTCGGGCAGCGTGCCGAGCCGATGGGCGAGCCGCTCCAAATCGGCGTCGACCGCATCGGTGAGGTGGAGCGAGACGAGCCCCTCGTCGGTGGCGACGATGAGGGCGTCGCCGACCGGCGTGGGATGGACAGCGTAGGTGGCGTGCGTCATGCGACCATCCTGATCCGGCCGCGCACGCTCGACCGCCCCGCGAGCCGAATCTGTGGACGCATCCGCGGTCGGCCCGGTCTGGGGAGGAGCGGGCGACGCTACGGCGGGTCGCCGAATACCGCGAAACCCGGGCCCGCTCCGGGGAACCGGTCGCCGGGATGCCTAGTCTGGCTCGTGTGTGGCGAGCAGAAGCGAGCGTCGCGTCCGACGCGCAGTCGAGCGTGTCTGCGGTGCCCGTGACCTCCGGCGACCTCGAGATACCCGAAGCCGGGATGAGCGTGATGCACGCCGCAGAACCCGAACGCGAGCGGTTGCTCGCGGAGTCCGGGCAGCTGGGGGGACGCTCGACCCTGCTCCGTTTCGTCGACGCCTCCGACGCCGGCATCGACATCACCAAGGCGCATCCGGGAAGCCTTCCGCCGTTCATCACCGGACGCTCCACGCTGCTGTCGAACCTGTTCCGCGATGAGGTGGGCCTGCGCAACGCTCGGCTCGCCGCCGAAAGGATCACGGCCAAGAACCTCGAACTGCGCACGGTGCGCGGGCTCGACACCGTCCACCTCGCTGTCGGCCTCGCGTCGTGGCGGGTCGGCGGCGTCTCGTACACCGCGCCGGTGCTGCTGCGGCCGCTGGCCATCCGGCGACACCACAGCGACTTCGAGCTGAAGCTGCACGGCTCGATCGGGATGAACCCCGAACTCGTGCGGGCGCTGCGCATCCACCTCGGCGTGCAGGTCGATCCTGCCCAGATCGCCGCGCTCGCCTACGACGGGGGCGTCTTCAAGCCGCAGCCGGCGATCGATCGGTTGCGAGCCCTCACGGCGCACATCGAGACGTTCACGGTGCAGCCGCGCCTGATCGTGTCGACGTTCGCCGACGTCGGGGCACCGATGAGCCGGGATGCCGTCGACCTCGATCATCCGGTCCTCAACGCGCTGGCAGGCCACGACGCCGACCGCGCGGCGCTCACGGCGCGCCGGGCGGTACCGGCGCGAGCGAGCGCGGATGAACGGGCCCCGGCATCCGACACTCTGCTGCTCGACGCCGACGCGGAGCAGGAGGGGGTGCTCGCGCGCATCGCCGACGGGCAGTCGCTCGCCGTGCACACGCTGCCGGGCACCGGTGGCACCCAGACGGTGATCAACGCCATCGGCGCGCTCGTGTCCGCCGGACGGCGGGTGCTGGTCGTGAGTGCGCGCCGGTCCACCCTCGACGGCGTGCGACACCGACTCGCCGGCATCGGTCTGGACGGGCTGACCGTGTCGCCGGCGACCGTGCGGCGTGACCTCATCCGCGCGATCGGCCGCAACGAGAAGGCCGAGCAGCCGAAGGTCGCCGAGATCGACGACGCGCTCGTGCGGCTGCGCGCGGTGCTGCGCGACTATCGCGCGGCCCTGACCGTCCGGCATCCGGGGCTCTCGGTGTCGGTCCTCGACATCGTCCGGTCACTTGCCGTGCTCGCGGCGGGATCTCCCGCGCCGTCGACCTCGGCGCGACTCGAGCTTCCGACGCTCGAGCGGCTCGCCGGATCCCGAGCGGATGCCGCGGCGAAGCTGGCCGCGGCGGCCCGGCTCGGCGAGTTCCGGTTCGGGCCGGACGACTCGCCGTGGTACGGCGTCACGTTCGCGACGACCCAGGCGGCTCGGACCGCGCACACGCTGGCCGGGCGCCTGCACCACCAGGAGGTGCCGCGGCTGCTCGAGCGCGGCTACGAGCTGATCGCGCAGACGCGTATGCGGCCGTTCCGCACGATCGGCGAACTAGGGATGTATCTGCGGCTGCTGCAGGGCATCCGCGACTCGCTCGATCGGTTCAGCCCGACCGTGTTCGAGCGGCCTCTCATCGAGTTGATCCAGGCGCACGGCCCGCGCCGGGACGCGCCGAACATGAGCAGCGGCAACCGGCGGCGCCTCAAGCGACTCTCGCGCGAATACGTGCGCCCCGGGGTGCACGTGCCCGAGATGTACGAGGCGCTCATCCGGATCCAGCAGCAGCGCGCGCAGTGGCAGAAGCTCGTCGACGTCGGTGTCGTGCCCGAGGTGCCAGGGGGGCTCGCCGACGTCGCCGTCGCGTGGCAGCGGGTGTACGAGGATCTGGGCGATCTGGACACGGTGCTCAAGCGCACCGACACCGATCGGCTCGCCTCGCTGCCGGTCGCACCGCTGGTGCGGACCCTGGCCGGACTCGCGGCGGAGTCGGCGTACTTCGACAACCTGGTCGAGCGTGCGACCCTGCGCGCCGAGCTCGCCGCGTCCGGCTTGGAGCCGCTGCTGGCGGAGTTGTCGGTGCGGCACGTGCCCGAGGAGCGGGTCGCGGCGGAACTGGAGTTCGCGTGGTGGCAGTCCGCCCTCGAGCATCTGCTGCGCCACGACCGCGCGCTGCTCGGAGCCAACACCGCCGTGGTCGACCGGCTGGAGCGCGACTTCCGGCTGGTGGATGAGGCGCACGCGGCGGCATCCGGACCGCTGCTCGCGGGCGGATTGGCCACTCAGTGGCGGATCGGCATCGTGGATGCCCCGGCCGAGGCCGATGCCCTCAAGCGTGCCCTCAAGGCCGGGGTGAGCGATCCGGCGGCGCTTCAGCGCGCCGCCCCGACCCTCCTGCGCTCGCTGGCCCCGGTGTGGCTGGCGTCGCCGTACGAGGTGCCCGACATCCCCGCCGACTCCTCGTTCGACACCGTGATCGTGGCGGATGCCGCGGCGCTGTGCCTCGCCGAAGCGGCGCCCGCGCTGCGCCGGGCGGCTCAGGTCGTCGTTCTCGGGGACCCGGTGACGCAGAAGCCGACACCGTTCCATGTCGCCGCCGCCATCGCCGAGGGCGCACCGGAGGTGCCGTTCGACGACGTCTCGGTGTTCGAGCGGCTCGCCGAGCTGCTTCCCGTGGAGACGCTGACCCGCAGCTACCGCGCCGGCGGGGAGGATCTGGCCGAACTGGTCAACAGCGCGTTCTACGGCGGCGAGATCGTCTCGCTGCCGTGGGCGGGCTCGTACCTCGGCCGCGGCAGTCTGAGCGTCGACTACGTCGAGGGTGGCAGCGGCACGCCCGATCCGGTCACCGGCGCCGTCGAAAGTCCCGACACCGAGGTGGCACGCGTCGTGACGCTCGTCGTCGAGCACGCCGTCAACCGTGGAACAGAGTCGCTCATGGTCGTCACCGCCAGCGCGCGTCACGCCGAACGCGTGCGTGCCGCGGTCGGCGAGGCGTTCGCCGGACGCTCGGATGTCGCCGACTTCGTCGCCCGCGACACCGCGGAGCCGTTCGCGGTGCTCACGCTCGAGGAGTCCGTCGCCGAGAGCCGCGACCGGGTGATCTTCTCGCTCGGATTCGGACTCACCAAGCACGGCCGGGTGCTCAGCGACTTCGGCGACCTGTCCACCGCCGATGGCGAACGTCTTCTCACGGTCGGGATGACGCGAGCCCGGCGTTCGATGGTGATCGTGTCATCCATCCGGCCGTCCGCCTTCGACGACGGTCGCCTGGAGTACGGCGCGGCGACCCTCATGAGCATCCTCAACGGCATCGCCGCGCGTGCCCGCGAGGCCCGACTCGAGGATCTCGCCGATCCGCTCACGCTCGCGCTGGCCCGCGAGCTGCGGCGGCTGGGCGTGTCGGTCGACGTGCACTACCGCGGGCTGCTGCCGCTGGTCGCTCAGTTCGACGGCAAGGCCGTGGTCGCCGAGAGCGACCCCGAGACGCGCGACGAGACGCTGCGGGAGTCGCTGCGGCTGCGGCCGCAGATTCTGCGGCGACTGGGATGGCACTACGTCCGGGTGCACGCCTTCGACCTGTACAGCGATCCGGCCGATGTCGCCCGTCGCATCGCCGGGATGCTCGGCGTCGAGCCCGAGGCTCCGACCGCCGACACCGACACGCAGCCGATCGATGTCGTCGGGTAGGCGCCAGCGGATCGAGAAGGTCGCCGGTGCGCGTCGCGCGAAGCTGACGCCCGCGCCCGGCACCGTGCCCGAGCCGGGCGCGGACGAGCCGACGGATGCCGGACCCAGCGAGACGCCGGACCCCGCCGGCGAGGCATCCGGCCCCAACGATGAACGGCTGCGGCGCGACATCCCGCCGCACTACTGACGCCGCGGGTGGAGCGCTTTTACGCGGATAAGCCATGACGGCGGTAGAAGGCCGTCACGGCCGGAGAAGGCGATTGTGCGCTGGATAGGCCTTCCCTGCGGGTGATCGCCTTCTCTCGCCGTCACGAGCGCGGGGGCGGGAGCGGCTACCGCGGGGCGTCAGACCGCGGGTCCCGGGTCACGCGCCGGCGGAGTGGTGGATCCGGATGCGGCCGCCTGGCGCTCGAGGAGGTCGCGGATCTGCACCAGCACCTCGGCCTCGGTGGGCAGCTTCTCGGCGGCCGCCTCGGCGACTCCGGCGCGCGCGTCCTGGCGTTGCTTCCACCGGTTCATCGGCAGCACGAACGCGAAGTAGACGATGACGGCGACCGCGAGGAAGTTGATGATCGCCCCGATGATGGCGCCGACGGCGAAGTTCGAAACGCCTCCCGTGAGGGTCGGAACCGCGATCACCCAGGTGTCGAGGTCACCGGTCTGGAAGACGAGGCCGATGAGCGGACTGATGAAGCCGTCCACCAGCACATTCACGATGGTGGTGAACGCGGCACCGATGACCACCGCGACAGCCAGGTCGATCACGTTGCCGCGGAGGATGAACTCCCTGAACCCCTTGATCACGCGGGTGATCCCTCCCTCGGCCTCAGCCGGTCACGATCCCGACGGCGCGGGTGAAGGCTTCGCCTCCGAGGTGGACGATGAGGACGATCCCGAGTCGCCCCCGGAGCCGCCCGACCCCCCGGACCCGCCCGACCCGCCGGAGTCACCCGACGAGCCGCCGCCGGAGGATTCCGAGCCCTTCTTCGCCCCGGCATCCGCCGCCTTCTTCTCACCCGCACGGGAGTCGGTGCGGTAGAAGCCGGTGCCGTTGAACGTCACGCCGATCGATCCGTACTGCTTGCGCAGCGGCCCGCCGCATACCGGGCACTCCGTCAGCGACGGTTCGGCGAAGGACTGGACGGTATCGAACGTGTGCCCGCAGGACTTGCAGGCATAGGCGTAGGTGGGCATCGGCTCTTTCGGGATCAGCGGTGCTGCGCGGCGAAGGTGAGGGTCTGGCTGGGGGTGACGATTCCGCTGACCGGCTGGTCGTGCACGTCGCGCGGCACCTCGTCGAGGAACTCCGAGTCGAACACGACCGCGTAGACGGGAGGGCAGCGCTGCATCGAGCCGATCGTCTTGTCGAAGTAGCCCCGACCCCAGCCGAGCCGCATCCCGGAGCGGTCGACGGCCGCAGCGGGGATCACCATCAGGTCGACGTCGTTGACGGCGAGCGGGCTGAGCACGTCGCCCACCGGCTCGGGCAGGCCGAACAGTCCCTCCGCGATGTCGAAGCCGGGCGCGGCGACGGACCAGTCCAGCAGTCCGTCGGTGCGACTGATCGGCAGCAGCACCCGGATGCCGCGACCGACCGCCTCTTCGACGAACACCCGCGTGCCGGGCTCGGTGGGTGTGGACAGGAAGCACGAAACCGATCGAGCCCCGGTGCGATCGAGGAGGGCGCCCAACTGGGCCGCGACGCCCTGCGCCGCGGTCTCTCGCGCCGCATCGGTCAGCTGCTGCCGCCGCTCACGCAACTCCGCGCGCAATGCGCGCTTGGCATGGTCGACGGCATCGGACATGTCTCGATTCTAAGCGGCGGGCACGCCCGTAACGGTGCCGTCACAGGCCCGTCACGACCCTCCCCATAGAATCGCTGCTATGCCCCCCAAGCCCTTCAAGGCCGTGATCCCCGCCGCCGGCCTCGGCACGCGCTTCCTGCCGGCAACCAAGGCGATGCCGAAGGAGATGCTGCCGGTGGTCGACAAGCCGGCGATCCAGTACGTGGTCGAGGAAGCGACCCAGGCGGGCATCCACGACGTCCTCATCATCATCGGGCGCAACAAGAACAACCTCTCGAACCACTTCGACTCCGTCCCCGAACTCGAGCACAACCTGCGCACCAAAGGCGACGACGATCGGCTGGCCAAGGTGCAGCAGTCGACGGACATGGCCGACATCCACTTCGTACGCCAGGGCGAGCCCAAGGGGCTCGGGCACGCCGTGCTGCGCGCTCGCGCGCACGTCGGCGACCACCCGTTCGCCGTGCTGCTCGGCGACGACCTGATCGACGAGCGCGATCCGCTGCTGACCACCATGCTGACCGAGCACGAGAACACCGGGGCCACGATCATCGCGCTCATGGAGGTCGACCCCTCGCAGATCCACATGTACGGTGCGGCCGCGGTCATCCCCACCGACCGGGAGGACATCGTCAAAGTCACCGGTCTCGTCGAGAAGCCCAAGGCCGAGGATGCCCCCTCGAACCTCGCGATCATCGGCCGCTACGTGCTGACCCCCGGGGTGTTCGACATCCTCGAGCGCACCGAGCCGGGCAAGGGCGGGGAGATCCAGCTGACCGACGCGCTGCAGGAGCTCGCGGCCGACGTCGACGGACCCGGTGTGTACGGCGTGGTATTCCGGGGGCGCCGTTACGACACCGGCGATAGGCTGGACTACATCAAGGCGATCGTGCAGCTCGCCGCTGACCGCGAAGACCTCGGCCCCGAACTGAGGCCGTGGTTCAAGGAGTTCGCGGCGACCCTGTGACGTCGCCCGATCGAGGGGGTGCGGTGGATCTGACGGCCCCGCAGCGGCATGGTCCGATCGCCATCCGCCTCGTCCGAGCGCGGGATGCGCGGGTGCTGCAGAACGAGTTGCTGTCGAACCGCTCCTGGCTGCGGCCGTGGGAGGCGACCAGCCCCGATGGTCCGGTGTCGTTCGACATGCGCCTGGGCATCCGTCGGCTGCTGCAGCAGTACCGTGACGGCACCGGCGTCCCGTTCGTCATGGAGTACGACGGCCACATCGCCGGACAGCTGAACGTGTGGGGCATCGCTCGCGGCTCGCTCGCGTCCGCCACCATCGGCTACTGGGTCAGCGAGCGGTACGCGGGGCGCAACATCACGCCGACGTCGGTGGCGATCGCCACCGACATCTGCTTCACCGACCTGCGGCTGCATCGGATGGAGATCTGCATCCGACCCGAGAATCGGGCGAGTCTGCGCGTCGTCGAGAAGCTCGGCTTCCGCTACGAGGGGCTGCGTCGCCGGTACATCCACATCGACGGCGACTGGCGCGACCACTACGCGTTCGCCCTCGTGCGTGACGAGGTGGCGGAGGGCGTGCTCGCCCGATGGGTGCAGGGCCGGGCGCCGCAGGACGCGGCCGCCGTGCCGCCGAGCGACCGCCTGCCGGCCTGAACCTTCGAGTCCGGGTCGAGACTCCGACACGCGGGCGGATGCCACGGCTTGGCGGACCACGTGGCATACCGTGAACGGCATGGGCGGCCAGGTGCTGGGCGGGGGCGTGATCGTCCTCGTCGCGGTCGTGCTCTGGCTCGTGTATCTGCTTCCCTCGTGGCACAGCCGGCACCAGTACGACGCCGCCGAACGCAACGCCGTGCGTCTGAATCAGGCGCTTCGCGTACTCGCCGAAACGAGCGAGACGCCCCAGGAGGTTCGGCTCGAACTGAACGCGCGCACCGCCCTGGCGCAGCAGAAGCTCGCCCGCCGCGCACTGGCCGAGCGCGAGGACATCGCCCGCCGCGCGCAGCAGGAACGCGATCAGGCCGAGCTGGAGCGTCAGCGTGCCGATCTGGAACGCGCGCGCCGCGAGCGCGCGGCCGTCCGCGAGACGCCCGAGTCGCGCCGCGGGCGCGCCCGCCGTCGTGCGCGGATCCTCGTCTGCACCGTGGCGGCCGTCGCGCTGGCACTGGCCGGCTGGGGCGCTTGGGATGTGGTGCGCACCGGATCGCAGGTGGTGCTGTGGTCCGCGTTCGGGCTCGCAGCGGTGTGCGCGGTGCTTCTCGTGCGGATGGCGAGGGTCTCCTCCCGCCGTACGGCCCGCGACTACGTCGACCGGGTCTTCACGACCGAGCCCGCACAGGTGCAGGATGTCGCGCTGCCGCACGATCGCGCCGTGACCTGGTCGCCGCGCGAGCTGCCGCGTCCGCTGACGGCGTCGGCGGGCTCACGCGCGGCGGCGATGCTCGACGCGGCGGCGGAGCGAGAGGCGGTGCGTCGCGCCGCCCGCGAGGAGGCGATGCTGGCCCGCGCCGAGCGGCGGCGGATCTCGTCGATCGAGACCGCCCGGGCGCGGCGCGAAGCCGCGATGCAGGCATCCGCGGCGGCATCCGACCTCGCCGACGACGCCGAGATCGAAGCTCACGTGCGGGAGATGCTGCGCCGTCGCGTGGCCGGCTGAGTTCGGGGCGGTCACACGGCCCGTGGTAATGTAGCGGACGTTCTCGGGCCTGTGGCGCAGTTGGTAGCGCGCTTCGTTCGCAATGAAGAGGTCAGGGGTTCGAATCCCCTCAGGTCCACGAAATCGGCGCCCCTCGCGGGCGCTTTTTCGTGCTCGCCGCGCGTCGGAGCGGCGGCGTAGAGTGTCGAGCACGGCCGGGGAAGGGGAACCCGGTTGGATCGTCGATGGCATCCGCTGCTGGCCGCCCAAGAGGGGCCCACGGGGTGCTGGCGGATGATCGACAGCATGGGCGTCGAGTACGGTCGCGTCGAGATCCGCCGGGTGGCTGGCGGCGTCGAGGTGCGGTACCGGTGCGAGTTCGGTGGCGAACTCATCGGGTGGGCCACGACGCTCAGCCTCGGCTGCGAGCGCATCCACCAGGCGTTCCTGCAGGCGCACGGCCCGGTGCCCTTCGCCGGATATCCGGTGCTCGACGGGCACCGGCACTGAGGCGCCGCTACATCTCCGCGAGCCGCGGCACCACGTCGGTGCCGAGGCGCTCGATCGACTCCAGCTGCGCTTGTGGCCGCGGGTTGAGCACGACGAGGTCGATGCCCAGGTCGGCGAGCCGCTGCATCGTAGGGAAGTAGTCGGGCGAGTCCAACGGCATCCGCCCGCCCATCGCCTGCTTCTCGATCGCGTCGTAGTCCGTGCCGACGTCGTCGCAGTGACGCCGCAGCACATCGAGCAGGTGCGCGATGTCGTCGGGATTCGAGCCCATCAGGTTCACGATCTGCGCGTACTGCGCGGCGATGCGCAGCGTCTTGCGCTCACCGCGGCCGCCGATCAGCAGCGGCGGATGCGGCGAGCTGACCGCCGCGGGGCTGTTGAGGGTCTCGGCGAGCCGGTAGTGCTCGCCCTCGAACGCGCCGTCGTCGTCGCTCCACATCTGCAGAACGATGCGGATCGTCTCTTCGAGCCGCTCGAATCGCTCGGCGATCGGCGGATACGGCACCCCGAGCGCGTGGTGTTCACGCTCGTACCACGCCGCGCCGAGACCGAGCGCCGAACGACCGACGCTGAGCACGTCGAGGGTCGTGGCGATCTTGGCGAGGAGCCCGGGGTACCGATACGTGACGCCGGTGACCAGCGGTGCCAGCCGGATCGTCGACGTCTGCCCGGCCAGGAAACCGAGCGTCGTGAACGCCTCCAGCATGGGCTCGCCGGCGTCGCCGACGGCCTCCATCTGGAAGTAGTGATCCATGACCGTCAGCTGCGCGAAACCGGCAGCTTCCGCGGCCTTGGCCGACTCGATCAGCTGGGGGGCGATCGCCGCCGGTTGCTCGGACGGGGTGGTGAAGTTCCAATAGTGCAGACCTGTGCGCATGCTCGCAGGCTATGCCCGCGAACGAGGCACAGGGCCGCTATACGGTCGCCGTCTCCCGGACGCGAAGGTCTTTGCGCAGGATCTTCCCCGACGTCGACTTCGGGATCGCTTCGATGAACTCCACCCGGCGCACCTTCTTGTACGGCGCGACGTTGTCGGCCACGAAACTCATGACCTCCTCCTCGGTCAGTCCCGAGTCGGGCGCGGCCACGACGAAGGCCTTCGGAATCTCCTGCCCCTCGTCGTCCAGGATGCCGATCACCGCGGCATCCATCACCTTCGGATGCCCGAGCAGCAACGCCTCGAGCTCGGCGGGCGCGATCTGGTAGCCCTTGTACTTGATGAGCTCCTTGACGCGGTCGACGATCGAGAAGTAGCCACCGGAGTGGTACACGCCGATGTCTCCGGTGTGCAGAAACCCGTCGGCGTCGAGGGTCTCGGCGGTCGCGTCGGGCTTGTTGAGGTATCCGAGCATGACGTTCGGACCTCTGACCCAGATCTCTCCCGGCTTGGTGACCCCGTTGTCTTCGACGTCGCTGATCTCCTCGCCCGTCTCGGTGTCGACGAGCTTGACCTGCTGATTCGGCAGCATCGCCCCCACCGAGCTGACCGGGATGTCGTCGCGCTCGTACGGCATCGCGTGCGACACCGGGCTCAGCTCGCTCATCCCGTAGCCCTGCAGCATGCGGGCGTGGATGCGCCGCCCCGCGGTCTCGGCGGTGTCGCCGTCGAGCGGCGCGGCGCCCGAGAACACGGTGTGCACGCTGGAGATGTCGAACTGGTCGACGACCGGATGCTTCGCCAGTGCGACCGCGATCGGCGGTGCGATGTAGAGGTAGGTGCATCCGAACTTCTGGATGTTGGTGAGGAAGTCGACGAGGTCGAACCGGGGCATGGTGACGAGGCTCGCGCGCTGGCGCAACGCGAGGTTCAGCAGCACCGTCATGCCGTAGATGTGGAAGAACGGCAGCACCGCCAGCACGCGGTCGGTCTCGCGCAGGTCGATGTTCGTGCGGCACTGCTGCACGTTCGCCACGAGGTTGCGGTGGCTGAGCATGACCCCCTTGGGTTGGCCGGTGGTGCCCGAGGAGTAGGGCAGCACGGCCACGTGCGTCGCGGGGTCGAAGCTCACCTGGGGCGGCGGCGACTGTTCGGTCAGCAGGTCGCGCAGATTCGCGTGGCCCTCCGCGCCATCGAGGACGATGAGGTGGGCGTCGTCGATTCCGGCCGCGGCGGCCGCCGCCTTCGCCTGGGGCAGCAGCGGCGACACGGTGAGAAGCCAGGTGGCCGCGGCATCCTTCAGCTGCTTCTCGATCTCGCCGGCGGTGTACAGCGAGTTGATGGTGGTCACCGTCGCGCCGGCGCGCAGGATGCCGTGGAACACCGTGGCGAACGCGGGCACATTCGGGCACAGCAGCCCCAGAACGGTGTCGGTCGTCACGCCGCGTGCCGCCAGCGCCCCGGCGAACGCCTGCACCTGCGCGCGCAGCGCACCGTACCTCGTCTCGGCCCCGGTGGCGGGGTCGATGAGTGCGATCCGGCCGAGGTCGTCGTCGGTGAGTGATCCGAAGAGGTAGTCGTAGACGCTGACATTCGGGATGTCGACGTCGGGGTACGGGCTGGTGAACACGAGTGGCTCCCTCGGTGCTTCGTGTCGGGTGGACCGGCGGCGCTGCCGGCCGGGTCCATCATGACACGGCGGCCCAGGGCTCGAGCGACCCGGTTTCAGCGGGCGGAGGCCATCTCCTGCTCGCGCACGCGGTGGGTCGCCCGTCCGCTCAGCCGCGCTCCGGCGAGCGCCTCGGCAGCCTCGAGCGGCGTGGTGCCGCGGTCGGCCGCGTCGTCGAAGATGCGCCGTACGGTGTCGCCGATGCCGGCGACCCGGTCCATGATCTCGGCGCGGGTGCCGAGGCGCTTGGCCTCGAGGTCGAGGTAGATCACGCCGCCGGCGTTGACGACGAAGTCGGGGGCGTAGAGGATGCCGCGGCGGGCGAGCCGGTCGGCGCCGTCGTGGTCGGCGAGCGGGTTGTTCGCCGGTCCGCAGACCGCTCGGGCGTCGAGGGCGTCGATGACCTCGTCGGTGAGCAGGCCGCCGATCCCGGCGGGGACGAAGACGTCGGCGGCGATGAGGTGCTCGGTGCCGGGCGCGGCCCACGCGGCATCCAGCTCCATCGCGAGGTCCCGCTTGGCGGGGTTGACATCGGTCACGGTGAGGTCGGCGCCCTCGGCGGAGAGGCGCACGGCGAGGCGGCTGCCGACCTGGCCCATGCCGGAGATCGTGATGCGGCGGCCGGCGATCTCGGGGGAGCCGGTGACACGCTCGAGGGTGGCGCGGATGGCCTCGTAGACGCCGAGGCTCGTGGGCCCGGCCGGCTCGCCGGAGCCGCCGACGGCATCGGGAAGGCCGACGACGTGCGAGGTGCGCTCCGAGACGACGAGCATGTCCTGCGTCGTCGAGCCGACGTCTTCGGCGGTGCGGTACAGGCCGTGCATCGCCTCGACGGCGTCGCCGAGGTCGAGGAAGGCGGCGCGGCGCCGGGATGCGTCGAGCACCGTGCCCTCGGGCAGGCCGATGACGCTCTTGCCGCCGCCGGCATCCAGGCCCGCCGCGGCGTTCTTCAGCGTCATGGCCGCCGAGAGCCGGAGCGCGTCGCCGAGCGCGTCGCTCCAGTGCGGGTAGGTCCACATGCGGGCGCCGCCCAGGGCGGAGCCGAGAACGGAGGAGTGCAGCGCGACGGCGATGAACAGTCCGCTGCGCCTGCCGGTGATCACCTCCACCCGTTCATGGGTGAACTCGGGCAGGGGCAGGGTGTGCGACATCGCGGGCTTCCTTCGGCTGGCCTTGTGGGCTGTGCGCTGCGGACGCCACGGCGTTGCGGCATCCACGTCCATTGTGCCACGCGGTCCCGTGCACTCTCTGTCGGAAAAGCAGGCTCGATCGCAACCCACCGGCCCGTTTCGGCCCGTTTCGGCCTGTTTTGGTCGATCGGCCCTGCTTTTCCGACGGGCTGCCGCGATGGCCGCCTCTCCTGCACAGGCCTGACCGGGCCTCGGTCCCTCCACTGATCAGGCATGCCGGCCACCACCGGCTGCGCTCGACGGCGACGATGACGGCGTGGACGAGTCGCAACGGATCGATCGGGGGCCGGCACCGGCGCGGTACCGAACCCGCGATCTGCTCGCGGCCGGCTGGACGGAGCGCACCATCAGAGGCGCGGTGGCGACAGGACGGCTTGTGCGGCTGTGCGGCGGCTCATTCGGCGCGCCCGAGACACCCGTCGAATGTGTGACGGCCGGCAGGCTGCGGGGTCGGCTGACCTGCATATCGGAGTTGCGCCGGCGCGGGATCTTCGTGCTCGACAAGACTGACGTGCACGTCCATGTTTCCCCCAGCGCGGCGCGCCTGCCCGCATCCGGCAGGTCGCAGCGGGTTCACCGCGCACGGCTGCTTCGCGCGCCGCACCCGCAGAGTCTCACTGTCGAGTTCTTCGACGCAATGCTGCACGCTGTGCGCTGCCAGCCGCCCCGGGCTGCTTTGGCCTCGCTCGATTCCGCTTTGCACCACGGCCTGCTCCGCCACGATGAGCTCGACGAGCTGTTCGCCACCCTGCCGCGACGGTTCGGCACCCTCCAGGGCCTCATCGACGCGCGCGCCGAGGCCGGGACCGAAACGCTCATGCGACTGATCCTCCGGTCGCTCGGCTGCTCCTTCGATGTGCAGGTCGACATACCGGGTGTGGGCAGAGTCGACTTCCTCGTGGACGGGTGGCTCATCGTCGAATGCGACAGCAGGGCGTTCCACTCGGAGTGGCAGGACCAGCTGAGGGACCGCCGACGTGACCAGGAGGCCGCGGCCAGGGGTTACGCCACGTACCGTCCGGTCGCGGAGGACATCATGTGGCACGGCGACGCGGTCCGCGCTGCGGTGGTGGGACTGCTCGGAATGCGGACGCGCTGACGGCGGCGGCGATCCGTCGAGAAAGCGGAATCGCCCACCGTCCGCCATGCTGCGCCGCGACCGGTTCACGAGGTCGGTCGCGACCCGGTCACCTGGTCGCGATGCACTCGAGCCGCCAGCGGCCGTCGGAGTCCTCGATGAGCACGTGCTGAATGCAGCGGCCGGATGCCTGGCGCTGCAGCTGCTCTTCGATCCGATCCGCGGGCCGCCCGGCGAAACGCTCGGAGAGCGCTTGCTGCTGCGCAAGGCGGCCGTCGATGCGATCCGCCGGGACCGGCACCTCCCGGGCGGCGGGGGCGTCGGCACGTGCGGGTGCGGCAGGCGCCGCCTGGCACGCGGTGAGCGGCAGGAGAACCCCGAGCGCCAGCACCGCGCCGATCGACGCGCGCCACGCAGAGCGCTTCTCAGGCCGCCGAGTTGCGATTGATCTGCTCGACATGATGGTCCCTCCCCAGATGCGGCCGGCCCCATCCGGCCACGTATATCCATGTGCGAGGGCCCGCGTCTGACGGCTGATACACCCGCCGCATGCGGGGACCACACCGCCGCCGCTCGCGATAGCTTCGGACGATGACCGAGCAGTACGCCCACGGGCATCACGAGAGCGTGCTGCGCTCGCACGCCTGGCGCACCGCGGACAACTCCGCCGCATACCTCCTGCCCCACCTGCGCGCGGGTCAGCGCCTGCTCGACGTCGGGTCCGGCCCGGGCACCATCACCGTCGACCTCGCGCGGCGGGTCTCGCCCGGCGAGGTGCGGGGAGTGGATGCCGCCGCCGAGGTCGTCGCCCAGGCCACGGCGCTCGCGGCCCAGGAGGGTGTCGGCAACGTGTCATTCGCCGTCGGCGACGCCTATCGCCTCGATGCGGCCGACGGGGCGTTCGACGTCGTGCACGCGCACCAGGTGATGCACCACCTGGCACGTCCCGTCGACGCGCTGCGCGAGTTCCGACGCGTCACGGGGCACGACGGAGTCGTCGCGGTGCGCGAGATCGACTACGAAGGCGCCATCTGGTATCCCCGCATCCCGGCCCTGGACGAATGGGTCGACGTGTTCATGCGGATGCTGCGTGCCATGGGCGGTGAGCCGGCGGCGGGTCGGCGGCTCAAGGCATGGGCGCGCGAAGCCGGATTCGCCGACATCCAGGCGACGGCGTCGGTGTGGCTCTTCGAGTCGGACGAGGAGCGCGCCTGGTGGGGCGGGTCGTGGGTCGACCGGGCACTGCATTCGTCGTTCGCCGAGCACGGTCTGGCCCAGGGCATCGTCGACCGGGATGGACTGGAGCGCATCGCGGCGGGCTGGCGCGAGTGGGCGGCGTCGCCGGACGGCTGGCTGCTGCTGCCGCACGGCGAGATCCTCGCGCGCGGCTGAGCCGTCACCAGGTCTGCGCGCGCTCGGGGGTGAAGACGATCATGGTGCTGAAGGTGTCGGCCATCTCATCCACGCCCATGCCGTACGCCTCGATCGCGTCGGCGTATTTCGCGATGTAGGCATCCCGTCGGGGCGCCAGCCACTGCGCGGTCGACTCCGACGCGATCTCGGCCGATCCGTGCAGGATCACCACGTCGTCGCCGAACGGTCCGCCGGCCTCGAGGTGGAACAGCACCGGCGAGCCGCGCCTGATGTGCGCCACCTTGCCGGTCTTCGGCTCGCTGAGCACGTGGATGCGGCCGTCCTCCCACCAGAACCAGACCGGCACCGCCCGCGGCGTGCCGTCCTTCGCGATGGTCGTGATCCACCCGATCAGGTCTTCCTCGAGCATGCGCAGCGCCTTGGCGCCCTTCTCGTCGTTCACGTCGAGAACCGAAGTCATCGCGGCTCCTTCCCGCATCCGACGATACGCATCCGCGCCGACACGACCGCGCCCGAGCCCTATGCTGACCCGGTGACCGAGCATCTTCCCGTCCGAAGCCGGCTCGTCCATGAGGCGTTGCGTGCCGCCGGCATCCGCGGCGACATCGTCGTGCTGCCCGATGCCGCCTCGACCGCACCGCTGGCGGCGGCCGCCCTGGGCGTCGAGGTGGGCGCGATCGCCAACAGTCTGGTGTTCTGGTCGGACGACGAGGCTCTGCTGGTGATGACCAGCGGCGCGCACCGGGTGGACACCACGGCGCTCGCCGAACGGCTGGGACGCGCAACGATCCGACGCGCGACGGCCGAGCAGGTGCGGGATGCCACGGGCCAGGCGATCGGGGGTGTGGCCCCGACGGGTCACCCCGGGCCGCTGC
>CAXTES010000021.1:0-26017 GCA_964243215.1 uncultured Microbacterium sp. | reverse complement strand
CGATGGACGTTGCTCTGTCGATCCCCTTCACCATGTCGACGACGGCGAGGGCGGCGACCGTGACCGCGGTCAGCGCCTCCATCTCGACGCCGGTGCGGTCGGCGGTGCGCACGGTTGCTTCGATCTCAACTCCGTCGTCCGTCACGGCGAGGTCGACGGATGCCCCGTGCACGCCGATGACGTGGGCGAGCGGAACGAGGTCGGGCGTCTTCTTCGCGCCGTGGATGCCGGCGATCCTCGCCACCGCCAGAACGTCGCCCTTGGGCACGGTCTTGTCGCGCAGCGCGCCGACGACGGCGGGGGAGCACCGGACGAAGCCTCTCGCGGTGGCTGCGCGCGCCGTCGGCTGCTTGCCGGTCACGTCGACCATGCGGGCGTGGCCGGCGGCATCCAGGTGGGTGAAGCTCATGCGATCAGCATGACATCGAGGATGTCGCCGG
Source organism: uncultured Microbacterium sp. (assembly GCA_964243215.1). Lineage (GTDB taxonomy): Bacteria > Actinomycetota > Actinomycetes > Actinomycetales > Microbacteriaceae > Microbacterium. The sequence goes on along the minus strand of CAXTES010000021.1, from coordinate 25,577 downwards.
GTGCGACGGCGTCGACCTCGGCGGGCACGACCGCGTACGCCTGCGCGCGTCCGACGCCGCCGGCGAGGTGCGAGCCACCGGACGTCGCGGGTCGAACCCCGCCTTCCGCCAGCACCACCGGGAGGTACTGACGACGCCCGGGCGGTGTACGCCACCCGGTGCTGGCGGGCAGCCGCAGCACCCGGCGGTACAGGTCGTCGCGCCCCTGCATCGCCAGCAGCGCGGGCCGCACGAACACCTCGAACGACACCGCGACGCTGACCGGGTTGCCGGGCAGCCCGAACAGCAGCGGATCGCCCGCGGCGAACCCCTGCGGCTTTCCGGGCTGCATCGCCACCTGCGTGAAATCCATGTGCGTGAGCGTGCCCTTGACCACCTCGTAGGCTCCCGCGCTCACGCCGCCCGACATGACCACCACCTCGGCGCCGAGCGCGGTCGCATCCGCCAGCGTCCGGGTGAGCAGGTCGGCGTCGTCGGGCACGCTGCCGCGCAGCACCACCTCGCCACCCGCCTCTGCGACCGCGGCGTCGAGCAGTGTGGAGTTCGACTCCGGGATCTGCCCGCGCCCGAGCACGCCCCCCGGCGCCACCAGCTCCGATCCGGTCGACACCACCGCGACCCGCGGCCGCCGCGACACCACCACCTCGCCGACGTTGCCGGCTGCGACCGCGGCGAGCTGCAGCGGCCCGAGCAGCACGCCCGCCGGCAGCAGCACGTCGCCGTCGACCACGTCCTCACCGCGCCGCCGGATGTGCGCTCCGACCGCGGCGGGCGACGACAGCACGCGGATCTCCCCGAGCGAGTCGGCCAACCCGCCGCCGGTGTCCTCGAACGGGACGATCGCGTCGGCGGCGGACGGAACCGGCGCCCCCGTCATGATCCGCGCGGCCTCGCCGGGTAGCAGCGGCGGATCCAGCGCCGTGCCAGCCGGCAGATCCGCCACGACGCGCAGCAGCACCGGCGCGTCGGCGCCGGCATCCCTCACGTCTTCGAACCGCACCGCGAAGCCGTCCATCGACGAGTTGTCGAACCGCGGGATGTCGGTTCTCGCGAGCACCGGCTCGCGAAGCGTCCGCCCCAGCGCGGCGCCCAGTGGCATGGTCACCGTGTCGACGCGACGCACCGCGGTGAGCACGACGTCGCGGTGCTGTTCGACGGTGCGCATCACACCGGAATCCGCCGCCACGCGTCCATGCCGCCGGCCAGGACGGATGCCTCGACCCCGGCCGCGCGCAATGCCCTGGCCGCGCGCTCGGCACGAACGCCCACCTTGCACACCACGACGACCGGAGCGTGTGCCGCGGCTGCCGGGTCGGCCAGCACGACGGCGAGCGGAATCGTCCGCGCGCCGGGGATCAGCCCGGTCCGCTCGATCTCCCACGGCTCGCGCACATCGAGGATGTCGATGCCGACGAGGTCGTCGGCGGTGACGAACGGCACGGCGGCGGAAGCATCGCGCTGCGCGGGAACCCCGGCGGCTGCGGCCTGTCGTCCGGCGCCGCGCAGCGGCACCTCGCGCCAGCGGCCACCGAGGGCGTCGATGACGAGGATCCGTCCCAGCAGCGGCTCGCCGACGCCGGCGATGAGCTTGAGCGTCTCGGTCGCCAGCAGTGCGCCCACCTGCATGCACAGCGCTCCGAGCACCCCCACGTCGGCGCACGAGGCGACCGCGCCGACGCTCGACGTCGGATACAGGTCCGACAGCACCACCGGTTGCGCCCCCGGCGGCGGGGCTGACCAGAAGACCGTCACCTGCGCGTCGAACTCCTGCACGGTGCCCCAGACCAGGGGAACGCCGAGCCGTTCGCACGCGGATGCCACGACCTCCCGGGTGCCGAACGTGTCGGATCCGTCGATCACGACGTGCGCACCGGACAGCAGACGCTCGGCGTTCGACGCCGTGATCCGTTCGCGGACCGGCTCCACCCGGGTCTCGGACAGCTCCCGCGCGGCGCGGACCGCGCTGTCGACCTTGGGCTCACCGATGTCGGCAATCCGGTGGATCACCTGTCGCTGCAGGTTCGTGGCATCCACCGCGTCGTCGTCGATGACGGTGAGCGTTCCGACCCCGGCTGCCGCGAGCGCCTGGATGACGGGAGACCCGAGGCCGCCGACGCCGACGACCGCGACGTGGGCGGCGGCGATGCGACGCTGTCCCAGCTCACCGAGCCCGGCCAGCACCGCGTGCCGGGCGGTGCGTGCCCGTTCGGCGTCGCTGAGCGCGACGACCGGCTCGACGAGGGGCGGCAGAGGCATGCCTCCAGCGTAGTTCGCGCTCCCGTGTCCAGCCCTGAGCGAGCGATCCGCAGAAGCGGTGATCGCCCGGCCTTTGGCCCGCACCTGCGGTGATAGCGTTGCGACATGGGGGCCGGTTACAAGATCGCGCAGGCCGCGCGCCTGCTGGGGGTCAGCGACGACACGGTGCGCCGGTGGATAGACCAGGGTTCGCTGCCGGTGACCGGTAGCAGCCCCCCGGAGATCCCCGGCGAAGCACTCGCGAAGCGCGCGCTCGAACTCGCCCGCGATGCGAACGACCCCACCGACGTGCTGTCCAGCGCCCGCAACCGATTCGTCGGACTGGTGACCCGCATCCAGGTGGACGGCGTGATGGCGCAGGTGGACATCCAGTCCGGCCCGCACCGGGTGGTGTCGCTCATGTCCGCCGAGGCCGTTCGCGAACTCGGACTCGAGGTAGGGTCGCTCGCCGTCGCGGTCGTTAAAGCCACGCAGGTAATCGTCGAGATCCCGAGGAGCTGACATGAGTCGCCGATTCGCCGTCGCCGCCATGGCGGCATCCATTCTCCTGCTCGTCGGTTGCGCGTCGCCGGCGAGCACCACCCCCACCGCGTCGACGACGCCCACCGGCACGCCGACCGCGACCGAGGCCCTGACCGGCGACCTCACCATCTACGCGGCCGCCTCGCTGAAGACAGCGTTCGAACAGATCGCGAAGGAGTTCACCGCGAAGCATCCCGGGGTCACGATCACGCCGATCGACTACGACGGGTCCAGCACGCTGGCCACGCAGATCCTGGGGGGCGCCCAGCCGGACGTGTTCGCATCCGCCGACGAGGCCAACATGGCCAAGGTGACCGACGAGGGACTCGCGAGCGGTGCGGAGCTGTTCGCCACGAACACGCTCGTGATCGCGGTGCCCACCACGAACCCCGGGGGTGTCAAAACCCTCGCCGACATCGGCAACAGCGACGTCACCGTCGTGCTGTGCGCTCCGGAGGTGCCGTGCGGCGCGGCGTCGCAGAAGCTGCTGGCGAACGAGGGAGTCACGGTCTCGCCGGTCAGTTTGGAGCAGAACGTCACGGCCGTGCTGACCAAGGTTGAGAGCACCGAAGTGGATGCCGGTCTTGTCTACGTCACCGACGTGAAGGGCAAGACGGACGTCACCTCCATCGTGCCGGACGGGGCGTCCGACGTGGTGAACAAGTATCCGATCGTGGCCCTCAAGAGCGCTCCGAACCAGGCCGCTGCGAAGGCGTTCACCGAGTTCGTGCTCGGGGACGAAGGCCAGGAGGTGCTGGCCGGGCTCGGCTTCGGAGCCCCGTGAGAGCACGGGATCGCGGGTTCGTTCCGCCGATTCTGGCGCTGCCGGCGATCGTCGGACTCGCACTGCTGGTGCTGCCGCTGGCCGCGCTGGTCGCGCGCGTGAACTGGGCGACGCTGTGGACGGATGTCACGTCCCCGGCCGCTCGGGACGCGCTCGGGCTGTCGCTGGGCACGGGACTGGTCGCGACCGCGCTGTGCACCGTGCTCGGGGTTCCGCTGGCTCTGGTGATCGCCCGCAGCGGCAGCCGGCCGGCCGCCGTGCTGCGCGCCGTCGTCACGGTGCCGCTCGTGCTTCCGCCCATGGTCGGCGGGGTCGCGCTGCTGTACCTGTTCGGTCGCAACGGCTGGTTCGGAGACCTCGGGCTGCGGCTGCCGTTCACGACGGCCGCGGTCGTGCTCGCGCAGGCGTTCGTGGCGCTGCCGTTCCTCGTGCTGGCGCTGGAAGGGGCGCTGCGCACGCGGGGGATCGACTACGAGCGCACGGCCGCGGCGCTCGGCGCGGGCCGGTGGACGATCCTGCGGCGGGTCACCCTGCCGCTGGCGGCTCCCGGTCTGGTCGCCGGCGTGGTGCTGTGCTTCGCCCGCGCGATCGGCGAGTTCGGCGCGACGGCCCTGTTCGCCGGCAACCGGCCCGGCGTGACCCAGACGATGCCGCTGGCGATCTACACGGCCTTCAACGGAGCGGGCGTGTCGCAGGGCACGGCGCTGGCGCTGTCCCTGCTGCTGCTCGTCACCGCGGTGGGCGTGCTGCTGCTCGTCCGGGCGTGGCGGCCCGGTGTGGCGCGGTGACCGCAGCGGCGGTGGATGCCGTCATCCACATCGATCGCGGCCGGTTCGTGCTCGACGCCACGGTGTCGGTCGCGGCGGGGGAGACCGTCGCGATCATGGGCCCGAGCGGGGCCGGCAAGTCGACGCTCCTGGAGGCGATCGCGGGACTGGAGCGGCTGACGCGCGGCTGGATACGGGTGCAGGATGCGTTGGTGGATGCCGCGTCACCGCGGATCCACGTCTCGCCGACCAGGCGCGGGGTCGTGCTGCTCGGGCAGGAGCCGCGGCTGTTCCCGCACCTGACCGCGCGGGAGAACGTGGCGTTCGGACCCCGGGCCCGCCGCGTCGACCGCACCGTGGCGCGAGCGGACGCCGACGAATGGCTGTGGCGCGTCGGTCTGGGCGGCATGGGTGAGCACCGGCCCGGCGAGTTGTCCGGCGGCCAGCAGCAGCGGGTCGCGATCGCGAGGGCGCTCGCGACGGCGCCTCGCGCGCTGCTGCTGGACGAGCCGCTGACCGCCTTGGACCCCGAGACCGCCGACGGCATCCGCGCGATGCTCCACGAGCAGCTCACCGCGACGCGCACGACCGCGATCGTCGCGACCCACGCCGCCGTCGACGCGGTCGCGCTGGCGCACCGCCTGGTCGTGCTCGAGGGCGGCCGGGTCACCCAGACCGGCGCGGTGCGCGACGTGCTGGCGGCGCCCGCGACGCGGTTCGTCGCCGCGGTCGCCGGGCTGAATCGCGTGCTCGGCCGGCTCGACGGCGGCCGGTGGCGCGCTGACGGCATCGTGCTCGACGCGGCGGACGCGGCATCCCGGCGTCTGCCGGACGGCGCCGCGGCCGCGGTGTTCCCGCCGGCGGCGGTGCGGGTGAGCCGGACGGATGCCGCCACGTGGACCGGCGCCCTCCGCCTGGCCCGCCACGAGCGCGACGGCGAGTGGCTGGCCCGGGTCACCCGGCTCGAGCAGACCCCCGCCGGTGTGCGGGTCCGCACCGAGCCGCCCGCGGTCGCGGTGGACGTCCCGGCGCACATCGCGGCCGAGTTGGACCTGCATCCCGGCACCCCGGTGCTGCTGAGCGTGCGGGCCGACGACGTGCGGCTGCAGGCGACGGCCGAGGTCCTAGAATCGCCGGGTGAGCCGGATCCGCCCGTTCCAGCCCGGCGATGAACGCGCGCTCGCCGAGATCTGCATCCGCACCGCCGATGCCGGCACGGACGCGACCGGACTGCTCAGCGACGACGACATCTGGCCTGCGGTGTTCGTGCTGCCGTACGTCGCACGGCATCCGGATTTCGCCTTCGTCGTCGAGACCGACGACGGACGCGTCGCCGGCTACGTGGTCGCGGCCCCCGACACGGATGCGTTCGAGCGATGGTTCCACGACCGGTGGTGGCCGCGGTACGCCGACCGCTGGGCTCGCCCGGCGACCCAGGAATCGAAGGAGGATGAGATCCTCCGCTACGCATACGCCCGGGGTCCGGGCACCGAGCCGTACTCGGGTGCCTACCCGGCCCACCTGCACATCGACCTGTTGCCCGAGGCGCAGGGGCAGCGGTGGGGGACGCGGCTGATCGAGACGCTCGAGGACGCGCTGCGACACGCCGGCGTGCCGGGCCTTCACCTGGTCGCCGGGCTCGACAACGCCGGCGCCCTCGCGTTCTACCCCCGGTTGGGATTCGCGCCGCTGCCGTCGCACGACGGCGTGCAGGCCTTCGGGATGCGGCTGTGAGCGCCTAACCGACGCGCAGCCGCTTGACCCGCTCGCGCTCGCGCAGCGGCGCCGCGCCGCTGTCGCCGGCGAGGTGGTCGTCGAGCTTGACCTCGCCTGTCTCGACCCAACCGTGCCGCTCGTAGAAGGCTGCGGCACGCGCGTTGCCGTCGAGCACCCACAGGTGCGCGCGGGCGAACCCGGCGTCGCGCAGCGCGTGCTCGACGGCATCCATCAGCGCGTGCCCGACGCCGGTGGACCAGTGCGCGGGCAGCGCGTAGATCGCGTAGAGCTGGCCGCTGCGCACCGCGTCGGGCTCGAGGGCGGGCCCGGCGACCGCCCAGCCGACCGGTTGCGCGTCGACCTCGGCGATGAACTCGGCGCTGCGCGGATCGGCGTGGTGCTCGTCCCAGTGCGTGGTGCGCCGCTCCGTCTCGGCCTCGACGTCCATACGGTCCAGCAGCACCTCGTCGATCAAGCCGCGGTAGGCCGCGCGCCACGCCTCGATCCGGATCGTCGAGATCGCCCGCGCGTCCTCGCGCGTGGAACGCCGGATGGAGACGGCCATGGGCCGACAGTACCCGCGCCGGCCAGGACCCGACCCGCGATGTCGGCGGCGCGCCGGGTTACGCTCGTGGGATGGGGTTGGCGCTGCGGCGGGGACGATGAGCGTCCCGGTGATGATCGGGATGCCGCGCCCGATGGTGCCCGCTTCGGCTGAGATCGAGGCACCCGGCGCACTCGTCGACACGCACGGCCGCGTGCACCGCGACCTGCGCATCTCGCTGACCGACCGCTGCTCGCTGCGGTGCACGTACTGCATGCCCGAGCAGGGTAACGAGTGGCTGGCACGGTCGAGCATCCTCAGCCACGACGAGATCGAGCGCGTCGCCCGGGTCGCCGCCGCGTTGGGCATCACGACGTTCCGCCTCACCGGCGGCGAACCGCTGCTGCGCCCCGACATCGTCGAGATCGTGCGCCGGCTCGCCGCGCTCGAGAGCCCCGAAGGTCCGGTGCAGATCGCGATGACCACCAACGGCATCCGGCTTCCCGAGTTCCTGCCCGGCCTCGTCGACGCGGGTCTGGCCCGCCTCAACATCTCGCTGGACACCCTGCGGCGCGACCGGTTCCGGGACCTGACCCGGCGCGACCGGCTCGACGACGTGCTGGCCGGCATCGCGGCGGCCGCGACGTCGGGCCTGCGCCCTCTCAAGCTGAACGCGGTGGCGATGCGCGATGTCAACGACGACGAGCTCGTCGACCTCGTCGCTTTCGCCCTCGACCACGACGCCGAGATGCGCTTCATCGAGCAGATGCCGCTGGACGCCGGCCACACGTGGAACCGCACCCGGATGGTCACGCGCGACGAGATCCTCGACGCGCTCGCCGCGCGCTGGACGCTCACGCCGGTGCCGGGCCGCGGCGGAGCGCCCGCGGAACGGTGGATGCTGGACGGCGGCCCCCGCACCGTCGGGGTCATCGCCTCCGTCACTGCGCCGTTCTGCGGCGACTGCGATCGGCTGCGGCTGACCGCCGACGGGCAGTTGCGCAACTGCCTGTTCTCGACGAGCGAGTACGACCTGATACCGGCCCTCCGCGGTGAGGGCGACGATGCCGGGATCGGGCGGATGCTGCGCGCATGCGTGCACGGCAAGCTCCCCGGGCACGCGATCAACGACCCCGCATTCCTGCAGCCCGCGCGGGGCATGAACGCCATCGGCGGCTGAGACCCACCGCCTAGCTACCAGCTGGATGAGCCCTACCGGCGAAGCAGCAGGATCTGTGCCCGCGCGGACTCCAGAGCGGCCGACACCGCGCCGATCGCCACGACCTCGGCGCCGAGCTCGGATGCTACGAGCTGCGGCGCCGGCAGGTCGAGCTCGTCGCTCTCGAGCGCGCGAGCCGCTTCCACAACGCGCGGCAGCGCGCCGGGGACGACCCCGGAGACGATGATCATCGCGGGGTCGAAGAACGAGCCGTAGGTACCCGCGACGCGTGCGAGCACCGGCACGATGCGATCGATCAGCCCGTTGGCCCAGTCGTCGCCGCTGCGCGCGAGCTCGGTGACGGTCGTGGCGGTGACCGTGGTCGGTTCCGCTCCGCGCAGCGGATGATTCGGCGGCAGATCGCCCGCGACCAGTGCGTCGCGCGCCCACTCCACCACACGGTGGTCCAGCCCGTCGGCGCTGTCCACGCCGGATACGTGATCGAAGGCGACCGTCTCGCCCGCGCCGCCGTGCGCTCCGCGAAGCAGCCGACCGTCCACCACCACGCCGGCACCGAAGCGCTCGCCGGCCAGCAGCGCGACATAGTCCGAGCATCCCACCGCCGCTCCTCGGAAGCCCTCGGCCATCGCGGCCAGCGACGCGTCGTTCTCGATCCGGACGATCGGCGCCCAGTCGGCGAGCAGCTCGGCGAATCGGGGGTTCATGCGCTGCCAGAAGTCGTCGCGACGATGGGGCTGGGGCGAGGTGCCGTCCGCGCCGACGGGCGCGGGCACCCCGACGCAGATCGCCAGCAGGTCTTCGCGGCCGCGTCCCGCCTCGGCGAGCACGGTCTGCATGGATGCCAGTACCGCGGCGCGACGTGGCTGCGCCCAATCGAGCAGGACGTCCAGATCCGTGCTGCGACTGACCAGCGTCTCGCCGCGCAGGTTCGCCAGCGTCGTGGTGAGGTGGCCACGACCGGCATCCATCCCGATGACCACCGCGGCATCGGCGTCGAGTTCGAATCGGCGCGCCGGGCGGCCCTTGCGGTACTCGCCGACGGCCCGGGCGTTCGGCAACTCCTTCAGCAGCCGCAGCTCGATGAGCTCCTCGATCGCCTCGATCGCGGTGGAACGGGTCAGCCCCGTCGACGGCAGCGCGTCGCCGCTGGTGAAGACGCCCGTTCCCCAGGCGTAGCCGAGCACCGCGTCCAAACTCGCCCGCGGCGAGACCCGGCCGTCCGCGATCGATGTGGTCATCCCCTTGACCCTCCGGTGCTTTCCCTGCATTATGTCGTCATCGAGTTGATTCGACAGCTAAATCTACTCGCCGATGAATTTCCCGCATCCCGTGCCCGGGACCGGAAAGGACGATGACGTGCCTCGAATTCCACGCCGCGCCGCGCGCGCGATCGCCGCAACGATCGGCTTGGTGCTAGCCGCCGCAGTCATGTCGGGCTGCGCGGGTGCGGGCGGGCCCGAGCCCGTCCGGTTCTATCTCAGCAAGCCCGAGGCGATTCCCTACTTCCGCGATCTCATCAAGCAGTACAACGCGTCGCAGAGCGACGTGCAGGTCACTCTCGACACCTCGTCGAACCTGCAGGCGGGGTTCCTCCGGCACAACCCGCCGGACCTCGGACTGCTCAACTACAACATGGAGATGGCGCGCTTCATGGAGCGCGGTGCGCTCAGCGACCTGTCCGATATGCCCGAGGCCAAGCGCATCCTGCCCTCGGTGCAGAACCTGGTCGACCAGTACGCCACGTATCCGGGCCGCACCAGTGTGCTGCCGTACTCGGTTCAGGCGGCGTCGGTCATCTACAACAAGGACATCTTCAAGCAGCAGGGTCTCGAGGTCCCCACCACGTGGGACGAGTTCCTGAACGTGTGCGACAAGCTCGAAGCAGCCGGCGTCACGCCGATCTACGCGACGTTCAAAGATCCCTGGACGGTCGGTCAGGGGTGGTTCGACTACACCGTCGGCGGCGAGGTCAACGTAGCCGACTTCTACAAGCAGATGAACGAGCAGGGCACCCAGACCGGGCCCGACTCACCGGTGTCGTTCGAGAAGACCCTCGACAAGCCGGTCACGACGATGAAGGAGCTCGCCGACAAGTACACGAACAAGGATGCCCCCAGCAAAGGCTACGGCGACGGCAACCTCGCCTTCGCCAAGGGCGAGGCGGCGATGTACTTCCAGGGTCCGTGGGCGTTCGGGGAGATCGCCAAGACCAGCCCGGACCTGGACCTGGGTACGTTCCCGCTGCCGATGACCAACAACCCCGCCGACCTCCAGGTGCGGGTGAACATCGACCTCGCGGCGTGGATTCCGCAGGACTCACGTCACCAGACGGCCGCGCGCGAGTTCCTGACGTACCTGTTCCAGCAGGACGTGATGGACAAGTACAACGAGGCGTTCCTCGGCTACGGAACCACGAAGGAGGCGGCCCCTGTGACCGACCCGCGCATCGTGGGGATGAAGAAGTACGTCGACGACGCGAAGTTCTACCAGGGTGCGTCGAAGGCGATCCCGCAGACGATCCCTTCGGACAACTACCTGCAGGGAGTCATCCTGGGCGGCGACGTCGAAGGCGCCCTGGTGACCATCGATAAGGACTGGGCCCGGTTGGCCCTTCGGCAATAGCAGTACGACACCGCAGATCCGCGACATAACGAAGGAGCCGATATGGCAACGACGACGGCGACGCTGACGACGTCGGATCGGAAGGCGAGCAGAGCCGCGGTCGCGGACATACCGCGCAAACGGCGCAGAGTGGAGCCGATCTACTACCTCTTCTTGCTGCCCAGTATCATCCTGTTCACCCTCGCGATAACCGTCCCGGCCATCATCGGAGTCTTCTTCAGCTTCACGAACTCCATCGGGTTCGGGGACTGGAAGTTCGTCGGACTCATCAACTACATCGCGGCGTTCTCCGACCCTGCGATCCTGACGAGCTACCTGTTCACCTTCGGGTTCTCGATCGTGACCGTCATCGCGGTGAACGTGATCGCCTTCCTGCTCGCGGTGGGCCTGACGGCCAAGATCCGGTTCAAGACCGCCCTGCGGACGATCTTCGCGATCCCGATGGTGATCTCGGGCATCATCATCGCGTTCGTGTTCAACTTCCTCTTCTCCAACTCGGTCCCCGCTCTGGGGCAGGCGCTGGGCATCGGGTGGCTCAGCGAAAGCGTCCTGGCCAACCAGAACCTGGCGTGGATCGCGATCGTCATCGTGACCGCATGGCAGGCGATTCCGGGAACGCTCCTGATCTACATCGCCGGCCTGCTGTCGATCCCCGGTGAGGTGTACGAGGCCGCGGACATCGACGGGGCCAACAAATCCCAGCAGTTGCTGCGGATCACCCTGCCGCTGGTCTCGGGTTACGTCGTGATCAACGTGATCCTCGGGTTCAAGGGTTTCCTGAATGCGTACGACATCATCGTCGGACTCACCAACGGCGGCCCCGGGACCGCGACCCGCAGCATCGCGATGACGATCGTCACCGGATTCAGCGGCGGCGACTACGCCTACCAGATGGCCAACGCGACCATCTTCTTCATCATCGTCATCGTCATCTCGCTGATCCAACTCGGGATCACGCGGGGAAGGAGCTCGTTCTGATGAGCGTTCAGCCAGCACTCGCGCTCGAAGAGATCGAGGGAGTCGAAACCCTTGAACGCATCGAACCCCACGCCGAGCGGCGCATCTCGAAAGAGCGGGGCGAAAGGCATAACTGGTCGCTCACGATCATCCTGATCCTGTGCGCGGTCACCGTCCTGGTGCCCATCTACGTGACCCTCACGACCGCCTTCAAGACGCAGACTCAGGCGGTCGACGGCAATGCCTTCTCGCTGCCGGCACCGTTCAGCATCGACGGTTTCGTCACGGCGTGGAATCTCACCAACTTCCCGGTCGCGTTCGCCATCTCGGTCCTCGTGACCGCCGGCTCGGTGGCGGGGGTGATCATTCTCGGGGCATTCGCGTCGTTCGCCATCTCACGCAACTGGGACCGCAAGCTGTTCCGGTTCTCGTTCTACTACCTGCTGGCAGCGATGTTCATCCCGTTCCCGGTGCTGGCTCTGCCGCAGATCCAGCTGACCGGCATCGTCGGGCTCGACAATCCGGTGGGCGTCACGATCTTGCACATCATGTTCCAGCTGAGCTTCAGCGTGCTGCTGTTCACCGCGTTCTTGCGGTCGATCCCCGCCGAACTGGAAGAGAGCGCACGCATCGACGGCGCATCGACGTGGCAGGCGTTCTGGCACCTGATCTTCCCGCTGCTGGCGCCGATGTCGGCCACGGTCGGGATCTTCGCGTTCCTGGCATCCTGGAACGACTACATGATGCCGTCACTGATCACGTCGGACCCGGCGCTGCAGACGCTGCCGGTGGTCCAGGCCATCTTCCAGACGCAGTTCAGCAACAACTACAACGTGTCGTTCGCGTCGTACCTCATGGCGATGGCGCCGGCGATCGTCGTTTACCTGTTCACTCAGCGGTGGGTCATGGAAGGTGTGACGCAGGGCGCCGTGAAGGGCTGACCGCGCCGGCGGCAGCGCACCGCCACGTCCGCACGTTCGAATCGGAGATCTCATGACCACCGTCGACGTCTCACCCCTGCCCTCGCCCGGCCACGATCGAGCCGGATCGCCCTGGTGGCGCCAGGCGGTCGTGTACCAGATCTACCCGCGCAGCTTCGCCGATGCGAACGGCGACGGCGTCGGAGACCTGCCCGGCATCGTTTCGCGCGTGGACTACCTCGCCGAGTTGGGGGTGGATGCGGTGTGGTTGAGTCCCTTCTACCCCTCCGAGCTCGCCGACGGCGGGTACGACGTCGCCGACTACCGCGACGTCGACCCTCGGCTGGGCACGCTCGCCCACTTCGACGAGCTCGTCGCGGCGCTGCACGCCCGAGGAATGCGCATCGTCGTCGACATCGTGCCCAACCACACGTCCGACCGGCACGAGTGGTTCCAGGAGGCGCTGACGGCCCGACCGGGCTCGGCCGCGCGCGACCGGTACATCTTCCGCGACGGGACCGGCCCGGACGGCGCGGAACCGCCCAGCGACTGGGAGTCGTTCTTCGGGGGATCGGCGTGGGAGCGCGTCGCCGACGGGCAGTGGTATCTGCATCACTTCGCCGTCGAGCAGCCGGATCTGAACTGGGCGGACGCCGAGGTGCGCGCCGACTTCGTGCGGACGCTGCGGTTCTGGGCCGACCGCGGGGTGGACGGCTTCCGCATCGATGTCGCCCACATGCTGACCAAGGACCTCACGGAGCCGCTTCCGACCCAGGAGGAGCTGTCGTCGATGCCGCGAGACGGCCGGCATCCCACCCTCGACCGCGACGACGTGCACGACGTGTACGCCGAGTGGCGGTCCGTGTTCGATTCGTACGATCCCCCGCGCACCGCCGTGGCCGAGGCGTGGGTCGACCGCGAGCGGGTGCGGCTGTACGCCAGTCCGGAAAGCCTGGGGCAGGCGTTCAACTTCGATCTGCTGCAGGCCGACTTCGACGCGACGCAGTTCCGCGAGATCGTCACCGACAACCTCGCACTCGCGGCGGAGTCCGGTTCGTCGAGCACCTGGGTGCTGTCGAACCACGACGTCGTCCGGCACGCGACGCGCTACGGTCTGCCGCATCCGCCGCGCGACGAGAAGGGGTGGCCCGCCGTCAAACACGGTCTGGAATGGGTGCGCGCCGGAGGGCCGCCGGACGAACTCGACCGCGAGGGCGGCGGGCGGCGGGCGCGGGCGGCGTCGATGTTCCTGCTCGGGCTGCCCGGATCCGCATACCTGTACCAGGGCGAGGAGCTGGGCTTGCACGAGGTGGCCGAGATCCCGGCTGCCGACCGGCAGGATCCCACCTTCTTCCGCAGCGACGGATTCGATCTGGGCCGTGACGGATGCCGGGTGCCGCTGCCGTGGGACGACACCGGCGCATCGTTCGGGTTCGGCGCCGGCGGGTCGCACCTGCCCCAGCCGGCGTGGTTCGGCCGATTCGCGGCATCCCGTCAGGACGGTGCACCCGGATCCACGTTGACCCTGTACCGGCAGGCGCTCTTGCTGCGGCACGAGCTGCAGGCGGCGGAGGAGCTCGAGTGGGTCGAGACCGGCGACGCCGACGTGCTGCGGTTCCGCCGGCCGAGCGGGTGGGAGGTCGTGACGAACTTCGGGTCGCGCGAGTTCGCGCTGGACCGTGCCGATGTGGTGCTGGCGAGCGGACCGGTGCGGCTCGGCGCGGTGCCCGCCGAGACGACGGTCTGGCTCGCCCCCGGCGCTTCGTAGCCGCCCGGGCGTAGCCTGGAGCTATGGGGCGGATCACCGCGCGCAAGCCCGTCGTGCGCATCACCGTGGGCGGCGACGACGGCGACCGCACCAGCCGGCGTCCCGACACGCTCGCCGTGGAGGAGCCCCTCGAGATCCGCGTCGGCGGTCTGTCGCTGGCGATCACGATGCGCACGCCCGGCAACGATGTCGAGCTCGCGGCCGGGTTCCTCGTCTCGGAGGGCGTGATCGCTCGCGGCGACCAGTTCCGCTCGGCGATCCACTGCGCGCCCGGACCCTCGACGGGGGCCGGCACCGGGCTGGCGGTCGCCGAGAACACCTACAACGTCCTGGACGTCGCGCTCGCGCCGGGTGTGGCCCCGCCCGATCCCGACCTGGCCCGCAACTTCTACACGACCAGCTCCTGCGGCCTGTGCGGCAAGGCATCCATCGACGCCGTCGAGACGGTCTCGGCGTACGACGTCGCCGGCGACACGACGTCGGTGGATGCCGCGACCCTGACCACCTTCCCCGACCTGCTGCGCGCCCAGCAGGCGGTGTTCGACAAGACCGGCGGGCTGCACGCCGCGGCCCTGTTCGACGCGGCCACCGGCGAGCTGCTCGTGCTGCGGGAGGACGTAGGGCGCCACAACGCGGTCGACAAGGTGGTGGGATGGGCGGTGCTGCACGACCGGTTGCCGTTGCGCGCCACCGTGCTGCAGGTGTCGGGGCGGGCCAGCTTCGAGCTGGTGCAGAAGGCCGTGATGGCCGGCATCCCGATGCTCGCGGCGGTGTCGGCGCCGTCGTCGCTCGCCGTCGAGCTGGCAGCGTCGTCCGGGCTCACCCTGGTCGGATTTCTGCGGGGGGCGTCGATGAACGTGTACACGCACGCCGAGCGCATCCGCGTCCACTCGGACGCGGCGGTCGCGGTAGCCGCCGAGCGCTGACCGAGGGTCAGCCGGCGCGGCGCAGCCGTCGGGCCTCGGCCGAACGCACGAGATCCTCGCGCAGGTAGCGGGCATACCCGCCCAGGGTGCGACCGACCTGGCGGCCGCTCGTGCGCACCCAGGCGGCGTCGGATGCCACGACCCGCGCGCCGCGGCCGCGTGCCTCGTCGACGAGCCAGACGTCCTCGTGCTCGTAGACATCCTCGTAGCCGCCGGCGCCGACCAGGGTGCTCGCGCGCATCCCGAGATTCGCGCCGTGGGTGTGTCCGTTGGCCTCTCCCGGGGTGTGCGTCGCCCACCATGCGGCGACCTGCCGCGCCGACAGCTCGCGGAAGTCCGGCCGCACCGTGCCGATGACGATGTCGGCTCCGGATGCCGCGAGCTCCAGCTGATGCTCGAGCCAGTGCGCCGGCACGACGGAGTCGGCGTCGGTGTGCGCCGTCCACAGTCGCGTCAGCGGCACGTCGGCGTGGCGCGCGATCGCGGCGTCGACACCGGCGGCGCGTGCCTTGCCGACGCACGCGGCCGCGATCGCCCGCACCTCGACGGGGTACGCGGCGGCGATGGCAGCGGAGGCGTCGGTGCAGGCATCCAGCACCACGTGAACCGACGCGCGCACCGACCCTCGCACTCTGTCCACCGCGGCGGCGACGGAGTCGAGGCATTCCGCCAGGCGTTTCTGCTCGTCATGGGCCGGGATCACGACAGCGACCGCGTCGATCATGCGTGGCCGCCGGCCCGCCGGGTGAACACGTCGAGCAGGAAGTCCGGCTCGACATGGCGCACGATCTGGTCCAGCTCGGGGCGCGCGGCGATCAGCGCGTGCACGCGGTCGCCGGTCAGCGGCGCGTCGTCGAAGGCATGCCGCCAGTGGCATGCGACGAAGACACCGTTCTCGGGCAGCGTCTCGACGATCCGCTGCACGGCGTCGGCGAGGTCAGACTGCGACCAGAAGTAGCCCACCTCAGACAGCACGATCAGGTCGAAGTCGCCGTCGGGCCAGTCCTGCGGCAGGTGGGCGAGCCGCAGCTGCACCCTCGGGTCGTCGCCGATGCGTTCGGCGGCTTTCGCCAGCGCCGTCTCGGACACATCGACTGCGAGCAAGCGCTCGGCGCGCCCGCGCAGCCGCACCGTGAGCGCACCGGATGCGCAGCCGATCTCCATCGCGCTGATGGCAGACCGCTGCGGCAGGCACGCCAGCAGCAGGTCGCGCTTGCGCTTCTCGTACCACCGGCCGTCCAGGCCCCACGGATCGTCGTGACGCTGATGGAAGCCCTCGAAGAACGCCGGCGTCGCCGAATCGTCGCGCGCGGCTTCGGATGCCTCGATGAACACTTCGAATCCGCGGGCGAAGTGCTGCAGCATGAGCCCGTGCAGCACCGGCGGGTCGTCGGCGAGCGCCGCGACCTGCGTGTGGTGGCGTCCGATCGCGTGCTGCTTGGCCACTCGCGTCTGCGTCGACAGCCCCAGGACGCGCCAGCCGCCGGTATCGACGGCGTCCGGATCACCCCAGTGCCACAGCCAGATCGGGTACCCGACCACCCGCACCGCGCCGGACTTCAGGTCGCGGGCGACCTCGCCGAGCGCACGGTGGTCGCCGTGCCCGTCGCCCCACCACGGCGCCGCCAGCAGCACCGTGCGGGCATCCGTAGCGGCCAGCAGGGTCTGTACGTGCCGGCGGATCCGGTCGGCGTGCTCGCGCACGCCGCCGTCGGGCTGCGCGAGGAAGGCGAGCGTCGCCCCCGGTGCGAGGTCCGCCAGCGCCGCGGCGACCTCCTGCCGGCGCGACAGTCGCAGGTCGAGGTACGGGTGCGATCCCTCACCGTCGGTCGCGACGACGACGTCGACCGGGATGCCCGCTGCCGCGGCGTTCGCGATGAGCCCGCCGGCACCGAGGGTCTCGTCATCCGGGTGCGCCGACAGCACGATCACGCGCTCGACATCGAGGTCCAGCGGCGGCGCGTCTCGCCAGGGGGCTGCGGCATCCCACTCGTCCTCGGACGTGCCGGGGTCCCGGTGGTCGAAGGCGACGCTCACGAGGCGGCCACCCGCCTGCCGAGCCGGGCCAGGTCGCGCTCGCCGTGGTGCTGGCGCACATACACGCGCAGGTCGGCGACGCGACGCGCGTGCGCCTCGTCGGTGGTGAGCGGAGCCGGTCCGAGGGCATGGTCGGCGACGGTCAGCACACGCTCCACCGCGGTGACCACCACGGCGCGTGCCCGTTCGGCGAGCACCGCGGCCGGCGCGCCGTCGATCCCCCCGTCGATCGCGGCGGCGGCGTCGGCGAGGGCGGTGCGGGCGCCCCACATCGCGGCATCCGCGTCACCGGCGAAGGCGGCGGCCAGCTGGTCGGCATCGGGCCGGCGGGCGGCGTCGGTGATCTTGTGCAGCACGGGCACGGCGCCGCCCCACCACACCGCCCCGACACCCACGGCGCCCCAGGCGAATCCCGGCCGATCGCCGTACCACCCCGGCGCGCCGACCGCCTGGGCGGGCGTGTCGTCGAAGTCGACGGGTGCGCTGACGATCTGCGACAGGCCGCGGGCGACCCACGGACCCGGATGCGGTGACACCGACGGATCGCGCAGCGACACGGCGAACAGTCCGCGCCGGGCGTCGTCCACCCACGCGGTGACGAGCGCGTGCGACAGCGACCCGGCCAGCGAGCACCACGGCTTCGTGCCCGACAGGCGCCAGGAGCCGTCCGCGCGACGGGCCTCGAGCCGCACCCCCGGGCCCTCCGCCGCGAAGACGCCCCACGAGCCGTCGGCGTCGGTGTCCAGCCCCGCCTGCGCCCGGATGGCGAGCGCGTCCAGGTGCGGCTCGAGCGCTCTGGCCGCGCCGACGTCCAGCGCCGCGGTCGTCGCGAGCAGTTCGAACAGACCTCGCGTGTCGCCCTCGCCCGGCCGCGGCGCGTCGGCGCCGATCCGCGTCACCCACCGCAGCGTGGCGTCGACGTCGGCGCCGAACCCCGCCACGTCCGCAGCGGTCGCAGACGCCCATGCAGCGGCGGCGCTGTCGCCGTCGTGCAGCAGAGCGGGCGGGACGGTCACGCGGATCCTTCCGTGAGCGTGCAGTGCACGAGTGCCGCACCCCCGGCGAGGGAGCGCGGCACGCGTGAAGAGGGGTCGACCTCAGCGGGTCTGCGGTGTGCGGTTCTCGGCGCTGACCATCCACGACAGCTGCTCGATGCGCTCGAGGATCGCGTGCAGGATGTCGGCGCTCGTCGGGTCTTCGTCGTCGACGGCGTCGTGCACGTCGCGACACGTGGATGCCACGGCATCCAGTCGCTCGGTGACCAGGTCGATCACCTCGTGCGTGTCGATCTCGCCCTGCGGGAACTCGGGCAGGGTCGTGGTCTCGGCGACCAGGTCGCTGCGGCCGTCCGGCAGCGCGTGCAGCGAACGCATCCGCTCGGCGACGGTGTCGCTGAACTCGCGGGCCGCCTCGATGATCTCGTCCAGCTGCAGGTGCGTGTCGCGGAAGTTGCGGCCGACCACGTTCCAGTGCGCCTGCTTGCCCTGCAGCGACAACTCGATGAGGTCGACGAGCACCTTCTGCATGTTGTCGCTGAGCGTCTCGGATGCCTCGAAGCCGCTCTCGGCGTTCTGCTCGGCGGACAGTTGCGCTCCGGCACCGCCGCGGGCCGCCCGGCGCTTGTTGCGCGGGGGTGCCGCCGGGCTCGGAGTCTTCTTCTTGGGCGCCGTTTTGGCGGGCATCGGGAGCTCCTTTCGACCCTCGGACTCTACGTGCCGTTCCGGCACGCCGCCGGGGTCTTGCCGTTGCCCCGGGGGAGTGCTACGCCGCGTATCGCCGAAGACACGGGTCCGCAATCCCCGTCGGGCGGCATCCCGCGTCCGTACGGTGTACTCATGCGATCGGCCCGAGACCGCCTGCCGACCACGCCGGGTGAGGATCTGCGCTCGTACGCCCCGATCGGCGACGGCCGCACGATCGCACTGGTGGGACTGCGCGGCCAGATCGACTGGATGCCGATCCCGAACCTCGGGTCGCCGCCGATCTTCGCCCGCATTCTGGACGACGACACCGGCGGATGCATCGAGCTCGAGCCCGACGGCGACTACACGGTGCGGCGGCGGTACGTGGCGCGCACGAACGTTTTGACGACGACCTTCACGACCGCGGACGGCGTGGCGAAGATCACCGACGCGATGGTGACCGGGGTGGCCGGCCGGCTGCCGTGGGCGGAGCTGGCCCGGCGCGTCGACGGCGTCCGCGGCACCGTGCGGTTCCGCTGGCGGGTGCAGCCGGGCACCGCGCTGCAGACGGCATCCCCGTGGGCGCAGGGAACCGAGCACGGCACGATCGTGCGCTGCGGCGACACCACGATCGCCGTCGTGGGTTCGGGCCACGGCGCCGACGAACCCGACCCGGACGGACCGACCGGTCCGGTGCTGTCGGGGGCGTTCCGCACCACCGAGGCCTCCCGGCACCTGCTGATCGTCGTGGCCACCAACGACGAGCCGGTGCACATCCCCGACCCGGGCAACGTCGACCGGGGGATCGACCGCACGATCCGCGCCTGGCGGCAGTGGTCCGACGAGTTCTCGTACGACGGGCCGTGGCGCGAGGCCGTGCAACGCAGCGCCCTGGCGCTCAAGCTGCTCATCCACAGCCCGACCGGCTCGATCGCGGCTGCGGCCACGACGTCACTGCCCGAGTCGTCCCGCGGGCACAAGAACTGGGACTACCGGTTCGCGTGGGTGCGGGATCTCGCCTACACCGCGGCCGCGCTGGTGCGGTTCGGCCTGCGGGAGGAGACGCACGCGGCGATCTCGTGGCTGCTGCGCACCATCCGCGCGAACGGACCCGACCTGCACGTCTTCTACGGGCTCGACGGTCAGATCGACGATGTCGTGACCGAGCACGACGTCGCCGGCTGGCGAGGCATCGGCCCCGTGGTGACGGGCAATCCCGCGGGCGGCCAGCTGCAGCTCGGGGTGTACGGCGACCTGTTCTCGATCTGCCGCACGTACGTCGATGCGGGCAACATCCTCGACATCGAGACGGGCCGCATGCTGGCATCCGTCGCCGACCGCACGTGCGATCTGTGGCGCAATCCCGACGCCGGCATGTGGGAACTGCCCGAGCAGGCCCATCACACCTCCTCGAAGATGGGATGCTGGCAGGCCCTCGAAGACGCGATCGCACTGGCCGAGCGCGGTCAGATCCCCGGCAGCACCGAGCGCTGGATCGTCGAGCGCGCCCGCATCCGCGAGTACATCGAGACCGAGTGCTGGTCGGATGCGCTCGGCGCCTACGTCATGACGCCGGGCGGTGAGGATCTGGACGCGTCGGTGCTGCTGCACGCCCCGAGCGGCTTCGACCGCGGCGAGCGGATGTCGTCCACGATCGACGCGATCACGCGCGGACTCGGGGCCGGCGCGCTGGTGTACCGCTACTCCGGCGCCGACGAGGAGGAGCACACCTTCGCGGCCTGCGCGTTCTGGCGGGCCACGGCGCTGGCGTGCGTCGGGCGGCACGCCGAGGCGCTCGCCCTGATGGACGAACTCGTCAGCATGGCTAACGACGTCGGCATCTTCGCCGAGATGATCGACGAGCACGACGGGGCATTCTGGGGCAATCTGCCGCAGGCGCTGACCCACCTGGCGCTGATCAGCGCCGCTCTGACGATCCGCGAGCTCGTCGATGCGAAGGAGATCGGTGACCGCTGAGCCGCGGCTGTTCCGGGACATCCGGGGCATCCTGCTCGAGAGCATCTTCTGGGACGACCGTCGCGACGAGCTCGTCTGGGTCGACATCACCGCGGGCACGGTGCACCGGGGACGACTCGACGGCGCTGTCGACGGCAGCGACGATCGGGTGGTCGCGCTGCCGCCGCCGTGCAGCGCGATCCAGCCCGCACCCGGCGGCGGATACGTCGCGGCGCTGCGCGACTCGGTCGTGCTGCTCGACACGGACCTCGCGATCACCCGGACGCTGGCATCCGTCACCCACGCCCACGACGGCATCCGGTTCAACGAGGGGAAGGTCGACCCGTTCGGCCGGTTCGTCGTCGGGGCGATGGATGTCACGGCCGAGGCGCCCGACGCGGCGCTGTACTCGTTCGAGCCCGACGGGCGGGTACGGGTGCTGCGGGGCGGCTTCGCGACGGCCAACGGCATGGAGTGGTCGGATGCCGGTGACGTCATGTACGTCACCGACACCGCTGTCCGCACGGTGTACCGCGGCGGGTACGGCCCGGCAGGCGATCTGAGCGAGCTGGAGCCGTTCCTGGTGGGGCGATCGTCGGACGGCCTCGCGCTCGACACCGACGGCCGATTCTGGAACGGGGTCTACGGCGACGGGCAAGTGGTGCGGCGGGAGGCGGACGGTGCGGTCTCGCTGTCCATCGATGTGCCGGCACCGAACGTGACCTCGGTGGCGTTCGGGGGTCCGGAACGCGACGTGCTGTTCGTCGCGACCGCGCGGGAGAACCTCACCGAGGAGCAGTTGGCGCGGCATCCGCTGTCCGGCGGGCTGTTCCGGCTCGACGGCCTCGCGACCGGTCGCCCGGTGCACTCATTCGACAGCCGCGCCGGGTGATGGCACATCCGCGCGCCATGCGCAAGTGCGCAAGACCGGGACGGGGCGTGGCGTAGAACGGAAGTCCAGACGCTTGCGCACCTCGAAAGGACTCGTCATGAGCACCAAGGCAGAGGAGATCCGCGACGACAAGACGGCGCCGGATCCGAACGATCCCGACAAGCCCGATAAAGTCACCGAGGTCGAGGGCCGGTCGTGGCGGTACGTCCTTCTCAAGACGGTGCGCGAGTTCTCGTCGGACGCCTGCACGGACATCGCCGCGGCGCTGACATACTTCTTCGTCCTGGCGCTGTTCCCCGCGCTCGTCGCGGTGTTCTCGCTGCTCGGAGTGTTCGGTCAGGGCGATGCTGCGGCCAAGCAGGTGCTGTCGCTGATCGACCAGATCGCCCCGGGCGGCGCCGCCGACACCCTCACCGGGCCGATCCGCGACATCGTCAACTCGCCCGGCGCGGGCTTGGCGGTGATCCTGGGCATCGTCTTGGCGATCTGGTCGGCGTCGGGCTACGTCGGCGCCTTCAGCCGCGGGATGAACCGCATCTACGAGATCGAGGAGGGTCGCGGCTTCATCAAGCTCAAGTCGCAGCAGCTGCTCGTGACCGTCATCGGGATCGCGCTGGTCGCGATCGCGCTGCTGATCCTGGTGATCTCCGGACCGGTCACCGATGCGATCGGTGCGGCGCTGGGCATCGGGCCGGTCGTGCAGACCGTCTGGTCGATCGTGAAGTGGCCGGTGCTGGCATTCGTCATCGTGCTGATGGTGGCGATCCTGTACTACGCCACACCGAACGCGAAGCAGCCGAAGTTCCGGTGGACGAGCATGGGAGCGCTGATCGCGATCTTCGTGCTCGCGCTGGCGACGCTCGGATTCGGCTTCTACGTCGGCAACTTCGGCAACTACAACAAGACGTACGGGTCGCTGGCGGGCGTCATCATCTTCCTGCTGTGGATCTGGATCGCGAATATCGCGCTGCTGTTCGGCGCGGAGTTCGACGCCGAACTCGAGCGCGGCCGCCAGTTGCAGGCCGGCATCGCCGCGGAGGAGGACATCCAGCTGCCGCCGCGCGACACGAAGAAGATCGACAAGCGTGCCGAGCAGG
This sequence comes from uncultured Microbacterium sp., assembly GCA_964243215.1. Lineage (GTDB taxonomy): Bacteria > Actinomycetota > Actinomycetes > Actinomycetales > Microbacteriaceae > Microbacterium. Next base: position 2,951 of record CAXTES010000021.1, on the reverse strand, counting down.
AGGAGAAGGACGTCGCCGAGGGTCGTCGCATCCGCGAGCAGCACGACGACGACCCGTCCAACGACGACGACGCCGACACCAAGGGCGAGAAGGCGAAGAACGACAAGAAGGCGAAGGACGACGAGTCGAAGGACGACGCCGCGTCGAAGTCCCGATAGCTTGACCTTGACGCTGCGTCAACGCGCAGCATGGTCACATGACGAGATCACCGGAGCTGGATGCCGGAATCACCCGTGACATCTACGGGATGCCGGCGTTCGTCACCCTTGAAACGTTCGATGTGCTCGCGGCTGCCGCCTGGTTCACCGGCGCCCTGGACTTCATCGAGTTGTTCCGGATGCCGCCGGGCGACGATCCGGCGTTGGTCCACCTGCGGCGATGGCGGTATCAGGATGTCCTGGTGCGCCGAGGCGTCGAGGCGCCGGCAGGACGGAGCATCCAACTCTCCTTCGCCGCGGAGTACGACGAGCTGGGCGCGCTCGCGCAGCGTGCTCGCGACTACGGCGCCGATCAGGTCGTCGGACCCGTCGACACCGCGTGGAACACCACGGACCTGACGCTGCTGAGCCCGCAGGGTTTGCGGATCGTGCTGACCGCGCGTCGTCCCGAGCCGTTGCGCGACGAGGCGTTCTCCGCCGACATGCGCCGGTGATCCAGCGACCAGCCCGGCTGACGCGGCTGCGGCAGACCACTGGCCGACTGCACCGGCGACGTTCGCGTCCTCGCGCGTGACGGCGGGCCCTACCCTGAGACGGTGACTCCGGCGACCGTCGTGCTGCCCTGGCGGCCCGCACCGTCGCGCATCCCGGCGTTCGAGCGCGTGCTCGCGTGGTACGCCGCGCAACTGCCCGAGCTCACCGTCCACACCGTCGACACCGACGACGATCCCTTCGTGCTGGCGGCGTGCCGCAACCGAGCGATGCGCGAGGCCGCGCCGGACTCGGTGGTGGTGGTGGGCGACGCCGATACGCTGCCCGAGCCCGGTGCGCTCCGCGCCGCGATCGAGGCTGCGCGCCGCAGCGATCTCGTGCACCTGCCGTACACCGCCTACCACTGGCTCGGCCGGTCCGGCACGGCGCAGTTCGCGGCGGGCGTGCCGCTGCCGGACTGCGACCACGAGCTGGTGGTCGGGGCGTGCTCCGGCGTGTACGTCGCGACGCCGCGCACGTGGGCGTCGCACGGCGGGCAGGACGAGAACTTCCGCGGCTGGGGATTCGAGGATGCCGCGTGGTATCTCGCGCATCAGACCCTGCTGGGTGCTCCGCCGGTGCGGCATCCGGGCCGCGTCTACGCGCTGCACCACGAGGGCGAAGTGCGCTCCGGCGCCCGATACGACGCGAACGCCCGCCGGATGCAGCGTTACCGGGACGCGTCCGGCGACCCCGTCGCGATGCGCGCGCTGGTCGCCGAGACGCCGGTGAGGACCTCGTAGGCGATCCGCGGTCCGGATGCGTCGCGCTGAGCGGCCGCGATGGCGTCGAGCGTCGCGCGGCCCAGCCCCGAGACGGTCGCCGCCAGCGCGTCCGCGAGCGATGCGGCATCGGCGGTGTTCGGATCGAGCGCGACACCGACTCCGGTGCGTTCGACCGCGGCCGCACCGGCGAACTGGTCGGTCGAGAACGGCAGCACCACGAGCGGCACGCCGTGGCCGAGCGCCTCGGTGACGGAGTTGTTGCCGCCGTGCGTGACGGCCACGGCGGCATCAGCGAGGAGCCTCACCTGCGGGAGGTACTCGCGCACCAGCCAGCCGTCCGGGACAGGGCCGAGCTGTTCGGCAGGCGTCGCCCCGGTCGCCACCGCCGCCCGCATCCCGAGCCGCCGCAGCGCCGCCACGACCCGGACCAGTACGTCGGCGCGCACCGAGAGGAAGCTGCCGAAGCTGACGTACGCGAACGGCTCGTCGGAACCCAGCCACGCCGCGACGTCGTCGTCGACGCGCTCGGTCCGCGGCGTCGAGCCCAGGAACGTGTGCGGGGGGAGCATCCGCCCGTCGCCCTCGGCGAGCGCGGCGGGATAGTTGTACAGCACCCGCTCGCCGTGCTCGGCGAACGCGTCGGCACTGTCGTGCCGGGAACCGAGCTCGGCGGCCGCTGCGTTCCACTGCGCCGTGAAGCGCTGCGACACCTCCTCGCACAGCGTCCGCAGCGCGGCGAGTTCGCCGACATCCGGATGCAGCGCGGACGGCCACGCGGGCGGGAGTCCGTACACCTCGTTCTGCACCGGCAGCGCGGTGGGATGACCGAGCACGCCACCGCCGTACGGGAGGTCGGCGGACCGCAGGGCCAGGCGCGCGCTGAAGGCGAGGTGGTCGACGAGGATCGCGTCGGGCGCCGCCTCGTCCACGGCATCCAGGGTGCGTCGCGCTCGTCCCACCGGATCCCACATCAGATCGGTGAGTCGCTCGCGCGCCTGGTAGACCAGGGTCGGAACCATCCCGCGTTTCGTGGCGTCGAAGAATCCCCGCAGCGACGCGGACTCGTCGGTCGGCTGCTCGTCGGCGCGCATGACCCCGGCGTTGGAACCGCGGCCGAGCGGGAGGTCGATGCGATCGAACCCGGCATCCCGCACGATCGCCCCCGTCGCGGGGCCGGATGCGACGACGACCCGGTGTCCGTTGTCGCGCCACGCGGTCGCCAGCGAGACCAGGGGCAGCAGGTGGGATGCGTAGTCGGGGCTGATGACCAGCAGGGTCATGCGCCGAGTCCGGCGGCGCGGATGAGCTCGGCCTCCGAGGCGGCGACCTCGTCGTAGACGGGAGCCAGCGCCCGCGCCATCGTCTGGATCGTGAACCGCTGCGCCACCATGGCGTGAGCGCGCTGCGCGCGGCCGTCGTCGGGCAGGGCCGCCAGGTCGAGGGCGTCGGCCATCGCCTCGCACAGCCGGGCGGCATCCCACGTCGCGGCCAGCACACCGGTGACGCCGTCTTCGACGTAGGTCGCCGGTCCGCCGCC
>CAXTES010000020.1:0-26221 GCA_964243215.1 uncultured Microbacterium sp. | reverse complement strand
CCTCGACACCTCGGCGACCGTGACCGGCACGAGCTACTCGTACAAGAAGAACCCGAGCTACTGGCACCCCGATGTCCAGCACTACGACAACCTCGTCATCAACGTGCTCTCCGACCCGACCGCGGCACTGAACGCGATCAAGGCCGGCGAGGCGAACGGCGTCAAGCTCGTCAGCAACGACAGCCTCGACGAGGTCGAGGGTGCCGGATGGACCGTCAACGCCAACCAGCTGGACTTCCAGGGCATCCTGCTGCTGGACCGGGCCGGCACGCTGAACCCGGCGCTGGCCGATGTGCGGGTGCGTCAGGCGATCAACTACGCGTTCGACCGCGCCTCGATGCTGCAGGCGCTGCAGTTCGGGCACGGCGACGTGACCACCCAGGTGTTCAACGTCAACTCGGATGCGTACGACCCGTCGCTCGACGACTACTACACGTTCGACCCCGCCAAGGCGAAGTCGCTGCTGGCCGAGGCGGGCTACGCCAACGGGCTGACGATCCAGATGCCGACGGTGTCGGTGCTGGGCGCGAACACCTACACGCTCGTCCAGCAGCAGCTGGCCGACGTCGGAATCACCGTGGATGCCGTGGACGTCCCGGTCGGCAACTTCATCGCCGACCTGCTCGCCCCGAAGTACGCGGCGTCGTTCTTCGCTCTCGAAGAGAACCCGGACTGGCAGCTGATCCAGTTCATGATCTCGCCGACCGCGGTGTTCAACCCGTTCAAGTACTCCGACCCCAAGGTCGACGACTACATCAAGCAGATCCAGTACGGTGACGAGGCCACGCAGGCGTCGGTCGCCAAGGAGCTGAACAAGTACATCGTCGAGCAGGCCTGGTTCGCGCCGTTCTACCGTGTGCAGGGCAGCGTCGCGACGGACGCCAACACGACCGTCGAGATGCTTCCGACCAACGCCTACCCCGCCATCTACGACTTCAAGCCGAAGTCCTAGATCCGGACCCGCGGCCCGCCCGACCCGAACGGGCGGGCCGCACCCACACACCACCCCGGGAGCGCAGATGCTCATGTTCATCATCCGGCGGGTCATCGCCGGCATCGTCCTCATCGCCGTCATCTCGGTGGTCGCCTTCGGGCTGCTCTACCTCGACAGCGCCAACATCGCCCGCCGCATCCTCGGCCAGGGCGCGAGCGCGGACCTCGTCGCTCAGAAGACCCACCAGCTGGGTCTGGACCGACCGGTCATCGTGCAGTACTGGGATTGGCTGACCAACGCGATCACCGGTGACCTCGGCCGGTCGTGGTTCAACGGTCAGCTCGTGACGGTGAGTCTCTCGGGCCGCCTCGCGGTGACCCTCTCGCTCGTGATCGGCACGACGATCGTGTCGGCCATCCTGTCCGTGGTGCTCGGCGTGCTCGCCGCGCGGCGCGGTGGCTGGGTCGACGGTCTCGTGCAGTTCATCTCGGTGCTCGGCTTCGCGATCCCCGGCTTCCTCATCGCGCTGTACCTCGTGCTGATCTTCGCCGTGAACCTGCACCTGTTCAAAGCCACCGGCTACGTGCCGATAACGCAGTCGTTCACCGGCTGGCTGTCGTCGGTGACGCTGCCGATCATCGCGCTGGCCATCGGGGCGATCGCCGCGGTCACCCAGCAGGTGCGCGGCTCCGTCGTCGACGCGATGTCGCGCGACTACGTCCGCACCCTGCGCAGCCGCGGGCTTTCCAGCGGCAGCGTGGTCTACAAGCACGTGCTGCGCAACGCCGGCGGTCCGGCGCTGGCCATCCTGGCGGTGCAGTTCGTGGGACTGCTCAGCGGCGCGGTCATCGTCGAGCAGGTCTTCGCCCTCCCGGGCATGGGCCAGCTGAGCGTCTCGGCGACGCAGCAGGGTGACATCCCCGTCGTCATGGGCGTCGTGATCGCCTTCGCGGTGATCGTCGTCCTCGTCAACCTCCTCATCGATCTCGCCCAGGCGGCGCTCAACCCGAAGGTGCGACTGTCATGACCGCCATCGACGTTCCCCCCGCAGTCCCCACCCCGCAGGTGCGCACGTCGCTGTTCCGGCAGCTGCTGCGCCGGCCGGTCGGACTGGTGTCGTTCATCTTCCTGCTGATCGTCGTCATCATCGCCGTCATCGGCCGCTGGATCGCGCCGTACGACGCCAACACCGCGTCGCTGCAACTGGTGCTGGCCCCGCCGAGCGCGGCTCATCCGCTCGGCGCCGACAGCGCCGGACGCGACGTGCTGTCGCGCCTGCTCGTGGCCACCCAGATCACGCTGGCCGCGGCCCTGGTCGCCCTCGTGACCGCCGTCGTCATCGGCGTCATCGCCGGACTGATCGCCGGGTACTACCGCGGCTGGTTCGACTCGGTCTCATCGTGGGTGACCTCGCTCGTGATGGCACTGCCGGGCATCATCGTGCTGCTGGCCGCCCGGGCCGTGCTCGGCCCGTCGGTGTGGTGGGCGATGTTCATCTTCGGCATCCTGCTCTCCCCCGCGTACTACCGACTCGTGTACGCCGCGGTGACGGCGGTGCGCGGCGAGCTGTACGTGGATGCCGCGAAGGTGTCGGGTCTGAGCGACATCCGCATCATCGGCCGGCACATCCTGTCGGTGGTGCGGGCCCCGATCATCATCCAGTCCGCGATCATCGCCGGCATCGCCATCGCGATCCAGTCCGGTCTGGAGTTCTTGGGACTGGGCGACCTGAGCGTGCCCACGTGGGGCCAGATGCTCAACGACGGGTTCGCCGCGATCTACAAGCAGCCGCTGCTCATGGTGTGGCCGTCGCTCGCGATCGGTGTGACCTGTATCGCCCTGACGCTGCTGGCCAACTCGCTGCGAGACGTGCTCGAGCGCACCGCGACGGTGCGCCGGCGCCGGCGCCGTGCCACCTCCAGCACCACCGGATCCATCGCGGCGGTCACCACCTCGGTGCGCACCGGGGGCGGCGACCCGGCCGGCATCGACGACTCCACCGCGCTGCCGGTCATCGGCGAGACGATCGTGCATGGCGACGACGCGTTCACCGCGGGCAACCCCACCGAGCCGGTGCTGCGCATCCGCGATCTGCGGGTGGCCTACCACCAGCCGCGCGGTGCCGACATCGAGGTCGTGCACGGGGTGTCGCTGGACGTGCGCAAGGGCGAGATCCACGGCCTCATCGGCGAGTCGGGCTCAGGAAAGACCCAGACTGCGTTCGCCGTGCTCGGCCTGCTGCCGCGCGGCGGCCACGTCGCGGGCGGGACCATCGACTACGAAGGCCTCGAACTGGCGGATGCCTCGGAGCGCTCGTACGCGGGCATCCGCGGCAAGCGGATCGGCTACATCCCGCAGGAGCCGATGTCGAACCTGGACCCGTCGTTCAAGATCGGTTACCAGCTCGTCGAGCCGCTGCGCAAGAATCTCGGGCTCAGCAAGAAGGAAGCCACCGACCGTGCGCTCGCGCTTCTGGATCGTGTCGGCATCCCGAACCCGAAGCGCACGTTCGCCGCGTATCCGTTCGAGGTGTCCGGCGGCATGGCCCAGCGCGTGTTGATCGCCGGCGCCGTCTCGACCGACCCCGACCTGATCATCGCCGACGAGCCGACCACCGCGCTGGACGTCACGGTGCAGGCCGAGGTGCTCGATCTGCTGCGCGACCTGCAGCGCGAGCGTCACATGGCGATGCTGCTGGTCACGCACAACTTCGGCGTCGTCGCCGACCTGTGCGATCGGGTCACCGTGATGCAGCAGGGCCTGTTCGTCGAGCAGGGTCCGGTGCGCACGATACTCGGCGCGCCCAGTCACCCGTACACGCAGTCGCTGCTGGACGCGATCCTCGAAGAGGGTCCGGCCCGTGGCCCCCTCACCGCGCAAGGAGCACGGTCATGACCCTCCTCAACGTCACCGACCTCGAGGTCGAATATCCCGGCAAAGGATTCCGCGGAAAGCCGTTCCGGGCGCTCAAAGGGGTGTCGCTCGACATCCAGCCGGGCGAGACCGTCGGCCTGGTCGGCGAATCCGGATCCGGCAAGACCACCCTCGGACGCGCCGTGCTCGGGCTCGCGCCCGTCACGGGCGGGTCGATCACGTACGACGGGCAGGAGATCGGCCACTTGCACCGCAGGGAGCGCCGCGCGCTGAGCTCGGAGATCCAGGTCGTGTTCCAGGACCCCTACTCGTCGCTGAACCCGTCGATGACGATCGAGCAGATCCTCGCCGAGCCGCTCACCGCGCGCGGGGTGGCATCCAAGGAGGCCAACAGCCGCGTGCGCGATCTGCTGGACCGCGTCGGACTGCCGGTGGATGCCGCGCGCCGCCTGCCGCGGGAGTTCTCCGGCGGCCAGCGCCAACGCATCGCGATCGCGCGCGCTCTGGCGCTGGACCCGAAGCTCATCGTCTGCGACGAGCCGGTATCGGCGCTGGACCTGTCGACGCAGGCGCGCGTGCTCGACCTGTTCATCGAGATCCAGGAGCGCACCGGAGTGGCGTACCTGTTCATCTCGCACGACCTGGCCGTGGTGCGACACATCAGCCACCGCGTCGCGGTGATGTACCACGGCGAGCTGGTCGAGACCGGCGACGGCGACCAGGTGACGGCGCGTCCGGAGCATCCGTACACGCAGCGGCTGTTCCTGGCCGCGCCGGTGCCGAACCCCGACGAGCAGGCCGAGCGCCGCGCGGCCCGCCGTGCGCTGCTGGACAGCCAGGCCGAAGAGGTCGCCGCGTGACGACACCCGCGACCGCCGCCCAGCCGGCGACGGTCGAGCATCTGCGCCCGCTGCTGAACCAGCTGACGCTCGAGCAGAAGGTCTCGCTCGTGCAGGGTGCCGACTTCTGGACGACCGTGCCGATGCCGCAGATCGGGCTGCGTGCGATGACGCTGTCGGACGGTCCGGCCGGTGTCCGCGGTCCCCGATGGGACGAGCGCGAGCCGTCGCTGAACCTGCCGTCCGGGTCGGCGCTGGCCGCCTCGTGGGATGCCGACCTGGCGTACCGGTACGGCGCGGCCGCGGCATCCGAGGCCCGGCGCAAGGGCGTCGACGTGGTCCTTGGCCCGACGATCAACCTGCATCGCTCCCCCCTCGGCGGTCGCCACTTCGAGTGCTTCAGCGAGGACCCCGAGCTGTCGGCCGAGCTCGCCGCGGCGTACGTGCGCGGGCTGCAGGACAACGGCGTCGCCGCGACCCCCAAGCACTACGTCGCGAACGACTCGGAGACCGACCGGTTCACCGTGGACGTGCAGGTCGACGACCGCCCGCTGCGCGAGCTGTACCTCGCGCCCTTCGAGCGTGCGGTCGAAGCCGGCGCGTGGGCGGTGATGAGCGCGTACAACGCCGTCGACGGCGTGACGATGACCGAGAACGACCTGCTCGAGACGCCGCTGAACTCCGAGTGGGGCTTCGACGGCGTGGTCGTCAGCGACTGGACCGCGGTCCGGTCGCTCGACTCGGTGCCGGCGGCCCAGGACCTCGCGATGCCCGGTCCCGCGCCGGCGTGGGCGGACGTCGCCGAGGCGATCCGCGACGGACGCCTCGACGAGGCGGACCTGGACCGCAAGGTGCTGCGCCTGCTGTTGCTGGCCGAACGGGTCGGAGCGCTGCGGGGGTCGCGCGAGGTCATTCCCGCGCCCAACGACGGCGTCGCCTTCACGCGCGAGGCCGCGATCGAAGGCACCGTGCTGTTGCGCAACGACGGCGTGCTGCCGTTGGATGCCTCGTCCCTGGGCTCGGTCGCGGTGATCGGTCACAACGCCCGCGAGGCGCGCACCCAGGGCGGCGGCAGCGCGACCGTGCTGCCCGAGCGCGTCACCTCACCGCTCGACGGCATCCGCGCCGCTCTCGAGAACGCCGAGGTGCGCTACGAGCTCGGCGCCGTCGTACAGGAGGGAGTGGCCGAATTCCCCCCGGCCCGGTTGATCAACCCGGTCACCGGCGACCGCGGCGTGCGGGTGACGTTCCTCGACGCCGACGGCGCCGAGATGTTCGCCGAGGACCGCCTCTCCACCGCGCTGGTGTGGTTCGGCGGTGACGCGCCGGTCGCCGACGCCCACCTGCTCGTGCTCGAGACCCGGTACACGCCCGAGGAGGACGGCGAGGTGCTGCTCGGCTTCGCCGGCGCCAACCCCGGACGCGTCTGGGTCGACGGCGAGCTCGTGGTCGACGACACCCCGGTCATCACCGGCACCGACCTCGGCGCCGCGTTCTTGAACCCACCGTCGCTGACCGCCGCCGTTCCGGTGCGGGCGGGAGTGCCGCGCCACGTCCGAGCCGAGTTCGCGCTGAGCGAGAGCGCCTCAGCCCTTGCCGGCGCCCTGGCGGTCACCGCCGGCATCGCGCCCGACGACACCGATCCGGATGGGCTGATCGCCCGCGCGGCCGCCGCCGCCGCGGCATCCGACGTCGCCGTCGTGGTGGTCGGCACCAACTCGAAGGTCGAGTCCGAGGGATACGACCGCACCGACCTCGCCCTTCCCGGCCGGCAGGACGACCTCGTCCGCGCCGTTGCGGCGGCCAATCCCCGCACGATCGTCGTCGTGAATGCCGGCTCCCCCGTCGCGCTGCCGTGGGCGGACGACGTGGCCGCGATCGTGCAGGGCTACTTCGGCGGCCAGGAATTCGGATCGGCGATCGCCGCGGTGCTCACCGGCGCAGCCGAGCCCGGCGGACGCCTGCCCACCACGTGGCCGGCCGCGCTCGCGGACGTGCCCGTCACCGACGTGACCCCGACCGACGGCGTCCTGCGCTACGACGAAGGCATCCACATCGGGTACCGTGCATGGCTGCGATCCGGCGCGGAGCCGGCGTTCGCGTTCGGGCACGGCCTGGGCTACACCACGTGGTCGTGGGGCGCCGCGCAGCGACACAGCGTGCAGGGCCTCGGCGATGCCGTGGAGGTCACCCTCGCCAACACGGGCGATCGGCCCGGCAAGCAGGTCGTCCAGGTGTACGCCGAGCGGCCGGACTCGTCGGTCGACCGGCCCGCGCGCTGGCTCGTCGGCTTCGCCGTCGTCCGCGCCCAGCCCGGCGAGACCGTCACCGCGACGATTCCCATCCCCGAGCGGCGCTTCGCGTACTGGGCCGACGGGTGGGTCGCCGAGCCGGGCACCTATACGCTGCGAGCCGGTGCCTCGGTCGTGGATCTGCCGCTCTCGCTGACCTGGCAGGTTCCGTGAGCGCATCGACCGTGACGTCCGGGCGACTGCAGGGCACCGCGGACGACAGGCTCGCCGACGTCGTCGAGCGCCTGGACGGATACCTCGCCGACGACCCCGACCTGTCGTTCCAGGTGGCCGCGTACGCGGACGGCACGGCCGTGCTGGATGCCTGGGGTGGTCCGCACCTGTCGGAGCACTCGATCACGGTGCCGTATTCGGTCACGAAGAACACGATCGGGCTCACCGTCGGACTCCTCGTCCAGCGCGGCATCCTCGACCTGGACGAGATCGTCGCCACCTACTGGCCGGAGTTCGCCGCGAAGGGCAAGCAGTCGGTCACCGTGCGCCAGCTGCTGTCGCACCAGGCCGGGCTGCCGCAGGCCACACCGCCGCTGACCTGGGCCGAGGTGCTCGACGATCACGCCGGCGCCGAGCGCCTCGCCGACAGCGCGCCGTTCTGGCGCCCGGGCAGCGCCTTCGGCTACCACGCCGTGACGATCGGCAACCTCGCCGGCGAGCTGGTGTTCCGCGTGACGGGCCGCACCCTGCACGACTACTACGAGACCGAGCTGCGCCGACCGCTCGACATCGACTTCTACCTCGGGCTGCCCGCCGAACACGATGCCCGTCGGGTGCCGCTGCTGCCGATCATCCCCCCGACGGATGCCTCGACCTTCTTCGCGTCGCCGCTCGCACGCGCCACCATGCAGACCCCCGGACCCGCAATCGACCTCGCGAACGACGAGGTCAGCTGGCGGTTCGGGCACGCGGCGGGATCGGGCACCGGCACGGCGCGCGCCCTCGCCCGACTCCTGGCCGCCACCGTGACCGGCGTGGACGGCGCGCCGCCGCTGCTCGACGCCGACACGGTCGAGCAGATCGGTCAGCAGCAGGTCCACGGCTTCGACGAGGTGCTCGGCCAGCCCGACCGGGCCCACGCGATCGTCTTCCAGAAGCCCACGCGGGCGATGCCGTTCGGAGGGGCGCGCGCCTTCGGGCACGACGGCGCCGCCGGGGCGTTCGCGTGCGTCGATCCCGACACCGGTCTCGCGTTCGCCTGGACGATCGCGCGCGGTCCATGGCCCGGCGGCGGCGACCCGCGCGCACTGGCGCTCGCGACCGATCTGGGCGCGCTGCTCGCCGCCTGAACCCCCCTGCATCCGAAACGATCGAGGAAACCCGTGACCACGCTCTACAACCCGCTGCTGAACGGCTTCCATCCCGACCCGAGCGTCGTGGGAGCCGACGGCACGTGGTACCTCGCGACCAGTTCGTTCGAGTACCTGCCCGGCATCCCTATCCACCGCTCGACCGACTTCGAGACCTGGGAGCTGATCGGGCACGTCGCGACGCGGCCCGGTCAGCTCGGCGCCGCGGATGTGCCCACCGGCGGCGGCGCGTGGGCTCCGACGATCCGCTACCACGGCGGCCGGTTCCACCTCGTGATCACCGACGCGATGGGTCGCGGGATGCTGCACTTCACCGCCGCAGATCCCGCGGGCCCGTGGAGCGACGGCGACCTGCTCCTGGTCCACGACGGATCCGAGACGATCTCGGGTATCGACCCCGACATCGCGTGGGATGCCGACGGCACGGCGTACATCACGTTCTCGGGGCTGCAGTTCAGCGGCGAGATGGATCCGAACGCCCCGACGCACCTCGGCATCCAGCAGGTCCGGGTCGACCTCGACACCCACCGCGCGCTCGAGGAGCCGCGGTCGCTGTGGTCCGGTACCGGCCTGATGTTCCCCGAGGCCCCGCACCTGTACGAGATCGACGGCACCTGGTACCTGATGATCGCCGAGGGCGGCACCGAGCGCGGGCACAGCATCAGCATCGCCCGCGGACCGGCGCCGGACGGCCCGTTCGAACCGGCACCGGTCAACCCGCGCGTCTCGGCTCGATCGACGCCGCGCGCCGTGCAGAACACCGGTCACGGCGACCTCGTGATCGGCCCCGGTGACCAGTGGCTCTGCGTGCTGCTCGGGGTGCGTCCGCGCAGCGGCACCCGTGCCTTCTCGGCGCTGGGCCGCGAGACGTTCGTGACGCCGGTGCACTGGGTCGACGGCTGGCCGGAGATCGCACCGGTCGAGCTGTCGCCGCGGCCGGGCACCCGGGTGGAAGTCTCGTTCGACGAGCCGCTGGATGCCGAGTGGGTGGCGGTGCGGCAGCTGCCGACCGACGTCGCAGACCTCGACACGCGGCCCGGATGGCTCGTGCTGCACGCCGACGGCAGCACGCTCGACGATTCGCGACCCGTGTTCGTGGGGCGCCGCCAGGAGCACCTGACCAACGAGGTCACGGTGACCGCCGACGTGTCCGCCGGCGTCGGAGGCCTCGCGGTGCGCTACGACGAGAACTTCCACGTGGAGCTCGAGGCCGGCGCCGGCGCGGTGATCGCGCGCGTGCGGCTCGGCGGTCTGCACCAGGAGTGGTCGCATCCCTTCGACGGCGACGTACTCGACCTGCATCTCGCGTCCCGCCGACCGGCCGGTGCGACCGGCATGGTGTCGACGAGCGACGTGTTCCACCTGGGCGCCGCGGTCGACGGCGCACGGGCGGAACCCGCCGAGGCCGACGGACGGTTCCTCTCCTCGGAGGTGACCGAGTCGTTCACCGGCCGTGTCATCGGCCTCTACGCCCTCCGCGGCGACGTGGCATTCCGCGACTGGATCGCCGAGGGCAGCGACGAATGATGGGCGCCCGCATCGCCACCGTCCGCGCCGAACTGCGTGACGACACCGCCTTCGTCGCGACACCGTCGCCGCGGCTGACCTGGACGGTCGAGTCCGACGGGGCCGACTGGATGCAGGCATCCGTCGACCTCACCGACGGCACTGAGACCGTGACCATCGACACCGCCGAGAGCGTGCTGGTTCCCTGGCCGTTCCGGCCGCTCGCCGCCGGCGAGTCGCGCGCGGTGGCGGTGCGGGCGACAGCGACATCGGGTGCGCAGACCGACTGGAGCGATCCGCTGACGGTGGATGCCGGCTTCCTCGCCGAGGGCGAGTGGATCGCGCAACCGGTCGGGCTCGCCGACCCGGAGCGCGAGGCGCAGCCGGCGCTGGTGCGCACGACGTTCGTGCTGCACCGTCCGGTGACCCGTGCGCTGCTGATGTGGACCGCGCTGGGCGCCGCCGAGCCGGAACTGAACGGCGAGGCCGTGTCGGAGGATGTGCTCTCGCCGGGGTGGACCGCGTACCGCGACCGGCTCGTGCACGAGACCGTCGACGTGACCGGGCTCATCCGCCCCGGCACGAACGTGGTCGGCGCGACGATCGCCGGCGCCTGGTACACCGAGAAGTACGGCTTCTTCGCGTTCACGAACCGGCTCTACGGCACGCAGCCGTCGTTCCTCGCGCAGCTGCGCGTGACGTACGACGACGGCTCGACCGAGACCGTCGCCGCGACCGGCGAGGGCTGGGAGGCGTACGGCGACGGCCCGGTCGTCGACAGCGGCATCTATCCCGGAGAGCATCAGGACCTGCGCCGAGCGGTTCCGGGGTGGTCGTCGCCGGTTTCCCAGCGTTCCGACGTGTCGGACAGCGGATGGACACCGGCGCGCATCGGGGCCGCGGCGAACGCGGGATACGAGAACGTGCCGGTCCCGGAGGCTCGCGTCGCGCCGCCGGTGCGTCGCATCCGGACCCTCCCCGTCGCGGATGTGCTGACCTCGCCGTCCGGGGCCACGATCCTGGACTTCGGGCAGAACCTCGTGGGGCGCCTGCGCATCCGCGCCCGCGGTGCCGCCGGCACCCGCGTGATCGCGCGGCACGCCGAGGTGCTCGAGAACGGCGAACTCGCGCTGCGGCCGCTGCGCAACGCCGCCGCGACCGCGACGTTCGACCTCGACGGGGGCGACGACACCGGCGGTGGCTCTCGCGATGGCAGCGAGCTCCTGGAGTCGCGCTTCACCTTCTACGGGTTCCGTTACGCGCAGATCGACGGTCTCGATGTCGATCCCGCCCACGTCGAGGCGGTGGTGGTCCACACCGACATGACGCGCACCGGCTGGTTCGAGTCATCCGATCCCCTCCTGAACCGCCTGCACGAGAACGTGGTGTGGGGGATGCGGGGCAACTTCCTGTCGATCCCCACCGACTGCCCGCAGCGCGACGAGCGGCTCGGGTGGACCGGCGACATCCAGGTGTTCAGCCCGACCGCGGCGTTCCTGTACGACTGCGACGGGTTCCTCACCTCGTGGCTGCGCGACCTCGCGCACGAGCAGAAGCGCCACGACGGCGACGTGACGCTCGTGGTTCCCGCGGCGCTGTCGGCGTTCGCCCCCGGCGCGACGGCGGCGTGGGGGGATGCCGCGACCGTCGTCCCGACCGTGCTGCACGAGCGCTTCGGCGACGTCGGCGTGCTCGAGGCCCAGTACCCGAGCATGCGGGCCTGGGTCGATGCGGTGCTTCGCGAGGCCGGCGATTCGGGCCTGTGGGCCGGGCAGATGCAGCTCGGCGACTGGCTCGACCCGGCGGCGCCGCCCGATCAGCCCGGCAAGGCGAAGGTCGACGGCGACATCGTCGCGACGGCCTACCTCGCCCGGTCGCTGCGGCAGGTCGCCGATGCCGCCGAGCTGCTGGGCTTCGACGAGGATGCGTCGACGTACGCCGCTCTGGCGGAGCGCTCGCGCGCCGCGTTCGCGGCCGAGTACGTCACCGCCACCGGCCGCATGATGAGCGACGCCCCCACGGCGTACGCGCTGGCGCTCGAATTCGACCTGGTGACCGATCCGGAGGTGCGCGCGGGCCTGTCGCGGCGGCTGGCCGAACTCGTCCGCGAGGGCGGCTACCGCATCGGCACCGGCTTCGTCGGCACCCCACTCGTCACCGACTCGCTGACCGACGGCGGCTACCTCGACGCCGCCGAGCGCCTGCTGACCCAGACCGAGAACCCGTCGTGGCTGTATCCGGTGACGATGGGTGCCACCACGGTGTGGGAGCGGTGGGACAGCCTGCTGCCGGACGGCTCGGTCAACCCCGGCGAGATGACCTCGTTCAACCACTACGCGCTGGGCGCCGTGGCCGATTGGATGCATCGCACCGTCGCCGGCCTCGCCCCCGACGCGCCCGGCTACCGCCGCATCCGCATCGCGCCGCGCCCGCTGCGCAGCCTCGACTCCGCCTCGGCGCGCCACCTCACCCCCTACGGCGAGGCATCCGTCTCGTGGCGTCGCGACGGCGAGGAGGTCGTGGTGACCGCGGTCGTCCCGCCGAACACCACGGCGGTCGTCGACCTGCCCGGCCCCGAGCCGGAGGAGGTCGGCTCGGGCGCGCACGAGTGGCGGTTCGCCGCGCCGCGGGCGCCGCAACGGCCCGCGCTGCCCGGGCTGGAGGCATCCTGCGCCGCCGTCATCGACGACCCGCGCGCGTACGCGGCGCTGCTGGACACGCTGCGCGCCGCCGATCCCGACCGCGCCGAGGCGGTGCGCACCGGAACGGTGTGGGGCGAGCGCCGCCCGCTGGCGACGGCCCTGCTGTTCACCCCGCCGCCGGTGCTCGCCCAGGTCGATGAGGCCGTGCGCGCGGCCACCGCGCCGTAGCCGGAAGGAACCCGATGTTCGACCGCGCGTCCACCTTCGGCGAAGCCCTCGACAACCCCGGAGCCCGCGCCGTCATCGAGCGGTGGATGCCGGGGGTCGCAGCCTCACCGCTCGCCACCCAGTTCCGTGAGGGCCGGCTCGGGGCGCTGATCGCGCTCGTACCCGCGCTCGAGGACCCCGCCCAGCGCACGAAGCTGTGGGAAGCCCTCGCCCAGGTCGCCGACGACAGCGCGCCGCGACCGCCCTACGCGCCGGCCATCGCGCCGGACCCGGCGTACGAGAGCGACGATGTCGAGCGGGCGTCGGCGCGGCTGACCCCGCCGGATCCCACACCCCGGTGGGACGTCCTCGAGCTGCGCCTGGACGGCCCGTCGCACGGCAACCCGTTCGCGGACGTCGAGCTCGATGCGGTGTTCACGCGGTCCGACGGGTCGCAGGTGCGCATGGGCGGGTTCTACGACGGCGACGGGGTGTACCGCATCCGCGCCCTCGCCGACGTCGAGGGCGACTGGACGTTCGAGACCCGCTCGACCGCGCGCTCGCTCGACGGCATCACCGGAACCGCGGCGATCGTCGCCGCGCGGGAGGGATGCCACGGCCCGGTGCGCGTCGACGGCTTCCACTTCCGGCACGCCGACGGCACCCGTCACCGCCCGCTCGGCACGACCGCGTACGCGTGGACGCACCAGCCGGACGCGCTGCAGGAACAGACGCTCGCCACCCTCGCCGGTACGTCGTTCACGAAGCTCCGGATGTGTCTGTTCCCCAAGTCGTATCTGTACAACACGAACGAGCCGGACGACTTCGTCTTCCCCGGCTCGCTGGCCGACGGATTCGACCTGGAGCGCTTCGACCCGGCGCATTTCCGCCGGCTCGAGCAGCGCATCGCGCAGCTGGCCGACCTCGGCATCCAAGCCGACCTCATCCTCTTCCACGCGTACGACCGGTGGGGCTTGTGCGACCTCGGGCCCGCCGTCGACGAGCGCTACCTCCGATACGTCGTGCGCCGGCTCGCCGCGTTCGCCAACGTGTGGTGGTCGATGGCCAACGAGTACGACCTGCTGTGGTCCAAAGACATTCCGGACTGGGAGCGGCTCGCTGAGATCGTCGGCGAGGAAGATCCGTTCGGCCACCTCAACTCGATCCACAACTGCCGCCCGTTCTACGACTACTCGCGGCCGTGGATCACGCACGTCAGCATCCAGCGCGTCGACGTGTACCGCACCGCCGAGAACACCGACGCGTGGCGCGAGCGCTGGGGCAAGCCGGTCGTGTTCGACGAGTGCGCCTACGAGGGCGACATCGACCAGGGCTGGGGGAACATCACCGGCGAGGAGATGACGCGACGCTTCTGGGAGGGCGCGGTACGCGGCGGCTACGTCGGCCACGGCGAAACGTACCTGCCCGTCGCCGCGGGCGGGACGACTCCGGCCGCAACCGCCGCCGGCGACGACCCCGAGGTGCTGTGGTGGGCCAAGGGCGGACAGCTGCACGGCACGTCCCCCGAACGCATCGGATTCCTCGAGTCGCTGATCGCCGAGGCACCCGACGGGGTGTGGGACCCGCTCGTCTCGGACTGGGACCTGCCCGTCGGCGGCACCGACTCCCACCGCGTCGGCTACTTCGGGTTCAGCCGGCCGCGATTCCGCAACGTGTTCCTCGGCGACGGCGAGTGGACCATCGACGTCATCGACACGTGGAACATGACCGTCCAGCGGATGCCGGGAACCTCGCGCGGCACCGTTCGGGTCGACCTTCCCGGTCGGCAGTACATGGCCGTGCGCTGCATCCGCGTCGCCGATTGACTCAGCCGAGCTTGGGGATCACCGCGTTCAGCAGCCCGGCCACCGCGGTCGGATCCATCCCCGGCGCGGCACCGCGTTGCGCCGCCCGCGCCCAAGCGATGCCGACGTAGCGCATCACCCCCGCGAGCATGTGCGTGATCAGCTCGGCCTGCTCCGCCAGCTCCGCGTCATCGGCCGCCTCCCCCGCCTGCTGACGAAGACGCAACCCGACGATGTCGCGGACCTCCGCCTCCAGCGCGCTGAGCCTCTCCATCTGGCGTGCCATGAGGGCCGGATGCTGCGACACGGCCTGCAGCCGTCGAGCGATCATCGCCGGGTCGGCCGGCAGCACGTCGGGTTCGATGCGGATGAGTCCGACCGCCTCGGCGAGCAGCGGCCCGGTCGAGAGGATGAACCGGCGCGCCGCGCGCTCGTCGACCCGGGGCAGCCCCGTCCCGAGGAGGGCGGCATCCTTCGTCTTGAAGTGGTTGAAGAACGTGCGCTGACTCACGCCCGCCGCGTCGCAGATCATGTCGACGGTCACGCTGTCGTAGCCGTGCTCGACCACGAGGTCGATCGCTGCCGCCTCGATCGCGGCCGCGGTGCGACGTGCCCGCGGCGTGCTGGACGGGGTCGACATGACCGGCTCCTTCCGCCGCTATTCGTACCGTAGCGATTCGATCGGGTCCTGGCGGGCCGCGCGCCGAGCCGGCAGCACGCCCGACAGCAGCGCGATGAGCATGATGACGAGGATGACGGTGATGACCGTCGCGGGCTGGAACAGCAGGATCGTCAGGCCCGGCAGCTGCGACAGCACGGTGCGTGCCGCAGCGCCCGCGATCGCGGTGCCGATCCCGATCGCGGCGAGCGCCCCGATCGCCGAGCCGAGGAACCCGATCACGACGGCCTCGAGGCTGAACAGCGAGAAGACCCGCCCGTTGGACATGCCCATCGCCTTCATCAGCCCGATCTCGCGCGAGCGCTCCTGCACGCTCATCAGCAGCGTGTTGACGATGCCGAAGGATGCCGCGATCAGCGCCACCACCGCGAATGCCGACAGCACCCCGATGATGCCGTTGATCACGGTCTGCACCACCCCGAGCTGGTCCTGCACCGTCTGACCCGCGAGTCCGGCGTCGGTCAGCTCACCCTTGACGGCGGCGATGTCGGCGTCGGTCACCGTGCCGCCGTCGGCGGTCAATGTGGCCACCGCGATGGAGTAGGCCGCCGGCTGTCCCGGCACCGCCTGGGCATCGGCGATCTCGGTCGTCACGGCGGTGTTCACGCCCGCGCCGGCGGCGAACAGGCTGCCGCGCGCGACGCCGACCACCGTGGCATCCGTCGTCCGAGCCTGATTGGCCGCGTCGGTGTAACCGATCTGCACCGACTGGCCGACCGCCGCGGCGGCATCGGCGAAGCCCAGGGCGTCGAGATAGTCGTCGGGCACGATGATCTGGTGCTCGGATGCCGCCTGGTCCAGCTGCGCACCCGCGAGCAGGTCGCTCCGGCCGATGGATGACGTCGGGTTCACGGTGAGCTCGTACCGCTGATCGGCCGCGGCGCCGGGTGTGCCGATCCACTCCACGGCGATCCGACGCACCGGATCCACCCGGGCGATTCCCGACATGCCGCGCATCGCGTCGATGTCGTCCTCGTTCAGCAGCGTGCCGGACCCGAGCGGGTTGGCCTGCGAGGCCTGCTGGCGGCCCTGCGGATCGAACACCTTCGGACCGTCGCTGGTGTCGACCGAGGCCGCCGGCGTGACCAGCAGCACGTTCCCGGTCGACAGGGTGGCGACCTGGGTCGTGACGAAGGCGTTGACGCCGGCGCCGAGGGCGGTGGTCAGGGTGAGGGTGAAGGCGCCCACGAACAGCGAGAGCACGGTCAGTGTGGTGCGCAGCTTGCTGCGGAACGCATTGCGCACCGCGCTCGTGATGATGTCGACGATTCTCATCGCACCGCCTCCGCCTGCAGAACGCGGCCGTCGGCCATGGTGATGCGGCGCTCGCACCTGTCGGCGAGGTCTTCGTCGTGCGTCACGACGACGAGCGTGATGCCGCGGTCGCGGTGCAGCCCGAACAGGAGCTGTTCGACCTGCGCGCCGGTGGTGGTGTCGAGGTTGCCGGTCGGCTCGTCGGCGAAGATGACGTCCGGATCGTTGATGAGCGCACGGGCGATGACGACGCGCTGCTTCTGACCGCCTGAGAGGTCGTTCGCGCGGTTGCGGGCCTTGTCGGCGAGGCCGAGAGCCTCGAGGGCAGCCATGCCGCGACGCCTCCGCTCCGCCGGCCGGACTCCGGCGATCATCAGCGGCAGCGTGACATTCTCGAGCACCGACTGCCCGGCGGTGAGGAAGAACTGCTGGAACACGAACCCGAATCGGTCGTTGCGCAGCCGGTTCAGCTCCTTCTGCTTCGCGCCGCCGACATCCACTCCGTCCACGCGCACGATCCCGCCGGTCGGACGGTCCAGCAGCGCCAGCACGTGCATGAGCGTCGACTTGCCCGATCCGCTCTTGCCGACAACGGCGAGCGACTCCCCACGACCGACATCGAGCGTCACATCGGTCAGCGCTTCGAACCTCGACTCGCCCTTCCCGTACGCCTTATCGACACCGACCGCCGACAGCACCGGCGGTAACGCCCCCGAGGATTCCGACCCTGACATCGCATACCCTTCTTCAGTGACCGCAGATGGTTCTGCAGTTACTGCAAGTATGGCGGCCGAAAGCTGACGGTGCGGTGTGAGTTTCTCAGGCGGCTGCGATGTCGGCGCGGTGCAGCATCCGGAACTCCCGGCGGCGCAGCAGGCGCAGCACCTGCGAGAACGGCGGTCCGAACGCGCGCAGACCCGCTTCGGTCGGCAGGGTCTCGATCCGGTCGATGTCGACGTCCCGCCCCTTGTAGACCACGACGCAGTGGCCGGCTTTCACGACGTTGCGATACCACGCCACCTGCGGGCCGTAGGTGAGCTCGGCCACGAACCCGTCGGGCACCCGGGCGAGGATCAGCGGCGTCTCGTAGACCGTGCCTGAGGTGCGCCCGACGTGACGCACCAGCGAGAACGGGCCGTGACCCGAGCGTGCGGCGCGCAGCGCGAGCGGATTGAGGGTGTGCTTGAGCACGTTGAGGTACGCACGCTTGAACCGGCCGGTCATGGGATCTCCTTCACTCGGATGACGCGACGCCTGCGGTGGAGGCTCGGACGACGAGTTCGGGACGGAACACGACGTGTTCGCGAGGTTGCGTCGCATCGTCGGTCCGTTGCATCAGCAGGTCCACGGCGGTCGACCCGATGAGAGCCGCCGGTTGCCGCACCGAGCTCAACGGGATCACGGCCGCGGCTGAGAAGTCGATGTCGTCGTAGCCGATCAGCGCGATGTCGGCGGGCACCCGGACATCCGCGCGCATCACGAGCGTCTGCAGCAGGCCGAGGGCGAGCAGGTCGTTCGCCGCGAAGATGGCGTCGGGGCGCGCGCCGGGCGCGCGAGCCATGATCCGTACGCCCGCCGACCGGCCCTCCTCGACGGTCAACGCCGCCGTGCCGATGAACTCGAGGGCCGCCTCCGGCACGGCGGACACGGCATCCTGCGCGCCGCCGAGGCGGTCCGCCACCTGGCGGATCGAGACCGGACCCCCCACGAACGCGATGCGGCGGCGGCCGAGCGACAGCAGGTGATCGGCGGCGAGGCGCCCGCCCTGCTGGTCGTCGACGGCGACCGAGGCGATGGCCGGATCGCGCGACTCGCGATCCACCAGAACGGCGGGGATGCCTCGATCGCGGAGGCGCTGCAGCCGGGGTGTGTTGTCGGCGACCGGCGTGATCAGCACCCCGAACATCCGCTGCTGCTCGAACAGATCCAGATGCGTCGCCTCGCGACCGGCACTGTCGTCGCTGTTGGCGACCAGCACCGAGAGCCCGGTCTCGGCGGCGCGCTGCTCGGCACCTCGCGCGACCTCGGTGAAGAACGGGTTGCGCAGGTCCAGGACGACCAGCCCGATCGTGCGGCTGCGGCCGGCGCGCAACTGCCGGGCGGCGTCGTTCCGCACGAATCCGAGGCGGTCGATCGCGTCCTGCACGCGAGCGACCGTGGCGGCGGCGACCTTCTCGGGGCGGTTCAGCACATTGGAGACGGTGCCGACGGACACACCGGATGCATCCGCCACATCCTTCACACTGACCGTCATCGGCGCCCCTCTCCCGCGAACTCTAGAACATCAGCCCCGAAATGAAACGAATCAGTATCGGCCGCGCGATCGCCCTTGACAGTCGGTTTTGCTCGGCTCTAGAGTCTGCCACAGGTTTGAAACGATTCATTGAACCGTTCACCTCCGGATTCACCCCGATCGGCTCGAGGAAGAGGCGGCGCGACTCGATGGCAGACCAGACGGTGGTGGATGCCCCTTCGCGGGTGTCGGTGCTGTCGCTGCGCGGCGCGGTCAAGACGTTCGGCCCGGTCGTCGCGCTCGCCGACGGCACGATCGACCTGCGCGCCGGCGAGATCCACGCGCTGGTGGGCGAGAACGGCGCCGGCAAGAGCACGCTGGTCAAGGTGCTCGCCGGCGTGCACCATCCGGACGCGGGCGAGTTCCTCCTCGACGGGGAGCCGGTCGCGTTCCGATCGGTCGCCGACAGCAAAGCGGCCGGTGTCTCGGTCATCTACCAGGAGCCGACGCTGTTCCCCGACCTCACCGTCGCGGAGAACATCTTCGTCGGGCGGCAACCTCGCGGGTCGGCGCGGCTGATCAGCCGCCGCGCGATGCGTCGCGAGGCCACCGAGTTGTTCGGGCGGCTCGGTGTGCCCATCGATCCCGATCGGCTGGCCGAGGGGCTGTCGATCGCAGACCAGCAGATCATCGAGATCGCGAAGGCCATCTCGCTGAATGCGCGGGTGCTGATCATGGACGAGCCCACCGCTGCGCTCAGCGGCGCGGAGGTCAGCCGGCTCTTCGCCATCGCCCGGGCGCTGCGCGACGAGGGTGCGGGCATCATCTTCATCTCGCACCGATTCGACGAGATCTTCGACCTGACCGACCGCATCACCGTGATGCGCGACGGCCGCTACATCGGCACGCACGAGACCGCGCTCACCGATGTCCCCGCGATCGTGCGCGAGATGGTGGGGCGCGACGTGGATGCCCTCTACCCGAAGGTCGACGCCGAGATCGGCGACCCGGTGCTGGAGGTGACCGGTCTCACGCGTGCCGGGGTCTTCGAGGACATCGACCTGGACGTCCGCGCCGGCGAGATCGTCGGCGTCTCGGGACTGGTGGGCGCCGGGCGCACCGAGGTCGCCCGCGCCATCTTCGGCATCGATCCGTACGACGCCGGCGAGGTCCGCCTGCTCGGCCGCCGGCTGCGTCCCGGCGCTCCGATGACGTCGATCGACGAGGGCGTCGGGTTCGTGCCCGAAGACCGGCGCAAGCAGGGCCTCGTGATGGACCTGTCGGTCGCGAGGAACGTGACGCTGACCCTGCGGCACGCGCTCGCGCGCCTGGGAATCATCAATCCCGCGCGGGAACGAGCCGCGGCCGTGGACTGGTCGAAGCGGCTGCAGGTCAAGGCGGGCTCGCCCGAGATCGCGGTGTCGACGCTGTCCGGCGGCAATCAGCAGAAGGTCGTGCTGGCCAAGTGGCTGGCCACCGAGCCGAAGCTGCTCATCGTCGACGAGCCCACCCGCGGCATCGACGTGGGCACCAAGGCCGAGGTGCACCGGCTGCTGTCGACGCTGGCCGGGCGGGGCATCGCCATCCTGATGATCTCGTCCGAGCTGCCCGAGATCCTCGGCATGTCCGACCGGGTCGTGGTCATGTCCGAGGGCCGCGTCACCGGCCGGTTCACACGCGCCGAGGCGACCGCGGAAGCCGTGATGCACGCGGCGACCGGGTCCGACGACACGGACGGGGCGTCGCGGTGAACGGCGTGCGCCCGCTGCTGCGGCTGCGCGAACTGCCCGTCACGGTCGCGCTGATCGCCCTGGTCGCTCTGACCGCGGTGATCAACCCGCGCTTCCTGACCCCGCAGAGCGTCAAGGACCTGCTGCTGAACGCGACGATCCTGATGATCCTCGCCGCCGGGCAGGCGGTGGTCATCATCACGCGCAACGTCGACCTGTCGGTCGGATCGATCCTCGGCCTCTCGGGCTTTTTGACAGGAACGCTGTTCGCGACGGTTCCCGGCATCCCGATCCCCGCGGTGTTCGCGGCCGGGATCCTGCTCGGCGGTGCGCTCGGTGCGGTCAACGGACTCCTGGTGGCGATCGCCCGGGTGCCCGCCCTGGTGATCACGCTGGGCACGCTGTACATCTACCGCGGCATCAACAACGCCTGGGCCGGCGGCACGGAGTACTTCTCGGGCGATCGCCCTCGGGCGTTCGGCGACCTCTCCGTCAACACCGTGCTCGGATTCCCGATCATCACCCTGATCGCGATCGTCGTGATCGCCGGACTCGCGGTGTATCTCGGCTTCGCGCGCAGCGGCCGCGACTTCTACGCGATCGGCTCCGACCCCGACGCCGCCCGCCTGTTCGGCATCCCCGTCGGCTCCCGGGTGTTCACCGCCTTCGTCGTGAACGGGCTGCTGGCCGGCCTCGCCGGCGTGCTCTACGCCTCGCGGTTCAGCTCGGTGGGTGCCACCACCGGAACGGGCCTGGAACTGGATGTCGTCGCCGCGGCGGTCGTCGGCGGCGTGGCGATCTTTGGCGGGTCGGGAACCGTCGTGGGCGCCGCGATCGGCGCTCTGCTGCTGACCACGATCACCAGCTCGCTCACCGCCGTTCGCGTCGACAAGTTCTGGCAGCAGGCCGTGGTCGGCGTGCTGATCCTCGCCGCGATCGTCGTCGATCGCCTCGCCAAGCTGAGAACCGCCCGGCGGCTCCGAGTGAGCGGGGCCCGCAATGACTAGTTCGACCACGACCACGACCGACACGATCGCCGAGGAGACGAAACCGCGCAGCGCCGCGTCGCGGATCCTCCTCGGCCGCGACGGGATCATGGTGGCGGTGCTCGTCGTCGTCATCCTCGTCGCGAGCGCGTCCATCCCCCGTTTCGCGTCGCCGGTGACCGTCGGGTACCTGCTGCTGAACGCCGTGCCGGCGCTGTTGATCGCGCTGCCGATGACCCTCATCATCATCACGGGCGAGATCGACCTGTCCGTGGCCAGCATCGTCGGACTCAGCGCCGCGACACTGGGCACACTGACCCTCGCCGGCTGGCCGTTCCTGCCGGCGGTCGCGGTCGCGGTGACCGCGGGCGTGCTCGCAGGCGTGCTCAACGGGGTGCTCATCGCCCTCGTCGGGCTCCCCTCGCTCGCCGTCACGATCGGCACGCTCGCGCTGTTCCGGGGTCTCGCGCTGGTGCTGCTCGGCGACAACTCGGTCTCGGCGAGCCAGTACCCGCAGGAAGCGACGCGGTTCGTGACGTCGAAGCTCGGCGGGTCCGGCATCCCGACCGTCATGATCTTCGTCGTGCTGGCCATCGTCGTGTTCGCGCTGCTGCTGCACTTCACGCCCTTCGGCCGCGGCCTGTACGCGATCGGCTACAGCCGGGAAGCCGCGCGCTTCGTCGGCATCCGCGTCGCCCGGTCGAAGTTCCGGCTCTACGTCGCCAGCGGGCTCATCAGCGGCATCGTCGGCATCTTCTGGGCGCTGAACTACAGCGCACGCAGCGACAGCGGCACCGGCTTGGAGCTAACGGTCATCGCCGCCGTGCTCCTGGGCGGCGTGTCGATCTTCGGCGGTCGCGGCACGATCGTCGGGGCGATCACCGGCGTCCTGCTCATCGCCACGATCAACTACGCGCTGCGCCTGCAGCGGATCCCCGACGTCACCCTCGTCATCGTCACCGGATCGCTGCTGATCCTGTCCGTCGTCGGACCGAGCGCGTTCGCCTCCGTCCGGCAGTGGCTGCACGTGCGTCGCGTGCAGCGAGCGCTTCCTCGGCTCAATCGAACCGAGGTCGACGGCGCCTAGCACCGGGCGCCTGAATCGAAAGGGAAGACAATGACCTTCATCCGCAATCATGGCGCGCGGACCCGGCGCGCCGCGGGACTGGCGGCGGCCGTCGCCGCACTCGCGCTGGTGGCAACCGGCTGCGCCGGCGGCGGCTCCGGATCCGCGACCGGTGGCGCCTCCGATGGTGGCGGCTCGTCCGAGGGCGCGTCCATCACCTTCATCCCCAAGAACCTCAACAACCCGTACACGGATGTCGAGCTCAAGGGGGCCCAGGAGGCGTCCAGCGACCTCGGCTTCGCCTACAACAAGGTGGGTTCGCTCGACGCCGCCGCCGACAGCCAGATCCCCTTCATCCAGACCGAGGTGCAGAACGGCACCCAGATCATCGCGATCGCCGCGAACGATCCGGATGCGGTGTGCCCGGCGCTCGACGATGCTCGCAGCGGAGGCGCCAAGATCATCGCCTTCGACTCCGACACCGCCACCGACTGCCGCGATCTGTTCATCAACCAGGTGACCGTCGAGTCGGTCGCCAAGGGTCAGCTCGAGCAGCTGTACGACCAGATCGGCGGCACCGGAGACATCGCGATCCTGTCGGCCGCGGCCACCGCGACCAACCAGAACGCCTGGATCGACGAGATGACCAAGCAGATCGCCGACAACCCCGACTGGGAGTGGAACGTGGTCGCGACGGTGTACGGCGACGATGACGACAACAAGTCGTTCCAGGAGGCCCAGGGCCTGCTGCAGTCGTATCCGGAGCTGAAGGGCATCATCTCGCCGACCACCGTGGGCATCGCCGCCACCGCGCGGTACCTGTCGACGTCGTCCTACAAGGGCAAGGTCGCCCTGGTCGGCCTCGGACTGCCCGGTCAGATGAAGGAGTACGTCAAGGACGGCACGGTCAAGGCGTTCGCGCTGTGGGACCCGTCGGAGATCGGCTACCTCACCACCTACGCCGGTAAGGCGCTGCTGGACGGCACGATCACCGGCAAGGAAGGCGATACGTTCGACGCCGGCAAGCTCGGCAAGAAGACGGTCGGCAAGGACGGTCTGGTCATCGTCGGCGAACTCCTGGAGTTCAACGCCGACAACATCGACGACTACGACTACATCTCCTTCTGACACGCAGGCGGTGGGGCCCTCGCCGGCCCCACCGCCCGGTCGGACCGTCACCCGAGGAGGGCTTCGATGACGTCCACGGCGACATCGGATGTCGGTGCGCTGCTGCCGCCGCGCGCGCGCCGCAAACCGCGGATCGGCTTGGTCGCGGGCGGCCTGGGCACGTACTGGCCGCAGTTTCCGGCGCTGCTTCCGCAGCTGCAGGAGTCGGCGCGCTACGTGTCGGAGCGCTTCGCGGCGATGGATGCCGAGGTCACCGACGTCGGTTTCATCTCCGACGCCCAGGAGGGCGCGGCCGCGGCCGAGGCGTTGCGCGGCGCCGACTGCGACCTCATCGTGATGTTCCTGGCCACCTACCTCACCAGCTCGATGATGCTGCCCATCGCGCAACGGGCGGATGCACCCGTGCTGGTGATCGACCTGCAGCCGACCGAGAAGATGGACCACGCGAACTTCGACACCGGAGCGTGGCTGGCATACTGCGGTCAGTGCCCGGTGCCGGAGATGGGGAACGTGTTCCGGCGCGCGGGCATCCCGTTCCGCTCGGTGTCGGGATGGCTGCGCCAGGAGTCCGCCTGGGATCGCATCGGTCAGTGGATCGCAGCCGCGCACGTTCGGGCGGCACTGCGCCATGCCCGGCACGGGCTGATGGGCCACGTCTACCCGGGGATGCTCGACGTGTCGACCGACCTGACCCTGCTACCGGTGACGTTCGGCTCGCACGTCGAGGTGCTCGAGTTCGACGATCTGCGGGTGCGCGTCGAGCAGGTCACCGACGACGAGGTCGCCGAGCGGATCTCGCTCGCGCGGCAGATCTTCACCCTCGACGACAGCGTGGTGGAGGATGACTTCGCCTGGGGGGCGAAGGTGTCGGTCGGTCTCGACCGCCTCGTCGACGACTTCGACCTGGACTCGCTCGCCTACTACCACCGGGGCCTGAACGGCGAGCAGCACGAGCGGCTGGGCGCCGGGATGATCCTCGGCGCGTCACTGCTGACCGCCCGGGGCATCCCCGCCACCGGCGAGTACGAACTGCGCACCACCGTCGCGCAGCTGGCCACCCAGGTCGTCGGCGCCGGCGGATCGTTCTGCGAGTTCCAGGCGCTGAACTTCGAGGACGGCGTCGTGGAAATGGGTCACGACGGACCCGCCCACCTCGCGGTCTCGAGCCGCGACCCGCTGCTGCGCGGACTCGGCATCTATCACGGCAAACGCGGCTGGGGCGTCTCGGTGGAGTTCGATGTGCAGCCCGGCCCGGTCACGCTGCTCGGGCTCGGGCAGGATCGTGACGGCTCGCTGACGTTCGTCGCCGCGGAAGGAACGGTCGTGCCCGGTCCGCTGCTTCAGATCGGCAACACCACGAGCCGGGTCGACTTCGGACGCGATCCGGGGGAGTTCGTCGACGCGTGGTCGGCGAGCGGCGTGGGCCACCACTGGAGCCTGTCGCTCGGCCATCGCGCCGAAACCTACCGGGCGGCGGCATCCCTGCTCGACATCGACTTCCGGCAGGTGTGACCGTGGTGAACCGCTACTGCTTCCAGCTGCGCGTGAACCCGAGTCGCATCGATGAGTACCGCGCCCGCCATGCGGCGGTGTGGCCGGACATGCTGCGGGCGCTGAGCGAAAGCGGATGGCACAACTACTCGTTGTTCCTGCGCGACGACGGCCTGCTCATCGGCTACTTCGAATCACCGGGCACGCTCGCCGAGGCGCAGCACGCGATGGCCACGACCGAGGTCAACGGCCGGTGGCAGGCGGAGATGGCACCGTTCTTCCTCGACCTGGACACAACCCCGGACGCGGGATTCATCCCCCTGACGGAGATCTTCCACCTCGAGGATCAGCTCGCCGCGGCCGGAGACGCCGCGGGCGAGGGTGCGGAATGAAACGATTCACTGCGTCGTTACCGACCGGGAAGTGGAGCAGGCAAGGTGTCAGCATCCCAGCCAACGTGGTAGTGTTGAAACGATTCATCAGCCTTCAGCGTAGAGAGCGATCACCGTGAGCACACTGTCATCCGACATCCTGTCCCAGCTCGAGCAGCAGGCGATCGAGCTGCCGAGCTGGGCGTTCGGCAACTCCGGCACGCGGTTCAAGGTGTTCGCGACGCCCGGCACGCCGCGGGATCCGTACGAGAAGATCGCGGATGCTGCCCAGGTCAACCGGGTCACCGCCCTCGCGCCGTCGGTCGCGCTGCACATCCCGTGGGACAAGGTTGACTCGTACGACGACCTGCGCCGCCACGCCGAGGACCTCGGCGTGAGCCTGGGCACGATCAACTCGAACACGTTCCAGGACGACGACTACAAGTTCGGCGCGCTGACGCACGAGGACGATCGCATCCGGCGCAAGGCGATCGACCACCACCTCGAATGCATCGACATCATGGATGCCACGGGCTCGCGCGACCTGAAGATCTGGCTCGCCGAGGGCTCGAACTACCCGGGGCAGAACGACCTGCGGGCCCGGCAGGATCGCCTCGCCGACTCGCTGCGCGTGATCTACGACCGGCTCACCGGTCAGCAGCGCCTGGTGCTCGAGTACAAGTTCTTCGAGCCGGCGTTCTACCACATGGATGTCCCCGACTGGGGCACCTCCTACGTGCAGGTCGCCGCCCTCGGCGACCGCGCCGTGGTGTGCCTCGACACCGGCCACCACGCGCCGGGCACCAACATCGAGTTCATCGTCATGCAGCTGCTGCGCCTCGGCAAGCTCGGCTCGTTCG
>CAXTES010000019.1:0-27573 GCA_964243215.1 uncultured Microbacterium sp. | reverse complement strand
CTGTCGCGCGCGTGCGCGCCCCCGCACACCGCCGCGACCTCGCCGACCTGCAGGCGCCACCCGCCGACCGCACCCGGGCGGCCGTCGCGCGGTCGGGGCGCGGCGACGCGTCGTCCCGGCGTACGGGTGCGGCCGCCGACGGGCCCGTGCCGCCGGACGCCGCCGGCGAGCCCGATGAGGCCGAACGCGCCGCGGTCGTGGAGACCACCGGACTAACCGACTGGACGTTCGGTGCGCTTCGCGACGTCGTGGACACGCGCGTGGCCGGCGGCGTCGTCCGCGGATACCCGGCGCTCGTCGACGAGGGGGCGAGCGTCGCACTGCGCGTCGACGCGACGCCGGAGGCGGCGGCATCCCGCACCCGAGCGGGCATCCGTCGCCTGATACTGCTGCAGGTCGCTTCGCCCGCCGCCTACGTGCTCGATCACCTGACCGCGTCGGAGAAGCTCGCGCTGGCGGCGTCACCGTACCCGTCGGCCCGTGCGCTGGTCGAGGACTGCCGGGCCGCGGTGGCTGATGCGGTCATCCGACGGATCGAACCGAGCGGCATCGTCCGCGACCGTGCCGGATTCGACAGGGTGCGCGACGCCTTCTCCGCCGCGGCCGTCGACGACCTGTTCGCGTGCGTATCGCTGGTCGCCGGCATCCTCGCCGCCGCGCGCGAGGTCGAACGCGGGATCTCGCAGCGGACATCGCTGACGCTGCTGGGCGCCCTCAACGACGTCAGGGGCCAGGTCGCCGGACTGCTGTATCCCGGCTTCGTGTCGCGGACCGGCGTCGCGCGACTGGCGCAGCTGCCGCGATACCTGCGGGCCGCCGTCGCCCGGCTCGATGCGCTCGCCGACGAACCGGGGCGCGATCGGGTCCGGATGACCGAGTTCGAGCGCGCCGCGGCGCTGTACGCCGAGGCCGGCGGCGTCATCCCGCCACCGGCCGACGCGCCGCCGAACCTGGCGCACGCGCGCTGGCTGCTGGAGGAGTACCGGGTGAGCCTGTGGGCGCAGCCGCTCGGGACCGCCGAGCCGGTGTCGCTGCAGCGCATCGGCAGAGCCTTGCGGGAATAGGTGTCAGACCGCGAGACTTCGGCTCATCATGGCCACCGCGATCCAGTACACCCGATTCGGAGGGCCCGAGGTCCTCACGCTCACCGACGTCGAGGTGCCCGCCCCCGGCACCGGCGAAGCAGCGGTCCGCATCCAAGCCGCCGGCGTCAATCCCATCGACTACAAGCTGCGAGGCGGCGCGCGCGCGTCCGCCCCCCTCGACAAGCCCCGTCGCATCGGCAACGACGGCGCCGGAATCGTCACCGCGGTCGGGGATGGAGTCGACGGCTACCGCGTCGGGGATGCCGTCGTCATCAGCGGCGGATCCGGCATCTACGCCACCGACGTCGTCGTCGCGATCGCGAAGCTGCCGCACCGGCCCCCGCGGGTCAGCGCCGCCGAGGGGGCGGCGCTGGGCATCCCCGCCGGAACCGCGTACCAGTCGCTGCGCTCGCTCGACGTGCGCGACGACGACACGCTGCTCGTGCACGCCGGGTCCGGTTCGGTGGGCCAGGCGGCCATCCAGTACGCCGTGCTGTGGGGCGCCACCGTCATTGCCACCGCGTCGCCGGGCCGGTTCGACCGGCTGCGCGAGCTCGGTGCCATCCCCGTGGCGTACGGGGATGGCCTGGAGGAACGCGTCCGCGACGCGGCCGGCACGCCCGTCACCGTCGTCTTCGACGCCGCCGGCACCGACGAAGCCATCCACGCATCCCTCGACCTGGTCGACGACCGCTCGCGCATGGCGACAGGCGTGCGCGGTGCGGATGCCGCAGGCTTCGGCATCCGCGCCTTCTCCGGCGGATCGCCGCAGCCGCTCACTCCCGAGCAGCAGGCGTGGCGCGCCGAGGCGATCCCCGTCACGCTCGCCCTGATGGCCGCGGGTGCGTTCTCGGTGCAGCTCGGTCCGCAGTTCGCGCTCGCCGATGCCGCCGATGCCCACCGGGCCGCGGAGGCCGGCGCCGACGGCAAGATCGTGCTCGTACCGTAGCGCGCGCAACAGTTCGACACACGGGACCGGCCCCGGGCGACGACCGCCCGACAATGGTGGGATGCCCGACGTGCCCGACTGCGCCGAGCCTGCGTTCGCCACCGTGCAGGTGCAGGCCGGCTATACGCCGGGCGTCGCGCAGAACACCGCGATCCCGCCGATCTACCAGTCCAATGCGTACGAGTTCTCATCGCTGCGCCACGCCCGCGACGTCTTCGCGCTGCGCACCCTGGGCAACGTGTACAGCCGGAACGCCAATCCGACGCAGCTCGTGCTCGAGGAGCGGCTGGCGCGCCTGGAGGGCGGTACGGCGGCGGTCGCGGTCGCGTCGGGGCAGGCGGCATCCGCGGGCGCGATCCTGGCGCTCGCGTCGCAGGGTCACCACGTCGTCGCGGCACGGCAGCTCTACGGCGGCACCGTCGACCTGCTGTCCGATTCGCTCGGCAGCCTCGGCATCGATGTCACCTATGTCGATCAGGACGACTTGAACGGATGGGCCGCCGCCGCGCGGCCCGAGACGCGTGCTTTCTTCGCGGAGTCGATCACGAACCCCCTCGCCACGGTGCTCGACGTCGGTGCCGTCGCCGACATCGCGCACGCCGCCGGTGTGCCGCTCGTGATCGACAACACCGTCGCGACCCCGTACCTGCAGCGGCCGGGAGAACTCGGCGCCGACATCGTCGTGCACTCCGCGACCAAGTACCTGGGCGGTCACGGCACCGCGATGGGCGGGGTGATCGTCGACATCGGCTCGTTCGACTTCGGCGCCGACCCGGGCCGGTGGCCGCAGCTGACCGCGCCCTACCCGCGCTTCGGAGACCTCGTGCTGTGGGATCGCTTCGGGCGGGAGGGCCTCGCCCTGGCGGTGTACCTCAAGACCAGGTTCGTGCACGACTTCGGCCCCACGCTGTCGGCGTGGGGCGCGTTCCAGCTGCTGCAGGGCATCGAGACGCTGGACCTGCGGATGCGGCGGCACTCCGATTCGGCCCTGGCGGTCGCACGGTTCCTCGACGAGCATCCCGCCGTGTCGCGCGTGCACCATCCCGGCCTGCCCGGTAGCCCGTGGCACGACGTCGCTGCCCGGGTGCTGCCGCGCGGCGCGTCGTCGGTGTTCGCCTTCGATCTGGCGTCCTCGGGCGACCCGGCGCTGGACGAACGCCGCGTCGAGGAGGTCGTCGACGGGCTGCGCACGATCAAGCTGGTCGCGAACATCGGCGACGCGCGCAGCCTGGTCTCGCATCCGGCCTCGATGACCCACAGTCACCTCGCACCCGCGCAGCTGGCCGAGGCGGGGATCTCGCCCACAACGATCCGGCTGTCGATCGGCCTGGAGGATCCCGCCGACATCATCGCGGACCTGGCGCGATCGCTCGACGCCGCGTACACGGCGCACCCCGAGGCGTTCGTCGGCGCATCGCTGCGCCACACCTCCTGACCGACGCGTCAGCGACGGTCGTCCGCCTGCTGCCCGTACACGTTCTGATAGCGGTCGTGGAGCCGGTCGATCGCCGCCTGCGGAATCGGAATGATCTCCCCGCCCTGTCGCGCGATATGGACGGTGCGCGCGACGTCTTCCAGCATGACCGCGGCTTTGACGGCATCCCTGGGCGTCGCGCCGATCGTGAACGGGCCGTGGTTCTGCATGAGCACCGCGCGGGATCGATGCGCGGTGAGCGTCTCGACGATGCCCCGGCCGATCGAGTCGTCGCCGATGATGGCGAACGGTCCCACCGGGATCTCACCGCCGAACTCGTCCGCCATCGCGGTGATCACGCACGGGATCGCCTCGCCGCGTGCGGCCCAGGCGACGGCGTAGGGCGAATGCGTGTGCACGACTCCCGCCACATCGGACATGTGCCGGTACACGTAGGCGTGCGCGGCGGTGTCCGACGACGGCGCCCGTTCGCTTCCGGAAGTGCCCGGGATGACGTTGCCGTCGAGGTCGCACAGGATCATGTTGTCCGGGGCCAGATCGTCGTAGTCGACACCGGACGGCTTGATCACGAACAGGTCCGCGCCCGGAACCCGGCCCGAGACGTTGCCGCCGGTCCACACCACCAGGCCGTAGCGCACGAGCTCCGAGTGCAGCGCGGCGACATCCGCTCGCACCGCGTCGATGACGCTTCCGACCGCATCCGTCGACTCCGACATCGGCCGCCCTCTCCCCCGATCGTGGTCCCCGCCGGTCCACGTTATCGGCATCACCGCCGGTCTACGCTTGCAGGCATGACCGGACTCCGCTGGGGGATCCTCGCGACGGGCGGTATCGCCCACGCCTTCACGAAGGACCTCCGCACGGCGGGTCTCGACACCCGTGCGGTGGGGTCGCGTCATCAGGAATCGGCCGACGCCTTCGCCGCCCGCTTCGACATCCCGCACGCGCACGGATCGTACGAGGCCCTCATCGAGGACCCGGATGTCGACATCGTCTACATCGCGACCCCGCATCCCGGTCACGCCGAATCGGCGTTGCTCGCCCTCGACGCCGGCAAGCACGTCCTCGTCGAGAAGCCGTTCACCCTCAACGCGCAGGAGGCGGCGGCGGTGCGCGATCGCGCCCGCGAGCGCGGCCTGCTCGCGATGGAGGCGATGTGGACCCGCTACCTGCCGCACATGGTCCGCATCCACGAGATCGTCGACGCCGGAACGCTCGGTGAGATCCGCACCGTCTTCGCCGATCACACCCAGCGCATCTCGGCGGATCCGTCCCACCGGCTCAACGCGATGGATCTGGGCGGCGGGGCGCTGCTGGACCTCGGCATCTACCCCGTCTCGTTCGCGTGGGACATGCTCGGCGCACCGACCGACGTCGTCGCGCGGGCGCGCCTGGGCGAGACCGGCGCCGACACCGAGGTCGCCACGATCCTCACCCACGGCACCGGGGCGGTCTCGACCAGCGTCTCGTCGTCGCGCGCCGCCGGTCCGAACACCGCTCACGTCGTGGGAACCGAAGCGCGCATCGACATCGACCGGGTGTGGTACCAGCCGACGTCGTTCCGGGTCATCACCCCCGACGGCACCGTCGTCGAGGACTACGTGTCGCAGCTGGACGGACGCGGGATGCAGTATCAGGCTCTCGCCGCCGAGCGCATCCTCGCGGGCGGCGGCACCGACAGCGACGCCCTGCCCATCGACGAGACCGTCGCGATCATGGGCACCCTCGACGACATCCGCGCGCAGATCGGCGTGCGCTACCCCGGGGAGGCGTGATGGCCGACATCCAGGACGCCCGGGTGGCGGTGTACCTCGACTTCGACAACATCGTGATGTCGTGGTACGACCGGGTGCACGGCCGCAACTCGTACTCGCGCGACCGGCAGCGGATCATCCAGGATGCCTCCGACCCCGACATCGCCGCCCGGCTGGCGGCGGCCACCGTCGACGTCGGGGCGATCATCGACTACGCGGCATCCTTCGGAACGCTCGTGCTCACCCGCGCGTACGCCGACTGGTCCAACTCGGTCAACGCCGAGTACCGATCCCAGCTGGTCGCCCGGGCCGTGGATCTCGTGCAGCTGTTCCCCGCCGCCGCCTACGCCAAGAACGGCGCCGACATCCGTCTCGCGGTGGATGCCGTGGAGGACATGTTCCGGTTGCCCGACCTGACCCACGTGGTGATCGTCGCCGGCGACTCGGACTACGTCCCCCTGGCGCAGCGGTGCAAGCGCCTCGGCCGGTACGTGGTCGGAGTCGGCGTCGCAGGCTCGACGGCGAAGTCGCTCGCGGCGGCGTGCGACCGGTTCGACGCCTACGATTCGCTGCCGGGCGTGCTGTCGCCCGAGACCGAGAAAAAGGATGCCGCACCCGCCCGTGCCCGCGCGCGGAAGCGGTCGGTGGACCCCTCGGGCGAGCTGCTCGAGCGCGCGCTGCGGCTCGAGGCCGAAAAGGACGGCGACGAGTGGCAGCACGCCAGCGCGGTCAAGCGGCTCATCACGCGGCTGGATCCCGCGTTCAGCGAGAAGGCGCTGGGTCATCGCGGGTTCACCGACTTCGTCAAGGCGCACTCGGACGTGGCCGAAGTGGACGAATCGGGCAACATCGTGCTGATCCGCCTGCTGCCCTCGCGGCGCTAGTTACCGAACCGTGATCGCGTCGATTCGCCATTCCCGCTCCGCCGGGAGCATCATTCTCTAGTCGCGCTGAGTTCTGCGCGGCGACCCGAGGGGATTCCTCACATCGATGAAGGGTGAGAAATGAAGCGAAGCTCATTGGCGGCTGTGGTAGCGCTCTCAGGAGCCGCCGCCGTAGCGCTGGCCGGCTGTTCCGGTTCCAGTGGCGGCACGAGTTCCACCGGCGCAGGCGGCGGGGACGCCGTAGGCAGCCGGGCGTGCGTGATCCTGCCGGATGCGGCGTCGTCGCCGCGCTGGGAGAACTTCGACCGCAAGTACCTGCAGGACGGCCTTTCGGCCGCCGGGTTCGACGTCGACATCCAGAATGCGCAGGGCGACGTCAACAAGTACTCGACGATCGCAGACCAGCAGCTCACCAAGGGCTGCGGTGTCATGCTGCTCGTCGACTACCAGGGCGCGGCCGCGACGGTGGCCAAGAAGGCGTCCGACCAGGGCATCCCGGTCGTGGCATACGACCGCCCGTTCAAGGGTGCCGACTACTACGTGTCGTTCGACAACTTCAAGGTCGGCCAGCTCGAGGGCCAGACGGTCCTGGACGGTCTGAAGACGGCCGGCAAGGACCCGGCGACCGCTGTCGTGGTCTACATGGGCGGTGACCCCACCGACGGCAACGCCAAGATGTTCCACGACGGCGCGGTCGACGTGATGGAGAAGGCCGGCATCAAGCCCGCGTTCGAGCCCACCGGGGTGTGGGACCAGGCGAAGTCGCAGACCAACTTCGAGCAGGCGCTGACCTCGCTCGGGGGTGCGGTCGACGGTGTCTGGGTCGCCAACGACACCAACGCGGCCGGCGTCATCAAGGTGCTGCAGGACAACAGCCTCACCGGCGTCGCGGTCTCCGGCCAGGATGCCAACGTCGCGGGTCTGCAGAACATCCTGCTGGGGTGGCAGACCGCCACGGTCTACAAGCCGGTCAAGGACGAGGCCGAGGCCGCGATCAAGGTCGCCACGGCCCTGCTGGGTGGTCAGACGCCCACGGCGGACAAGAAGCTGGACGACGGCACCCCGTACATCGCCGTCACCCCGCAGCTCGTCGGACCCGATAAGGTCAAGACCGTCATCGCTGCCGGCGATGCGGCTTACGACGACGTCTGCACTCCCGACGTCGTTGCCAAGTGCACCGAGTTCGGCGTCACGAAGTAGCATCCGTCCATCGAGGGCGCCGCGCCGGTCACGGTGCGGCGTCCTCGAGGCGCTTGGGCGGTATTCGCAAGGAGGCGAAAGTGTCAGACACGCTGCAGGCAGCAGAGCCGATCATCGAGCTGGTCGATGTGAAGAAGTCCTTCGGTCCGGTCAGCGTCCTCAAGGGCGTGGATCTGAAGATCTACCCCGGTAAGGTCACCGCCCTGGTCGGCGACAACGGCGCCGGGAAGTCGACGCTCATCAAGGGTCTGGCCGGCGTGCAGCCGTACGACTCCGGTGAGGTGCGCGTCGACGGCGTGCACCGGGATCTGCACACCCCGCGGGAAGCTGCGGCGCTCGGCATCGAGGTGGTGTACCAGGATCTCGCGCTGTGCGACAACCTCGACATCGTCCAGAACATGTTCCTCGGCCGCGAGGAGACTTCGCTCGGCACCTTCGACGAGGGACGCATGGAGAAGGAGGCCTCCGACACGCTGCGCGGCCTGTCGGTGCGCACCGTCAAGTCGGTGCGCCAGAAGGTCTCGTCACTGTCCGGTGGACAGCGTCAAACGGTCGCGATCGCGCGCGCGGTGCTGAAGAAGGCGCGGGTGGTGATCCTGGACGAGCCGACCGCGGCCCTGGGTGTCGCCCAGACCGAGCAGGTGCTCAACCTCGTGGACCGGCTGGCGTCTCAGGGCGTCGCGGTGGTCCTCATCAGCCACAACCTCGCCGACGTGTTCGCCGTCGCCGACGACGTCGCGGTGCTGTACCTGGGTCAGCTCGTCGCGCAGATCCGCGTGCAGGACACCACTCGCGACGACGTCGTCGGATACATCACCGGCACCAAGACGATGGGCGCCGAGCTCGTCGACTCCAGCACCATCGCCACCGAGGGAGGTGTCGCATGACCACGACGACCCGGACCAACGCAGCGCCGGACCCGCTGTCCAGCGACCTCATCGGCAGCGGCGTCGAGGGCGGCCTCACCGATCAGATGCGCGCCTGGTGGCAGCGGGTGCGCGGCGGCGACATGGGGGCGCTGCCGGCCATCGGCGGTCTCGTCGTGCTCGGCATCCTCTTCAGCGCGCTCAGCCCGTTCTTCCTGACCGAGCGGAACTTCGCCAACCTGCTGAACCAGGCCGCGACGCTCGTGATGCTCGGGATCGCCCTCGTGTTCGTGCTGCTGCTGGGTGAGATCGACCTGTCGGCGGGTGTGACCGGCGGTGTCGCGATGGCGCTGTTCGTCGTGCTCAACTCCCAGTTCGGCCTGCCGTGGCCGCTCGCGCTGCTGATCGGGTTCGGATTCGGCATCCTCACCGGTGCGCTCATCGGCTTCTTCGTGGCGCGGGTCGGCATCCCGTCGTTCGTCGTCACACTCGGTCTGTTCCTCGGATACCAGGGTCTCGCGCTGGTCATCATCGGACCCGGCGGCCTGTATCGCGTGGAGGTGCCGGAGCTGATCGCGCTGCAGAACGGCAACCTGCCGGTGTGGGGCGGCTGGGTGATGCTCGTCGTGATGCTCGCCGTCTCGGCGGCGAGCTCGTTCTGGGATCGCTCACGTCGCTCCCGGGCGGGTGTGCCGAACCGGTCGATCTCGCTGGTGTGGATCAAGCTCGGCGTGATCGCCGTCATCGGCGGGGTGGTGGTCTACGTCCTCAACGAGAACCGCGGTCAGGCCCTCAAAGAGGTGGTCGGCGTGCCGATCATCGTGCCGGTGGTGCTCGTCATCCTCTGGTTGGGCACGTTCGTGCTGGACCGCACGAAGTTCGGCCGCTACATCTACGCCACCGGCGGCAACGCCGAGGGCGCCCGCCGCTCGGGCGTCAAGGTGCGCTGGGTCAAGTGGTGGGCGTTCGTCATCTGTTCGAGTCTCGCCGTCGTCTCGGCCCTGTTCAGCGTCGCCCGGGTCGGCTCGGTGGATGCCACGGTCGGCCGCGACATCGTGCTCAGCGGCGTGGCGGCAGCGGTCGTCGGCGGCGTGAGCCTGTTCGGCGGCCGGGGCCGGCTGGTGCACGCCGCGATCGGTGCGCTCGTGATCGCGGTCATCACGAACGGACTGGGCCTGCTCGGCCTGCCCGCGGGCGTGAACCTGCTCGTGACCGGCGGCGTGCTGATCCTCGCGGCGACCGTCGACGCACTGTCGCGGCTGCGAGGCGGCGGCGGCAGGGCCTGACGGGCCGGAGCGATTCGAGAGGCGGATGCATCATGCATCCGCCTCTCGGCGTTCACCGGGCCGACGCCGCCGGATGCCACGACCACGCCGTCCTTGCCGATGCGAGTGTCGGCGGCGGGCGCTAGCGTCGCTGCCGGAGGCACCGCGTGCACACGACCAACTACTACGACACGTTCATCGAGGTCGCCGACGATTGTCAGGCCGAAGCCGCCCAGGAGCCGCGGGTGGGCGCGACCGCCACCGTCGCCGCGCTGCATTACGAACTGATCGGCGCGCAGCCGTACGCACGGACCTCCGACGACATCCTCTTCGAGACGCACGCGCGACGCGCGGGCATCGAGGATGACGAGCGGGATGCCGCGCGCGCGGCGTTCTTCGCGAAGGGACAGCCGTGCCTGCGGTCGTCACCGCTCGGCAAGCGGTACGGCTGGGGTACGCATCACGACAGCGAGGGCCGGGTCGCGCTGTATCCCGTAGAGTCCGACGAGTATCGCAAGCTGGCCGCGGACCCCTCGCTCACGCACACGCGCGCGATGCGCTCACGCCGGGTCTGACCCCGCCTGATCTCGTGGTGCGGTGTGCGCGAGCACGCGTTCCCACACGTCGGTCAGGCTGAGGCGCCGATCCGGTCCGTACCGGTCGGCGGGCACGATCTCGACATCGGCGTACGGGAGGTGCAGGCGATGCCACTGCGCGGCGTCGGCGCCCGCATCCGGGTCCTTCTCGCCGTTGAGGATGAGCGTGCGGGCGACGACGGCGGCCATGACCTGTTCGGCCTGGTGCCGCTCGAGAGGAGTTTCCTGCTCGGGCACGGCGACCAGGGCCAGCCGGTCGACCCGATCGCCGAGCCGGTTCGCCAGCAGGATCGCCTCCTCCCCCGCGCCACCGACGCCGACCAGGCCGAATGTCGAGTCGCCGTGGCGGAGCTGCTCGTCGATGAGCTCGGCGATCGCAACGACCGTCGTGCTGCCCGGGGTCTCGCCGCCGTAGGCACCGGGATCGGAGATCTCGTCGCGCATCACCATGATGGCGACGATGCGCGCGTCGTGACCCGCGGTGATCCGCGCGTCCGGATCGAGGGCCGAGACGCCCTCCTCGCGCAGCACCACCACCACGCGGCCCCCGCCGGCAGCACCGAAGCTGGTGAAGTCCAGCCGCGCCTCGGGTCCGGGGGCTCGGGTCATACCGACATCCTGCCCCCGCCGCGGGCTATCCGCGAAGCAGGGCCCGGAGCGTGCCGATCGTATCGGCCTCGTCGGGGCGCTTGTCGGGCCGGTACGCCTTGACGCGAGCGAAGCGCAGCGCGATGCCGCCGGGATAACGCGGCGAGCGCTGCACCCCGTCGATCGCGATCTCCACCACGGTGACGGGCGCCACGAAGACGGTGTGGCCGGTGCGTCGCGTCTCGATCGTCGGGAACCACTCGGTCTGCCAGCGCAGCAGTTCGTCGGTCAGGCCCTTGAAGGTCTTGCCCACCATGACGAACTCCCCCGGTTCGCCGTACTCGCCGTCCGGATCCAGCGCTCCGAGGTGCAGGTTCGACAGCCAGCCGGAACGACGACCGGAGCCCCATTCGACGCCGAGCACCACGAGGTCGTACGTCAGCACCGGCTTGACCTTCACCCACGATCTGCCCCGCCGACCCGCGGTGTACGGCGCGTCCAGTGCCTTCACGACGACGCCCTCGTGACCGGCGGC
This sequence comes from uncultured Microbacterium sp., assembly GCA_964243215.1. Taxonomy (GTDB): domain Bacteria; phylum Actinomycetota; class Actinomycetes; order Actinomycetales; family Microbacteriaceae; genus Microbacterium. The sequence continues at coordinate 16,416 of CAXTES010000019.1, read as the reverse complement.
GAGCGCCTCATCCGACACCGCCTGCGCTGCTGCGGCGTCGCCGGTGACGATTCCCGGCATCCGCCACGACCCCGCCACCTCGTCGAGCACCTCGCGTCGCACCGACAGCGGCTCGTCGAGAAGGTCGCGGCCGTCCACGTGCAGCACGTCGAAGAACCACGGCCGCAACGCGAGGTCACGCGAGAGGTCGGCGCCGAAGCGCGACATCGTGTCCTGGAACGGTCGCGGGGCGCCGTCCTCGTCGAGCGACAGCGTCTCGCCGTCGAGGATCAGCGTGCGCGCGTCCAGGCTCCGGGCGACCTCGACGATCTCGGGAACCCGGTGGGTGATGTCGGCGAGGTTGCGGGTGTAGACGTGCACATCGTCGCCGTCGCGGTGCACCTGGATGCGAGCCCCGTCGAGCTTGTACTCGACGGATGCCTCGCCGGTCATGCCGATGGCCTCCGCGACGGTGTTCGCGGTGGACGCGAGCATCGGCAGCACCGGACGGCCGACCCGCAGGCCCACCGCGTCGAGGTCGGCGATCGAGCCGGTCAGCGCGACTCGGGCCGTCTCGCCCAGGTCGCCGGACAGCATCGCCGCACGCCGCACGTCGGCGGCCGGCCGCTCGGCCGCCCGGGCGACGGCGTGCAGCAGCACACCCTCCAAGGCGCCAGTGCGCAGCTCGCCGAGCAGCACGCGTGCGAGCAGGCTCCACTCCGCGGCGGTGGCCCGCTCGGCGAGAGTACGCAGCTCGGTCGCGCGGACACCCGTAGAGCCGGAGCCGAACGCCCCGGCGAGGGCATCGAATGCGGCATCCACATCCGCGACGGTCAGTGTCGAAGACTCGGCGTGCACCGTGTCGAGACTCGTGACCCCGCGCCATCCCACCCCCAGCCGGCCCTGGCGAGGACTGGCGGTGAGGAACCCGACGACCGGGACGATCTCATCGGGATCCAGGCGCGTCAGCAGCTGCGCCAGAGCATCGGTCTTGGCCAGCCGCGAACTCGTCGCGGTGACCATGTCGACCGTCGCGACGACGTCGGCGAGCAGCATCCCAGCAGTCTGTCATCCGGCGTCGACATCCGATCCGGGCTACCGGGAATGCTTCGTTCGGATCGTGGTTGGCTTGAAGGACAAACCGTTGGAGGTCCGGTGGCGAACGAGGTCGGACTGCGCTCGGAACGCGGACCGATCCTGCTCGCTCTGATGCTGTCGACGTTCCTGATCGCGATCGACTCGACGATCCTGGCCACCGCGGTGCCGACGATCGTGCGGGACCTCGGCGGCTTCGACCAGTTCCCGTGGTTGTTCTCGGTGTATCTGCTGGCGCAGGCGGCATCGGTGCCGGTGTACGCCAAGCTCACCGACACGTTCGGACGCAAGCCGATCATGTACGTCGGCATCGTGCTGTTCCTGGCCGGGTCGGTGCTGTCGGCGCTGTCGTGGAACATGACGGCACTCATCGCCTTCCGGGCGGTGCAGGGGCTCGGCGCGGGCGCGATCACCCCGACGACGATGACGATCGCCGGCGACATCTACACCGTGCGCGAGCGGGCGAAGGCGCAGGCGTACATCGCGAGCGTGTGGGCGGTCTCGTCGGTGGCGGGTCCGACCCTCGGTGGCATCTTCAGTCAGTTCGTCTCGTGGCGGTGGATCTTCTGGGTCAACGTGCCGCTGTGCCTGATCGCGCTGTTCATCCTCGGGCGCAACTACCGCGAGACCTTCACGCGGCACCGGCAACGCATCGACTACGAGGGCGCCGTGCTGCTGACGGTGGCACTGGTGCTGGTGGTGCTCGGCATCCTCGAGGGCGGGCAGGCGTGGGCGTGGCTGTCGTGGCAGAGCGCCGTCTGCTTCGGCGGCGGGGTGCTGCTGCTGGTGGGCTTCGTGATCGTGGAGCGGCGGGCCGCAGACCCCGTGCTCGCGCCGTGGGTGTTCACCAGTCGCGTGGTGATGACGACATCCGTGGTCGCCCTGTTCGTCGGGGTGGTGCTGATCGGACTCACCTCGTTCGTGCCGACGTTCCTGGAGATCAGCGCCGGCGCCGTCCCGATCGTGTCGGGACTGGCCGTGGCCGCGCTGACGCTCGGCTGGCCCATCAGCGGCGCGCTGGCCGGACGCTTCTACCTGCGGATCGGGTTCCGGCGCACCGCGATGATCGGCAGCATCCTCGCCGTCGTCGGATCCGGATGCCTCGTCTGGTTCTCGCTCTCACCGTCGATTCCGCTGACGGCGCTGGCGTGTTTCATCGTGGGACTCGGCATGGGATTGGTCGCCAATCCGAGCCTCATCGCCGCGCAGTCCTCGGTCGGCGACCGCCGCCGCGGGGTGGTGTCCGGCACGAACATGCTCGCCCGTTCGATCGGCAGCTCGGTCGGGGTGGCTGTCTTCGGAGCGGCCGCCAACACGGTCATCGCCGCGAACGGCGGCCCGACGGATGCCGGAGCCGTGCAGGCCGGCGCCTTCGTGGTCTTCTGCGCCGTGGCGCTCGCGACGGTGCTGCTCGTGATCGTGTCGGCGCTGATCCCCCGGGTGAAGATCGCGGATGCCGCGGGCGCAGCGCCCGCACGTCCGCAGCGGGAAACCACGGCCTAAGAAGGCCGTGGGCCGCCGGATCGGCCTTCTCTCGCCGCGATCGCCTTCTCTCGCCGCGAGCCGGATCGGCGGCTCAGCGCGTCGCCCACACCGCCCACGCCACGAGCACGGGCTGCAGGAAGAGCCGCGCGAACCGCTGCCGGTCGGTGCGCATCATCGGCGCCGCCCGGCCGGTGCGCCACTGATGGATGTTGCCCGGGAACACCGCGGCGAAGAACGCCGCGACCGCTGCTCCGACCGTCCGCCGGTCCTGCGGCAGTGCGACCAACGCGCCGCCGAGCATCAGCTCGACCGCGCCGGACGCCACCACGATCATGTCCTTATCGGTGCGCAGCAGCCGGGTCGCCCAGTCCGGCACCGCGATGCGGAACCCGCGCCGCGCCCAGAACAGGTGCGACAGGCCCGTGAACACCAAGAGGGCGGCGAGCGCCCATCGGGCGATGGTGCGCAGCACCTCGACCCCTCCGGAATGAGCTGACACCGCGTCAGTCTGACACGGTGCGGCGCGGGCTCCGGACGCTCGGAACCGTGGTGGCGGCGCGAGGGTGCCTGCTAGCATCCGCGCAGTACAACAGATTGGCGCGCCATGACCGCAACGCCGGACACGCACTCGCCTGCGTCGCCTCGCGATGACGAGCCGGTGCAGCTGGAGCGGGGGCTCAGCAACCGTCACATCCAACTGATCGCGATCGGCGGGGCCATCGGCACCGGCCTGTTCCTCGGCTCGGGGATCGGCATCCACAAAGCCGGTCCGTCGATCCTGCTCGTCTACGCCGTCGTCGGCTTCATGCTCTTCTTCATGATGCGCGCCATGGGCGAGCTGCTGCTGTCGAACCTGCAGTACCGCACCTTCCAGGACTTCGCCGCCGACTACCTCGGTCCGTGGGCGCGCTACTTCATGGGGTGGACGTACTGGCTGTGCCTGCTGTCGATGGCGACGGCGGATGTCGTCGGCATCCAGGCGTACGCACAGTTCTGGTGGCCCGGGCTGCCCGGCTGGATTCCGATGACGATCGCGATCCTGCTCGTCCTGGGCCTGAACCTCATCGCGGTGCGGGCGTTCGGGGAGGCGGAGTTCTGGTTCGCGCTGATCAAGGTGATCACGATCCTGGCGCTGATCGTCGTCGGCGTGGTCCTGATCGTCACCGCGTTCCAGGGTCCCACAGGCAACGTGGCGCGCGTCTCCCACCTGTGGGACGACGGCGGCTTCTTCCCCACTGGATTCATCGGATTCCTCGCGGGCTTCCAGATCGCGATCTTCGCGTTCGTGGGCATCGAGCTGGTCGGGACCACCGCCGCGGAGGCGAAGGATCCGGAGCGCAACCTCCCGAAGGCGATCAACCAGGTTCCGATCCGCATCCTCTTCTTCTACGTCCTCGCGCTGGGCGTCATCATCTGCGTGACGCCGTGGAGTCAGATCCAGGAGGACAAGAGCCCGTTCGTCGCGCTGTTCGGTCTCATCGGCTTCGCCGGCGCCGCCGGGATCATCAACTTCGTCGTGCTGACATCGGCGACCTCTGCCGCGAACAGCGGCATCTTCTCGTCCAGCCGCATGGTCTACGGCCTGGCCACCACGCGCCAGGCCGCGTCGGTCTTCGCGCGGCTGACCCGCAACAGGGTGCCGGGCGCCTCGCTCGTGCTGTCGTGCGTCGTGCTGTTCCTCGGCGGTCTGGCCGGGATGGTGTTCGAGAACGCGTTCGAACTGGTCACGACGGTTTCGTCGATCCTGTTCATCTTCGTGTGGTCGATGATCATGGCGTCTTACCTCGTCTACCGCCGCCGGCGCCCCGACCCGCACGCCGCATCGACGTACAAGATGCCCGGCGGTGTCGTGATGTGCTGGATCGTGCTGGCGTTCTTCGCGGCCATGCTCGTCGTGCTCGGTATCTTCGAAGACACCCGCATCGCGCTGCTGTGCTCGCCGGTCTGGTTCGTCGGACTCGCGATCGCCTACCGGCTGCGACGCGGCCCGACCATCAGCGAATCCGACCGGGAGGCCGAGACCGTCGCGGAGCGCAAGGCGGTCGCCGAGGGCCGCTCCGACACCGGCCGCTGACCGGCCCGCTCAGCCCGGTGGATGCAGCGCCGCCGCCTGGGCGACGAACGCCCGCAGGTCGTCGATGGAGTCGGACGGGGTGATCGCGCGCAGCACGACCTCATCCACCGCGTCGGTGTAGGCGGTGAGGCCGGCACCGGCGTCGTCCTGTCCCGGCTGCGGCAGCACGGTGTCCAGCGGCGTCGCGCCGATGCGCGAGAAGTTCGCGGCGTACTGCGGCATGGCGCCGTAGCGGGATGCCTCGTCCTCGAGCCTGCCGCGAGCGTCGGGGTCCAGCGCCGTCCGGACGTACAGCGCGACCCACGCCTCGGGTGCGACGCCGCGCAGCTGGCGGGTCTGGCTCGACGCGGCATCCGGGGTCAGCCAGTTCAGCAGCAGCCCGTCGCCGTCGGTGACGGCGAGGCGACGCATCCGCGGCCCGAGCGCGCCGACGACGATCCGCGCCGACGTGGCGGCCCGCAGCGTCGACACCGCGTCGCGCATCAGCTGCAGCGCGCCGTCGCGGGTGCGGCCCGAGCCGATGCCGAGCACGAGCCGACCCTCGGGCAACCCGTGCTCGGTGATATGGCGCGAGATGTCGCCCGGGGTCCGGCGGTCCACCGGGATGACCCCCGTCGCGAGGGTCAGACGCTCGGTGACCGCGGCCGCGGCCGCGAGCGCTGCCAGCGAGTCGCCGCCGGGGTTGTCGTTGACCCACAGCGCGTGGAACCCGGCGTCTTCGATCGCCGGCGCGACGGCGCCGATGGTGTCGGGGCCGAGGGTTCCGGCCAGGCCTATGGACACGACACCGCGCTGAGCTGCCATGAATCGAGCATGCACCGGATCCCACGGCGTGGCGAGATCAGCGCCAGCATGGATGCATGGCGCGAATCGGCACGTCGGGGTGGAGCTACAACCACTGGGAGGAGGCGCTGTACCATCACGCGCCGGCGCGCGACCGGCTGCGCATCTACGAGCGCGAGTTCAACACCGTGGAGCTGAACGCGAGCTTCTACCGCTGGCCGCCGCCGGCGCGGTTCGCCGCCTGGCGGGCCCAGTTACCCGACGGCTTCGAGATGACGGTGAAGGCGCCGCGAGGGCTCACCCACGCGCGACGCCTGTTCGAGCCAGAGGTGTGGATCGAGCGCGTGACGAACGGCCTTCACGAACTGCGCGGTCGCCGCGGGCCGCTCATCGTCCAGCTGCCGCCGACGATGCAACGCGACGACGCCCGACTCGACTGGTTCCTCGGCGCGCTGCCCTCGTGGACGCGTCCGGTGCTGGAGTTCCGGCACCCGTCCTGGAACGACGAGGCGGTCTTCGACCTGCTGGAACGTCACGGCGCGGCGTACTGCATCATGAGCGGCGCGAAGCTGCCCTGCATCCTGCGCGCCACCGCTCGCCTGGTATACGTGCGGCTGCACGGACCGGATGCCGAGCATCTCTACGGCGGCTCGTACTCGGACGCCGACCTGTCGTGGTGGGCCGACCGCATCCTCGAGTGGGAGGCGGCCGGCCACGACGTCTACGCGTACTTCAACAACGACGGCGGTGGCAACGCGGTGCGCAACGCCCGCACGCTCACGCAGCTGCTGCGAGCGCCCCGACCGTGACGAGCAACTCGTCGGCCACGGCATCCACCGTCACCGCACCGCGATCGGCGAGCGCGCCGCTGACGAACAGGTCGGCGATGCGGTCATCGACCTCGCGCTGGATGAGCCGGCGCAACGGCCGGGCGCCGTATTCGGGCTCGTAGCCGTGCTCGGCGAGCCAGTCGGTCGCCGCTGCGGTCAGCTCGAGCTCCACCTCGCGCTTGGCGAGCCGCTGCTCGGTCTGGCGCAGCATGAGCGCCACGATCTCGCGCAGCTGAGGCCTGTCGAGCTTGCGGAACAGCACGATCTCGTCGATGCGGTTGAGGAACTCCGGCCGCATCGCCTCGCGCAGCTTGCCCATCACGCGGTCGCGCAGATCCTTCTCGCTGCCGAAACCGGTCGCTCCCCCGCCGTCGGCGATGAACCCGATCGCACCCGAGCGCGACGCGAGGAACTCCGAACCGAGGTTCGACGTCATCACGATCACGGTGTTGCGGAAGTCCACCGTGCGGCCCTGGCCGTCGGTGAGGCGGCCGTCGTCGAGCACCTGCAGCAGCAGGTTGAACACGTCGGGGTGGGCCTTCTCGATCTCGTCGAACAGCACGACGGCGTACGGATTGCGGCGCACCCGTTCGGTGAGCTGGCCGGCCTCGTCGTAGCCGACGTATCCGGGAGGGGCACCGACGAGCCGCGACACGGTGTGCCGCTCGCCGAACTCGCTCATGTCGAAGCGGATGACGGCCTGGTCGTCGTCGAACAGCGACTGCGCGAGCGCCTTGGCCAGCTCGGTCTTTCCGACGCCGGTCGGGCCGAGGAACAGGAACGATCCGACCGGCCGCCGCTCGTCGCCCATCCCGGTGCGGTTGCGACGCACCGACTTCGCGACGGCGGTGACAGCGTCATCCTGGCCGATCACCCGGCCGTGCAGCTCGTCTTCGAGCACCGCGAGGCGCTCGCGCTCGGTCTCGGTCAAGCGGTTGACCGGGATGCCGGTGGCTCGGCTGATCACGGCGGCGATCTGCGCCTCGTCCACGACGGCATCCTGCGCGTTCACCGGCGCGGATGTCGCGTCGTCCAGACGTGCCTGCACCTCGGCGATGGCGTCGCGGATGCGCGATGCCTCCTCGTACTGCTCGGCGCCGACCGCCGCGTTCTTGTCTGCCTCGAGGGTCGCCAACCGTTCGACGAGCCCGCTGACGTCGACGACCACGCCCAGGCGCAGCCGCAGCCGGGCGCCGGCCTGGTCGATGAGGTCGATCGCCTTGTCAGGCAGCACGCGGTCGCTGACGTAGCGGTCGCTGAGTTCCACCGCGGCACGAAGCGCATCGTCGGTGTACCGGACGTCGTGGTGCTGCTCGTAGGCGGGCTTGAGGCCGTGCAGGATCAGGACGGCGTCCTCGATGGACGGTTCGCCCACGCGCACCGGCTGGAACCGGCGCTCCAGGGCGGGATCCTTCTCGATGACGCGGTACTCCTTCAGCGTCGTCGCACCCACCAGGTGCAGCTCGCCGCGTGCCAAGCGCGGCTTCAGGATGTTCCCGGCATCCATCGCCTGATCGCCGCCGCCACCGGCGCCCACGACGGAGTGGACCTCGTCGATGAACACGATCATCTCGGCCTTGCGCGCCGCGATCTCGTCCAGCGTTTTGGTGAGGCGCTCCTCGAAGTCGCCGCGGTACCGGGTCCCGGCGAGCATCGCCGGCAGGTCGAGCGCGATCACACGCTTGCCGCGCAGCTGCTGCGGAACCGCGTCGGAGACGATCGCCTGCGCGAGGCCCTCGACGATGGCGGTCTTGCCCACGCCGGCCTCGCCGACGAGCACGGGGTTGTTCTTGGTGCGGCGGCTGAGGATCTCGATCGTCTGCTCGATCTCGTCCGCCCGACCGATGACCGGGTCGAGGTCGCCCGCGGTCGCCATGGCCGTCAGGTCGGTGCCGTAGGTGTCGAGCATCGGCGTCTCGGACGCCTGCTGCCCCGGCTCGGTCGCCGGCGCGCCGGTCGGCGTGACCGTCTCGCGCGCGCCCTGGGTCAGCGCCTCGGCGGTGACGCCCGCCTGCGCCAGGATCTGCCCGGCAGGGGTGTCCTGCGCGAGCACGAGCGCGAAGAACAGGTGCTCGGGGTCGACGTAGGTGGATCCGGACGAGCGCGCGACCTGGAATGCGTGGAACAGCGCGCGCTGCACGGACGGCGTGATGACGGCCCCGTCGACGGATGCCGCAGCCGACGCGGCCGGGAGACGCTCCTCGGCGGCGCGGGCGATGGCCCGCGGGTCGGCACCGATGCGCGCCACGGCGTCGGTGGCCGGTGCCTCGTCGACGAGCACGCGCAGCAGGTGGAGCGCGTCGAGCTCACGCTGACCGCGTTCGAGGGCGTAGCGGCCGCCGCGCTGCAGAATCTCCTGCGTGCGGGAGCTGAGGAATCGGCTGAGGTCGATCGAGCGCTCCTCGCGGGCGCGCTCGCCGGCGAGGTAGCGCGCGAGGAACTCGTCGAACGCGCTGGCGCCGTTGTCGGCGCCCTCGGCCGGGGGTGCGAAGTCGTCGGGCATGTGCGAAGCATCTCCTGGTGGAACTTGAGTCGTGGTCGCTCAATTCTGAGACTTGAGCGAACTCGTATCAAGTCCAACGCGGGGGATCTGGGGGTATTCCCAGCCCGGACGGCGGTCACACCCCGACGGTGCTCGGCGCCTTCTCGTAGCGGTCCGGCGTCACGGTCAGCTCCGCCTGACCCCCGGTGAGCGACCGCAGATCCAGGACGTATCTGCCCAGCTCCGAATCCGGGACGTGGGCGAAGACTCGGGTGCGCCCGTCCTCGGCGGTCTCGGTCGCGTTGACCCGTCCGCGCCGGCCCGACAGGTCGGTGAGCACCGGACCCTGCAGGTCGGCGGGAACGGTCACGGTGACGGTGGAGACCGGCTCGAGGATGAGCGTGCCGGCGTGGGCGAGCGCCGCCTTGACGCCGAGCGACGCAGCCGTCCGGAACGCCATCTCCGAAGAGTCCACCGAGTGCGCCTTGCCGTCGCGGAGTTCGACGCGCACGTCGACCACGGGATGCCCGTGCGGTCCGCCGGCAGCGAGCGCGTCGCGGGCGCCCTTCTCCACCGCGGGGATGTACGAGCGCGGTACCGCGCCTCCGACCACCGAGTCGACGAACTCGAACCCGCCGCCGGGCGGCAGCGGCGACAGGTGCAGCTGCACCACCGCGAACTGACCGTGACCGCCGGACTGCTTCTTCAGCTTGCCCTCGGCATCCGCCGAACCGGCGATCGTCTCCCGGTACGCCACGGGCGCGTCGGCGGTGGTGACGTGGACGCCGAGGACCCGCGCGAGCCGTTCCACCGCGACGGCGACGTGCACATCCCCCAGACCCCGCAGGATCGTATCACCGCCGGCCCGGTCGACGACCAGCGTCGGATCCTCCGCGACCAGCCGGCCGAGCGCGGTCGACAGCTTCGCGTCGTCGGACTGCGAGACCGGCGTGAGGCTCAGCGCGAACACCGGCATCCGCCTGGGGACCCCCGACGGCCGCGCGCCCCGGTGCGCGCGGGTCCACAGCAGCGAGCCGGACGGCGTGGCGATGAGCTTGGACACCGCGCCGACCTCGCCGGCGCGCAGCGCGTCCGCTCGCAGGTGTTCGCTGCCGCGCAGCCGGAAGACGCCGGGGATGCGTTCCTCGGTGCCGGTGGTGGCGTTGCGGACGCGGTCGCCCGGGCGCAGCGTGCCCGACAGCACCCGGAGCATCGACACCTGTCCGACGAACGGGTCGGCGACGGTGCGGAAGACGTGCACGAGCAGCTCGCCGCGCGGGTCGGGTGCGACGCGGTGCTCGCTGCCGCCGCCGCCGTCCTCGTCGACGCCCAGGACGATGCGCGCGTCGTGGTCGTCGGCTGCCGGCGACAGCTCGCAGATCAGGTCGGCGACGCGGTCGATCCCGGTCCCGTTCAGCGCCGAGCAGATGACGACCGGCGTCGCATCGCGGGATGCCACGGACCTGGCCAGCACACGCTCCAGATCCCGCGCCGAAGGCTCGGTGCCCTCGAGGTAGGCCTCGAGCTGCTCGTCGTCGTGCGACACGATCTCCTCGGTGACGTCCTGGTGGACCCGGTGCTCCTCGGCGATGGCATCCGACGGGATGGCCTCCTCGTGATGGTGACCGCCGGCGTCGTAGACGAGCGCGTGCTCGCCGAGCACGTCGGCGATGGCGTGGAACTCCGCCTCCTCGCCGAGGGGCAGCTCGAGCGGCCACAGGTGCTCGCCGAACGCCGACCGCAACTCGTTCAGCACCCGGTGGAAATCGGCTCGCGCGCGGTCCTCCTGCGTGACGACGACGATGCGCGGGACGCCGGCCCACTCCGCGGCCGCCCATGCGGCGCGGGTGCCGGCCGTCACGCCGTCGACGGCGCTGACGACGATGACGGCGACGTCGGCGACCGACAGGGCGGTGTCGACCGCTCCGACGAAGTCCGCGTGACCGGGGGTGTCCGCGAGCGTGACGGCGTAGGCTGCGCCGTCCTCTGCGGTCCAGTCGAACGAGGCCAGCGAAAGCCCGAGCGTCAGGCCCCGGGCGATCTCCTCGGGTTCGTAGTCGCACACCGTGCTGCCCTGCTCCACGCTGCCCATCCGGGTGATGGCACCGGCACGGTGAAGCAGTGCCTCGGCCAGCGTGGTCTTGCCCGATCCGGTCGCCCCGATCAGGGCGACCGTGCGATGTGTGAGGGTTTCGCCGTCCATGAGACCTCCGCGTCATTGCGATCCGTATCGACCATCGTGTACCGGAAGGCGTCCGCGGCGCCAGGGATCCGACGCCTCGACCTAGGCTGAGGCGGTGCGGGAATTCGGCCGGGGCGTCGGGATGCTGGCGAGCGGCTTCGGCTGGTGGCGCAGACGTCCCGGGCTGATGCTGCTGGGACTCGTGCCCGCCGTCATCGTCAGCGCGGTGCTGCTCGCCGGACTTGTAGCACTGACGATCAACCTGGAGGGCGTCACCGACGCGATGACGCCGTTCGCCGACGGATGGCCGAGCCTGTGGGCGACCGTCCTGCGCGTCGCCGTGGGAACGGCTCTGGTCGGCGGCAGCATCGTGCTGACGGCGGTGCTGTTCACCGCGCTGACGCTGCTGATCGGCGAGCCTTTCTACGACCGAATCTGGCGCGCCGTCGAGCGTGAGCTGGGAGGAAGCGTGCCGGAGGCGCGCTACGGGATCTGGCGGTCCGTCGCGGATGCGGCATCCCTCATCGTCCGCGGCATTCTCGCGGCCGTCGTGGCGGGACTGGTGGGCTTCGTGCCGGTCGTCGGCGGTGTGCTGTCGTTCGTCGTCGGGGTGAGCCTGGCCGGTGTGCTGCTCGCCGACGAGCTGTCGGCGCGGGCGCTGGTGGCACGCGGGATCCCGGCCGACGCGCGCCGTCGGATGCGGCGAGCCGCCCGGGCGCGGGTCTTCGGCTTCGGGGTGGCCACCCAGCTGTGCTTCCTGGTGCCGTTCGGGGCCGTTCTGACGATGCCGGCCGCGGTCGCGGGCGCCACCGAGCTCAGCCGTTCGCTGCTGGCTCCGGCATCCGTCCGATGAGTGAGGGATCGACGTCGTTCCACAGCTGAACGGTCTGCAGGATCCAGAACACCGCGAACAGCGCCACGGCGATGGTCTCGCCGATGAAGATGAACGGCACGCCGGTCCGCTCCACGAGATCCACGCCGTTCAGACGCAGCACGACGACGGTGACGAGGAACACGAGGTCGATCGCGATCGCGATCGCGATGATCGCGTACCAGGTCCGCCACGGCGGCAGCGAGGTGAAGGCCCCGATCGCGGCGACGACCACGATGATCCCGAAGAAGGTGCTCGTCGCGACGAGGTGCCCGAACATCAGGAACGACCGCGGCGCGGCCAGCCCCCACACCGCCGCCGCGATCACCAGGGCCACGGCCACCCCGATCGACCACGCCGTGCCCGCGGACAGGGTTCGCTGCGCGCGGGCGATCACGATCGCGGCGACGATCCCGCATGCGGCGAGCACGACCAGCGAGATCATCCCGTTCTGGATGCCGGGCACCTCGGCGACCGGAACGCACGGCGTCGCCGGGTCGGGGCAGTCCGCAATCAGGCCCGGCACGTCGCCGGTGCGCAGCGGCGTCGGCACGATCGCGATGACGGGTGCGCACAGCGCGGCGATGTCCAGCAGCGCCTGCTCGACGCTGTGGCCCGACAGCGCCACGAGCGCCAGAGCCACCCCGAACAGCACCCCGACGAAGATGCTGCGGCCGGGTGTGTAGATCGCGTGGCTGATCGAGGCGATCGGCCCGACCGTGGCGAACACGATGACCAGCGACACGGCAAGCAGCAGCACCGCCCCGACGATCGACAGCCGCACGTAGCGGTACGTGCGTTGCGTGGCGGTGGTGGTCAGCTGCACGATCTCATCCTGCCCTGCGCCTTCCGACATCCTGTCTCCCGGGCCGGTCGCATCGAGGAAGGGGTATGTCCGGGATGTCTCGTAACCTGGCGCTGCACCATCGACCGAGAGGAACACCATGGACTGGAAAATCGAGCTGATCTTCGTTCCCGTGTCGGATGTGGATCGCGCCAAGGCCTTCTACACCGGCATCGGATTCAACGCCGACCACGACCAGACCCCCTACGAGGGGTTGCGCTTCGTGCAGCTGACCCCACCCGGATCGGCGTGCTCGATCGCGATCGGCACGAACCTCGGCAGCCAGATGTCGCCCGGATCGGTCGACAACATCCAGGTGGTCATACCAGACGCCGACGCTGCACTGGCGCAATTGCGCGAGGCCGGGGCGGATGCCGAGGGCGTGGACGAACAGGCGTGGGGGCGGTTCGTGACCTTCGCCGACCCCGACGGCAACCGGTGGACTCTGCAGCAGCTGCCGTCACGCGGCTGATCAGCGCGCCGGCGCGTCGGCCCGCGACGCCTCCAGTGCCGCGATGAGCGTGGCGGAGTCGTACGGGCCGATGTGCCGGCGGTCGCCGATGAAGAACGTCGGCGTCGAATGCAGGTCCATGAGTTCGGCATCCAGCCGGTCGTCCTCGACGCGTCGGGCTACCTCGGGCGAGCGGATGTCGGCGTCGAAGCGGTCCATGTCGAGGCCGAGCTCCGCGGCGTAGGCGTACAGATCATCGGTCTCGAGATGATCCTGCCGGGCGAACAGCAGCGGCGCGTAGCGGAAGAACCGATCCTGGGTGGATGCGGCCTCGGCCGCCCGGGCGGCCTCGGTGGCGTGCGGGTGCACCGTGTCCAGCGGCAGGTGCCGGTAGACCCAGCGGATCCGATCGCCGAAGTGCGCGCGCACCGCGTCGACCGATCCGGTCGCGCGGCTGCAGAACGGGCACTCGAAGTCGGCGTACTCGACGATCGTGTAGGGCGCGTCGACCGGGCCGCGGATGTGGTCGCGTGCGGGGTCGACGGCGCGGTTCAGCCGCGCTCCCACCGCGTGCGGCGGGCTGATCCGGTCGCCGATGGTCAGCACGGCCCAGCCCAGGCCGAAGGCCAGGACGGATGCGGTCAGCACGCCGACGCGAGCGAGGTCCTGGGTGTGCGCATCGTCGATCGCGAGCGGCACGAGGAACAGGGCGATCGTGAAGCCGATGCCCGACAGCGCCGCGCCGCCCGCGATGCGGTTCAGCCCGAGCCCGGGTGCCAGCTCGCCCCACCGCAGCGCGCGCAGCAGCGCGGTCACGCCCGTGATGCCGACCAGCTTGCCGATCACGAGTCCGGCGATCACACCCCACGTGACCGGCGAGGTGACGGCATCCCGGATCGTGTCGCCGTCGAAGTGCACGCCGGCGTTGGCGAGCGCGAACAGCGGCAGCACCCCGAGCGCGATGTAGGGACGCCAGGCGGAGTCGACGCGCTCGTTGATCGACAGCGACTCGCGGACGCTTCGCGTCACCGCGGCCGCGTACGTCGGATTCGGCGATTCGCGGAACGCCTGACTGAGCTCCGCGGTGCGTTCGACATCGCCGCGGCGGGGCGAGAACACCGGGATCAGCAGCGAGATGGCCACCCCCGCCAGGGTGGGATGGATGCCGGCGAGCAGCACCGCGACCCACAGCGCGAGTCCGAGCACCGCATACGTGATGCCGCGCCCTGCGGGTAGGAACCTGACCAGGGCGATGAGCACCATCAGCACGACCGCGACGGCCAGCGGAAGCAGCTGGATGCCGGTGGAGTAGAACAGCGCGATCACCAGCAGCGCGCCGATGTCGTCCACGACGGCGAGGGTGAGCAGGAAGATCCGCAGGCGCGTCGGATACTTCGGCGCGATGAGCGCGAGCGCGCCGAGCAGGAACGCGGTGTCGGTCGAGATGACGATGCCCCAGGCGTTCGCGTGACCGCTGCCGGCGTTCACCAGCGCGAAGATCAGGGCAGGCACGAGCAGGCCCGCGACGGCCGCCGCGGCCGGCAGCACCGCCCGCGAGCGCGACGTCAGCTCGCCGATGGTGAACTCGCGCTTTACCTCGAGCCCGACCAGGAAGAAGAAGAACGTCATCAGTCCCTCGTTCACGAGCGAGTGCACCGTGAACGACCACTGCGAGTCGCCGACGGTGATCCCCAGCGGCATCGACCAGAAGCCCTCGTACGTGCTCGCCCACGGCGAGTTGGCCCAGACGATGGCAAGCGCGGTCGTGATGAGCATCAGCGACGCGGAGAGCCGATCGCCGCCGCCTGCTCGCTTCATACGCGCCAGCGTACGGCGATCGCCGAACCGATGCGGCGCCGGCGTCAGCCCTTCTGCGTCCGGATCCGGATGCCGCCCGTCCGCCGTGTCGCTAAGCCGCCAGGTGCTCGGGGATCCACTCCCGAGGATCGCCGTAGCCGAGATCGGTGATGCCGTGCCGGTGCAGTGTCGCCAAGGCGGCGATGCGCCGGCTGCCGCCGAAGGTGAGGATGTGGGCGATCAGTCCGCCGTAGGTGTACAGCGTGGGCGCATCCCGGCCGACGAAGACGAACGTGTCATCGAGGCGGTCGTCGTCGATCACCGGCTGCATGGCCGACACGAAGGCGGTCGACTGGACATCCCACCGGCGCCGGATGCTGTCGAGGCTCTCGTGCTCCTCGATCGAGAAGTCGTAGCTGCGGCCGGCGATCACCTCGTTCCACATGTGCAACTGCCCCACGAGCCGCGACAGCAGCGACCGCAGCGTCGGCGCATCGTCGATGAAGTCGGCCCCTGCCACCGGTTCGTCCAGGACGCTGTCCTCCAGCGCCACCGACCGGTCGAGGATCTCGCCGACCAGCCAGACGTGATGATCGACCATTCCCGTCAGAACGTCCATCTGCGTCATCCTTTCTGTTGCCGCCAACCGCAGTCCGGAAGGCGGAGCGAAATGCGCCCCGTTGGGCGCTGCGAGAGTGACCGTCGAGCCGGGATGCGCCCGCCACGCGGTCGGTGAGCACGCGTAGGCCCGTTCGAAGGCCCGTGTGAACCCCTCGTGCGAGCTGTAGCCCGCCTCCAGCGCGATCTGCAGCACAGAGTCGACCGACGTGCGAAGGCGGAACGCTGCGCGCTCCAGCAGGATCCGACGCCGGAATCGCGCGGGCGACTCCCCCGCCAGCCGGGCGACGATGCGGCCGAGCTGTGAGCGTGAGAGGTGCACGGCGCAGGCGGTGTCGTCCACCGCCTGCGGTTCGACGAGCGACGCCTCGACCGCGCGCACGAAGTCGCGGAACGCGTCGCCGCTGCCGGATGTCATGTGGTCAGTGTGACGCCGACCGCGCGGCGGCGTCTTGACCGTTCTGCGCATTCACGGACGAGGGGCGGATGCCGAAGCATCCACCCCTCGCCACGGTCAGCGGCAGCCTAGAAGTCCCAGTCCTCGTCTTCGGTGGCGACGGCCTTGCCGATCACATACGACGAGCCCGATCCCGAGAAGAAGTCGTGGTTCTCGTCGGCGTTCGGCGACAGCGCCGACAGGATCGCCGGGTTCACGTTCGTCACGCTCGACGGGAACATCGCTTCGTAGCCGAGGTTCATCAGCGCCTTGTTGGCGTTGTAGTGCAGGAACTTCTTGACATCCTCGGTCAGGCCGACCGCGTCGTAGAGGTCCTGCGTGTACTGCACCTCGTTGTCGTACAGCTCGTACAGCAGCGAGAACGTGTAGTCCTTCAGGTCCTGGCGCTTGGCCTCGTCGACCCGCTCGAGGCCTTTCTGGAACTTGTAGCCGATGTAGTACCCGTGCACGGCCTCGTCGCGGATGATG
>CAXTES010000018.1:8024-27777 GCA_964243215.1 uncultured Microbacterium sp. | reverse complement strand
TGTTCACCCTGAAGCCGATCGACGGGGACCTCATCGCCGAGTGCGCGGCCGAGACCGGCGGCCGGTTCGTCGTGCTCGAAGACCACCTCGCGTACGGCGGGCTGGCCAGCCGCATCGCCGATGTCGTCGCCGACCGCGGCATCCGCCTGACCGCCTTCGAGCGGCTCGGCATCCCGCAGGTCTACGCCGGATTCGGCGAGGACGAGCAGCTGCGCGACAAGTACGGCTACGGGCTGCATGCCCCGATCGCCGCCCCCCGCCGGGTCATCGCCGCCAAACCCTGACGGGTCCACAGAGCTCAACGGAGAGACGGATGAGAACAGTAGCGGTCACCAAGATCGGGAGCCTCCGCGATCCCGATGAGGACACCCGCGGGCGCATCGGTGTCGTGGATTTCCCCGACCAGCCGCTCGGCCCCGAGGACGTGCGGATCCGCGTCGCGTACGCCGCGATCTGCGGCTCCGACCCGCACCTGGCCGAGGGGTTCTTCGGCACCGACGTGCCGATCGGGCTCGGCCACGAGATCTCCGGTGTGATCGAGGCGCTCGGCGACCGCGCGCACCGCAACGGCCTGCGGGTCGGCGACCGGGTGGCGGGCAACTTCCTGCGGTTCTGCGGCACCTGCCGGCCGTGCCAGGAGGGCAAGCAGCAGTTCTGCGAGAACATCCAGGACTACAACCGCCCCGGCATGGCCGAGACGATCACGTGGCACGAGTCGCAGGTGTACAAGCTGCCCGAGAACGTGTCGCTGCTGCAGGGATGCCTCCTGGAGCCGACCTCCGTGGCGGTGCGCATCGCCGACAAGACCAACATCAAAGTCGGCGACCGCGTGGCGATCTGCGGCGGCGGACCGATCGGGCAGCTCGCGCTGCAGGTGATCAAGCGGTACGGCGCGACGTCGCTGACGATGATCGAGCCGATCGCCGACCGCCGCGAGATGGCGCTGCGTCACGGCGCCGAGTTCGTCGTCGACCCGGTCGCCGAAAACCAGTACGAGCGCGCCGACGAGATCACCGACGGCCGCGGATACGACATCGTGATCGACGCATCCGGATCCACCCGGGCGGTCAAGGGGCTGCTGGACATCGCCGCGAAGGGCGCCACCGTCGTGTACGGCGCGATGTACCCGCACGACTTCGAGATGCCGCTGAACCTGTCGGACTACCTGTACCTGAAGGAACTGACCATCACGGGCGTGTTCGTCTCGCCGTACGCGTTCCCGCGTGCGCTGCAGATCCTGCCGCACCTCGAGCTGGACGAGATGACCCAGGCGGTCTTCCCGCTCGAGCAGGCCACCGAGGCGTTCGCCGTGCACGTCAGCGGCGAGTACCCCAAGGTGATCATCCGCTGCAACGACCTCGAAGACGAAGAGGTGCCGGCATGACCACGATCGATCAGACGCACACCACGGCGCCCGCGCTCGAAGCGCGCGACATCGTCAAGCGCTTCGACGGCGTGCACGCGCTCAATGGCGCCCAGCTGTCGGTGCGGCCCGGCGAGATCCACGCCCTGCTCGGCGAGAACGGCGCCGGCAAGTCGACGCTGATCAAGGTCCTCACCGGGATCTACGCGCCGGATGCCGGAACGCTCTGGCGAAACGGCGAGCAGGTCGAGTTCCACAACGTCCGCGTCGCCAATCGGGCAGGCATCAGCGCGCTGTACCAGGAGCTGTCGATCATCCCGTCGCTCAGCGTCGCGGAGAACATCCTGCTCGGCGAGCAGACCCCCGCCACCGGCGGAATCGTCCAGTGGCGTGCGCTGCGCAAGCGCGCGCGGGAGCAACTGGACCGCATCCACCAGCGGATCCCGCTCGGAAAGCTCGCCGGCGAGCTGTCGCCGGTGCAGCAGACCATGGTCGCGTTCGCCCGAGCGCTCGCCACCGACGCCCGCGTGCTCATCCTGGACGAGCCGACCGCGTCGCTGACCGACACCGAGATTCGCGAGCTGTTCACCGTGCTGCGCAGTCTGCGCAACGAGGGGGTGGCGATCCTGTACGTGTCGCACCGCCTCGAGGAGGTCTTCGAGCTGTGCGACCGGCTCACCGTGATGCGCAACGGCGAGACGATCATCACGAAGGATGTCGCCGACTCCCACATCGACGAAGTCATCTCCAACATGGTCGGCCGGCCCGGCGGGGAACTGTACCCGGACCGCCTCACGGCCACGGACGAGGTCGCTCTCGTCGTCGACCAGCTCGACGGACGGCGCGTGAAGAACGTCTCCTTCACCGCCTACAAAGGCGAGGTGCTCGGCATCGGCGGGCTCGCCGGCGCCGGCCGCAGCGAGCTGCTGCGCATCCTGTCCGGCGCCCAGAAGCACAAGGCCGGCACCGTCAAGGTCGGCGACGTCACCCTGCCGCACTCGCCCGGGGTCGGGCGGGCGCTGGATGCCGGAATCGCGCTGGTCCCGGAGGAACGCCGCGCCCAGGGCGTCATCCTCGGCAGCACGATCCGCGACAACATCGCGCTGGCGAACATCCCGACCGTGAGCTCCTTCGGGCTGGTGTCGGGCGCGCGCATCTCCGAGATCGTGCGGAAGGGCATGGCCGACCTGCAGATCAAGGCCCGCAGCTCGCGGCAGCCGGTCGGCGAGCTGTCCGGCGGCAACCAGCAGAAGGTCGTCCTGGCCAAGATGCTGGCCCGCAAGCCCAAAGTCCTGCTGATGGACGAGCCGACGCGAGGAATCGACGTCGGCACGAAGGCCGAGATCTACCGCTTGATCCGCGAGCTCGTCGCGGGCGGGACGACGGTGATCGCGGTCAGTTCGGAACTGCCGGAGCTCATCGGCATGAGCGACCGGATCCTCATCATGCACGAGGGTCGGATCGCCGGTGCGGTCCGCGCCGAGGGGGCCGACGAGGAAGAGCTGTTGGCGTACTGCTACGGAAAGGGCGGTTCAGATGACAACGACGCGTAACCTCGGTGTGGAGGACGCCAACGACACCGTGGCGGTCCCCCGCAGGTCGGTGTGCCAGACACTCCTGGCATCCGGCACGGTGCTGGCTCTCGTGGCCCTCATCGTGTTCTTCTTCGCGATGCGCCCGGACGTGTTCCTCAGCTTCACGAACGTGCGCAACATCCTGTACCAGGTGGCGATCCTCGCCATCATCGCGGGAGCCCAGACGATCGTCATGGTCGTCGGGGACTTCGATCTATCGGTCGCGGCGACCGCGGCGCTGGCCGGTGCGGTGTCGGCATCCATGATGCTGTCGGGCACACCCGTCACGCTGGCGATCCTCGTCGGCCTGCTCGTGGGCCTGGTCATCGGGCTCGCGAACGGCGCCCTGGTCGCCTACCTGAATCTGTCGGCCTTCGTCGCCACCCTGGCGACCCTGACATCGGTGACCGGACTCGCGTTCATCGTGACCGCGGGTACGACTCTGTTCAACCTGCCGCCCGAGTTCAACAACCTGGGCCAGGGTCGCATCCTGCAGATCCCGCTGCCGGTGTTCATCGCCATCGCCCTCACCGTGATCCTCTGGGCGGTCCTGAAGTACACGACACTCGGCCGGCGGTGGTACGCGACCGGCGGCAACGCCGAGGTCTCGCGCCTGTCCGGGGTCAACGTGCGACGCGCTCGGCTGCTCGCGTTCACCGTGGCGGGCCTGATCTCGGCGTTCGGCGGCATCCTGCTGGCGGCACGACTGGGCAGCGCGAGCGCGGTCCAGGGCTCGGACAACCTGCTGTTCTCGGTGGCCGCCGTGTTCCTGGGCATGACCGTGGTCCGCTCCGGCGCCGCGAACATCCCCGGCACCATGGTCGGCGTCGCGATCATCGGCGTGATGAGCAACGGCCTGAACATCCTCGGCGTCAACTCGTACGTGCAGCAGGTCGTCACCGGACTCATCATCATCGCGGCCGTGACGCTGTCCGGCCTCAAGACCCGAGCCCACTAGCGAACGGTTCCCACAGCGCCTGGGTGGCGTCGCATCCACCCGGACTACCCGAAAACGCAATCACAACGAAGGAGTTCTACATGCGAACCAAACTCAAGGCCGCGGCGGCGCTCGCCGCAGCTGCCGCGATCGCGCTGACCGGATGCTCATCCGGCAGCGGCGGCGGAGGGTCAGGCGGCGACACCAGCAAGCCGTTCAAGGTCATCGCCTTCACCTCCGGAAACCAGACGCCCGTCGGCGCGTGGTGGGTCAAGGCCGTCCAGGCCAAGGCGGACGAGCTCGGCTGGGATCTGACGATGATCCAGGGCGACTTCGACTTCCAGAAGATGAACCCGCAGGTCGAGAGCGCCATCGGCCAGGGCGCCGACGTCGTGCTCGACGGCTACACCGACCAGGCATCCATCGGCTCGGTCATCACCGCGGCGAGGGATGCAGACATCCCGATCTTCGCGATGGATGCCGCGACCGAGAAGACCGACGCGTTCGTCTACAACGTCACGACGAACCAGCAGGGCATGGTCGACCAGACCGTCGGGGCGATCAAGGCGAAGCTCGGCACGCTCCAGGGCAAGAACATCATGGTCATCGGCCACGACCCGCACCCGGGCATCCGGCTGCGCTCGAGCCTGGCGATGAAGGCGTTCCAGGATGCCGGCGCCACGATCGCCGGCGGCGACATCCAGAAGGTGCAGTCGCCTGCCACCGGTCGCACCGAAGCGCTCGCGTTCGTGCAGGACTACATCTCCGCCAACCCCGGCAAGCTCGACGCGGTGTGGGCCGGCTGGGATGACGCGGGCCTGGGCGCCGCGCAGGCGATCACGGAGGCCGGGTCGCCGGCGGTCGTGACCGGTGTCGACGCGCTGGCCGAGACGCTGTCGCAGATCGAAGCGGGCGGTTCGATGCTCGCGACGGTCGAGCAGCCGTGGCCGGACATCCTCACCAAGGTGATCGACGCCATGTCGGCGTACCAGAAGGACGGCTCGCTGCCCTCCGAGACGTTCGTGGCGGTCGACACGACGCTCGTGACGAAGGACAACGCGGCCGACATCACCCCGTCGGACAAGCTGGGCTGACCGGCCCGAACACAGCGGGGCGGGCGGTCCGTCCGCCCCGCTGTGCCGACACCACCAACCCCACAAGAAAGTCATCTCATGCGTTTGGAAGGCAAAGTCGCCCTCATCACCGGCGGGGCGAGCGGTATCGGGCTGGCCACGGTCAGGAAGTTCGTCAGCGAGGGCGCGAAGGTGCTCATCGTCGACATCAACCTGGGCAGCGCCCAGAAGGCCGTCGCCGACATCGAGGCGGACGGCTTCGAGGGCGCTACCGCGGCCGCGCAGGCCGACGTGTCGAAGTACGCCGATGTGGAGGCGGCGGTCGCTCGTGCCGTCGAGGTGTTCGGCCGGCTCGACGTGATCTTCAACAATGCCGGCATCGCCGGCGGCAAAGCACTGCTCGACCACGATCCCGCCGTCGACTACGAGCCGATGATCCGCGTGGATCAGGACGGCGTGTACTACGGCATCTTGGCCGCGGGGCGGCAGTTCGCCAAGCAGGGCGACGGCGGCGTCATCATCAGCACGTCGTCGATCTACGGCGAGCAGGCCGCCGAACTGTCGTTCAGCTACAGCGCGGCCAAGGCCGCCGTGATCTCCTTCACGCGATCCGCGGCCTACGAGCTGGCGCAGTACGGCATCCGCGCCGTCGCCATCACCCCCGGACGCGTCGGCACGCCCATCATCAACCAGTTCAGCGACGACCTGAAGACCACGTTCGCCTCCGAGCAGCTGCGCAACAAGATGACCGAGCCCGAGGAGATCGCCAACGTGGTGGCCTTCCTCGCCTCCGACGAGGCGAACGTCATCAACGGCACCGTCGTGCACGTCGACGACGGCTACTCCGTCTTCAAGCAGCGCCTCGACCTGCCCGTGTTCTGATGCCCGCGGCTGTGGATGTGGCCTGCCACCTCAACGTGGTGGCGCCGGATGCCTCGCCCGAGCGCCTTCCCGGCGCACTCGACGCGATCGCATCATCCGGGTACCGCCGCGTCGTCCTCCCGCCGCTGGATCCCGCCACGACCGATGTCTCGTTCGTCCGCGGCGCGTTCGAATCCGCCGGCCTGTCCCCGATCACGATCGCGGGGCAGGCGCCGGGTGCGGATGTCTCGTCCGCCGACGCCGACGAGCGCGCGGCGGGTGCGGCATCCCTCCGCCGGCATGTCGACTTCACCGTCGCGCTCGGCGGCGACCAGATGAACGGCGTGCCGTACGGCCTGTTCGGCCACCCCGCCGGCGCCACCGCGCGCGACGCGTTCGAGCGCTCGGCGGCCGAGGTCGGCCGGGTCGCGGAATACGCGCACGAGCAGGGCGTCATGATGACGTTCGAGGTGCTGAACCGGTACGAGACATCCGCCGTCAACACCGCCGCGCAGGCGCTGGACTACGTCGACGCCAGCGGATCCGAGCATCTGCGCATCCACCTCGACACCTTCCACATGGCGGTCGAGGAGGCCGACATGGCCGGCGCGATCATCGGGGCGCTGCCGAAGCTCGGATTCCTCGAGCTCGGCCAGTCCGGGCGCGGGCCGCTCGAGCACGGTGCCGTGCACGTCGCCGAACTCATCCGTCGGGTCGTGGATGCCGGATACACCGGCCGCTGGGGCGTCGAGGCGTTCTCGCGGGCCGTGCTGGTACCCGAGGCGGCCGAGATGCTCGCGATCTGGCGAGCGCCGTACCAGGACGGCGCGGCGCTGGCTGCCGCGGCGATGCATACGATCGAACGCGCCGCCCAGGCCAGCGGCGCCGACGGCGCCTGGCGGGTGTCCGACACCCCCGAAGGCTTCTGAGAATCAACCCGAAAGGACCGACCATGTCCACCGTCACCGAGGCATCCACACTCCTGCTCGACACCGCGGCCTTCGAGGGCCGCATCCACATCGACGGCGAGTGGGTGACCGGTGAGGGCGGCTCGATCCCGTCCGTCGAGCCCGCGACCGGCGAGACGCTCGTCGAGGTGGGAATCGCCGGTCCCGGCGATGTCGCGCGCGCAGCGCAGGGCGCCGCTCGGGCGCAAAAGGAGTGGGCGGCGACGCCGCACCCGGTGCGCGCCGCGGTGCTGCGCCGGGCGGGGCAGCTGTGGGAGCAGTACGCCGACGAGATCTCGGGGTGGAACATCCGCGAGGCGGGGGCGATCCCGCCGCTGGCCGGCTTCGCCCTGCACGTGACCGCGGCGGAGTGCTACGAGGCATCCGCTCTCCCGTCGGCGCCGATGGGTTCGGTGCTGTCGAGCGAGGAGCCGCGGCTGTCGTTCGCGCAGCAGGTGCCGGTCGGCGTGGTCGGGGTGATCTCGCCGTTCAACGTGCCGCTGATCCTCGGGATCCGCGCGGTGGCGCCGGCGCTCGCGCTCGGCAATGCGGTGCTGCTCAAGCCGGACCCGCGCACCGTCGTGACCGGCGGGGTGTCGATGGTGCGGATCTTCCAGGAGGCGGGGCTTCCGGCGGGTCTGCTCCAGCTCGTGCCGGGCGGCGCGGACGTGGGCCAGGCCCTCGTGACCGACCCGGGCGTTCGGGTCATCGCCTTCACCGGATCCACGCGCGCGGGCCGAACCGTCGGCGAGCTCGCCGGCCGGTACCTCAAGCGCGCGCACCTCGAGCTCGGCGGCAACTCGGCGTACATCGTGCGCGGCGACGCCGACGTCGCCCAGGCCGTCAACCTCGCCACCTGGGGGTCGTTCCTGCACCAGGGACAGATCTGCATGACCGTCGGGCGGCACATCGTGCACGAGTCGGTGTTCGACGCCTACGTCGACGCGCTCGCCGCCAAGGCGGAGTCGATGCACGTCGGCGATCCCGCGGCGGGACAGGTGCACATGGGTCCGCTCATCGACGAGGTGCAGCGCGATCGCGTCCACACGCTGGTGCAGGATGCGGTGGCCCAGGGCGCCGAGTTGCGCGCCGGCGGGACGTACGACGGCCTCTTCTACCGTCCCACGGTGCTCGCGAACACGCCGACGGGCGCCGCCGCCTACAGCGACGAGGTGTTCGGGCCCGTGGCATCCGTCGTCTCCTACCGTGACGACGACGAAGCCGTCGAGCTCGCCTCCACCGGTGACTACGGCCTGTCGCTGGGCATCGTGACCCAGGATGTGCTGCGGGCGCTCGAGATGGCCCAGCGCATCCCGACCGGCATCGTCCACATCAACGATCAGACCGTCAACGACGAGGCCAATACCCCGTTCGGCGGGGTCGGCTCGTCGGGCACCGGCGCCCGCCACGGCGGTGCGGCGGCGAACGTGGATGCCTTCACCGAGACGCGCTGGATCACCATGCGGCGCGAGCCCGGCCAGTACCCGCTGTAGCCGCGCGACCGATGCCGGCCCGCACGGCTAGGGTGCGGATGTGAGCGACGTCGTCAGCATCGAACTGCTGCTGGACGCGGCGACGGAGTCGCTCGTCCGGCGGGAGTGGGACGCGCTCGCCGCCGCCGGGATGTCGAGCCTCGCCGCCCACACCGCGCCGAGCAACCGGCCCCACATCACCCTGCTGGTGCGCACGCGGCTGGCTCCGTTCGATGCACGGAAGCTCGCCGCGGCGCTGCCGATGCCGATCACCCTGGGCGCGCCGGTGCTGTTCGGCGCGGGGGATCGCCGCATCCTCGTGCGCAGCGTGGTGCCGACCCGGGCGCTGCTCGGACTGCACGCGGCGCTGCACGCGGCCGTTCCGGCGGGCGACGACGCCGCGCACACCGTGCCGGGGGATTGGATGCCGCATGTGTCGCTCGCCCGGCGGCTGCGGCTCGACCAGCTCGCGGCGGCGCTGCCGCTCGTCGGCGGCGAGCTCGAGGGGCAGGGGGTGGGGCTGCGACGGTGGGACGCGGCATCCGCAACCGTGACCGAGCTCGGCTGAGGCCCGCACGGCGAGCCCACCGCATGTCACCGAACCCACCGATTGCCGGCGTCGGTACGCGGTGGGCTCGGCGAGAAAGGGTGGGCTCGGCGTTGCTCAGCCGTCGAGGATCGGAGTGCCCTGGTGGAACACCAGGCGCGTTCCGTATCCGGTGACCTGCCACAGCGATGACCGCCAGCCGGCGCGTCCACCGACGTCGAGGCGGTAGGTGAGCAGGACGTAGCCGCCGTCGAGTTCGTCCGCGGTGCGTTCGGATATCCGCCCGGGGTCGGCGTCGCCCGACGCCGTCGTCAGCTCCTCGATGGTGTCGGCCCGCGACCATAGCCGGCCCGACCCGCCGATCTCGCGGAAGCCCGGTGCCAGAAGGGTCTCCAGCCGTGCCGCATCGCGTCTCACTTCCGGCGTCAGCAGTTCTTCTTCGAGGCGCCAAGCCTGGTCGGTGTCCGATGACATGTGCTCGATTGTGCCGTACGAGTGCCAGCAGCGCCGCGACTACGAGGCCCGCCGGCCGTAGGTGGCCCGCAGGTCCGCCTTGCGCACCTTTCCCGAGGCGGTGCGGGGCAGCTCGTCCACGACCACGACCTGCCGCGGCAGCTTGTACCGGGCGAGCTTGCCGTCGAGGAAGGCACGCACCGACTCGGTGTCGGCGGATGCTCCGTCCCGCACGGTCACGACCGCCAGCGGCACCTCACCCCACCGCTCGTCGGGGACACCGATCACCGCCGCGCCGGTGACCCCGTCGATGTCGTTGATGGCGTTCTCGATCTCGGCGGGATAGATGTTCTCGCCGCCCGAGATGATCATGTCCTTGAGCCGGTCGGAGATGTACAGGTAGCCGTCGGCGTCGAGATACCCCAGGTCGCCGGAGCGGAACCACCCGTCATCGGTGAAGGCCGCCGCGTTCGCCTCCGGCAGTCCGAGGTATCCGGGGAAGACGTTCGGGCCGGAGATCTCGATCTCACCGACGGTGCCGCTCGGCACCGGCGCGCCGTGCTCGTCGGCGATCCGCACATCGGTGAAGAAGTGCGCGAGTCCGACGCTGCCCTGCTTCGAGCGGGTCATGTCCGGCGACAGCGACGTGGCGCCCGGCGATGTCTCGGTCATGCCGTAGCCCTGCGAGAACGACATCCCCCGTTCCTCGAACGCATTGAGGATGCGGGTGGGGACGGCCGACCCGCCGCACGTGAGCTTCTGCAGGCTCGACATGTCGGTGGACGCCCAGGCCGGGTGGTCGGCCATGAGCTGATACGTGGTCGGGACGCCGCTGAGCATCGTCACGCCGTTGCGCTCGATGAGCTCGAGCGCCCGGCCCGCCTCGAATCCTTTCTCCAGCACGATCGTGCCGCCCTTGAGGATCACCGGCAGCGCCCCCATGCCGAGCGAGGCGACATGGAACAGCGGCGAGATCATGAGCGCGACATCCGTCGACACGACGTCGTAGTCGACGATGCAGTTCAGCGACACCCACGTCAGGTTCTGGTGGGTGAGCACAGCGCCCTTGGCACGACCGGTCGTGCCCGAGGTGTAGATGATCGCGGCGGGATCGTCGAGCGACACATCCTCGTCGGTGTGACCGCCACTCGCCGAGCTCAGCAGATCGCTGAGGCCCCCGGGCTCGTCACCCGTCGGAATGAGGTGGACGATGCCGACGGCCGACACGATCGGCGCGATCCGCTCCGCGTACTCCGGGTCGTGGATGAGCGCTCGCGCGCGGGAATCGGCCAGCACGTGCAGAACCTCCGGCGGCGCGAGCCGGGTGTTGACCGGGACGAACACGACTCCGAGGGCCGCGCACCCGAACAGCGTCGCGAGGAACTCGGGACTGTTCTCGCCCAGGTAGGCGACGCTGTCACCGGCGCGGAGACCGCGATGCCA
This sequence comes from uncultured Microbacterium sp., assembly GCA_964243215.1. GTDB lineage: Bacteria > Actinomycetota > Actinomycetes > Actinomycetales > Microbacteriaceae > Microbacterium. Next base: position 17,107 of record CAXTES010000018.1, on the reverse strand, counting down.
CAGCAGCGCCGAAAGCCGGTCGGCACGATCGGCCAGTTCGCGATAGGTCATGCGCTGGTCGTCGCCGAAGATGAGCGCGGTCTTCTCGGGCGACTTGAGGCGGCGCTTGGCCAGCCACGAGCCGAGTCCGTGGTTGTGCATGTCCTCTCCCTCGAGGTGCGGGCCTATGCGTAGAACCTATACAGTCCGCGCGCGACGACGGCCGGCTTCGTGCCGCCCTCGATCTCGATGGTCTGGTCGACGGCGAGCTGGTACCCGCCCGGGACCTCGGTCACCTCGGCCACGACGGCGTTCATCCGCACGTTCGCCCCGACCCGGACCGGCGAGACGAATCGCACCTTGTCGAGGCCGTAGTTGACCTTCGTCGTCACGCCCTCCACATCCACCAGTTCGGTCCAGAACTTCACCGACAGCGACAGCGTGAGGTAGCCGTGCGCGATGGCGCCGCCGAACGGACCGCCCGTCGCGCGCTGCGGATCGGTGTGGATCCACTGCTGGTCGTCGGTGGCATCCGCGAACAGGTTCACGCGGTCCTGCGTGATCTCGAACCAGTCCGTGAATCCGAGATCGGTGCCGGCGAGGGATGGCACGTCGGTATACGAGACGGAGGTGGTCATGGGATGCCTTTCGTCAGGGGTCAGGAGGCGAGGCCGAGCAGGCGCACAGCGTTGTTCTTGAGGATGCCGGGCATGACATCCGGTCTGAGCTGCGTCTGCCCGACATCGCGAAGCCAGCGGTCGGGAGTCAGCAACGGGAAGTCGGATCCGAACAGCACACGGTCCTTCAGGAGGGAGTTGGCGTAGCGGACGAGCTCGGCGGGGAAGTACTTCGGGCTCCAGCCCGACAGGTCGATCCAGGTGTTGTGCTTGTGCGTCGCGATCGACAACGCCTCGTCCTGCCACGGCACGGACGGGTGGGCCATGATGATCTGCAGCGTGGGGAAGTCCGCCGCGACGGCATCGAGCAGCAGCGGATTCGACAGCGACAGCCGGAAGCCGTGGCCGCCGGGCATCCCGGCACCGATGCCGGTCTGGCCGGTGTGGAACAGGGCCGGGATGCCGGCATCCGAGATCGCCCCGTACAGCGGATACCACCGCTCGTCGCTCGGATCGAAGCCCTGCACGGTGGGATGGAACTTGAAACCGCGCACGCCCGAGTCGTCGATGAGCCGCCGTGCCATATCGAGTGAACCGGGTTTGCGCGGGTCGACCGAGCCGAACGGGATGAGCACGTCGTTGTTGCGCGCGGCGCCGTCCGCGATCTCGGAGCTCGAGATCGCAGGTTGTCCGAGGTTGGTCTCGGCGTCGACGGTGAACACGACCGCGGCCATGCGGCGCTCCCGGTAGTACGCGGCGACGCTGTCGAGGTCGGGTCGCGGACCGTCGGTCGAGAAGTAGGTGCTCGCCGCCTCGGCGAGGTCGTCGGGCAGCGACGAATGGCCGTGCGCGTCGATCTCGATGTGCACGTGCATGTCGATCGCGGTGAGCGCGTCGACATCGATCGCGGGTTCGTAGCGGGTCACGGCAGCGATCCGAGCTCCGCAAGCGCGCGGCGTGCACGCGCGAGCCGATCGGCCTCTGGCTCGTCCCACCAATATGGGCCCCGCTCGCCGAGGCCGTGCTTGGCCAGATCGACTCGTCGACGAGCCGTTGCCAGCGCACCGACGTCGGCGCCGCGCTTGGCGGCGCGCACCGCCGAGCGCCCGCGCCCCAGCTGCGAGGTCAGCGCGTCGACCACCTCTGCCGGCAGGCAGGGGTCGGTGCGCCGCCAGCGTCGGCCATCGATGACGAGCCATCGTTCACCGTCACCGTCACCGTCACCGTCACCGTCGGCGCCGGCATCCGTCGCCGCTGTCATCTCGCATCCACCCCCGTTCGGCACCTCTTCGAGCAAGCGTATGGTGAGCCGCATGGCCAGGCAGCCAGTGCGGGTGCTGATCTCCGGCGCGAGCGTCGCGGGCCCGACCGCGGCGTACTGGCTCACCCGCCGCGGCTTCGAGGTGACGGTCGTCGAGCGGATGCCGTTGGCCGAAGTGCGCACCAGCGGCCACGCGGTCGACCTCTTCGGCCCCGCGATGGACGTCGCCGAATGGACCGGCGTGCTGGGCGAGGTGACCGAGGCGCGGACCCGCACCGAGATCGTTTCGTTCGAGCGCGACGGTGGCGGTGCGGTCGACATCGAGATGCGCCGCATGGTTGCGGGCATCTCCGGCCGGCACGTGGAGATCATGCGCGGCGAGCTGGCCGCCATCCTGTACGAGGCGACCCGCGCCGACGCGCGCTACGTGTTCGAGGACTCCATCCGCAGCATCGCCGAAGAGGCCGAGGGCGTCGCCGTCGAATTCGAGCACGCTCCCGCCGAACGGTTCGACCTCGTCATCGGAGCCGACGGCCTGCACTCCACCGTGCGCCGGCTCGTCTTCGGGCCGGAAGACCGGTTCCGCCGCTTCCTCGGCGGCTATCTGGCCGGCGCGCCGATCCCGGACTTCCTGGGGCTGGAGGGCCGGATGGTCGTCTGGAACGCTCCGGGACGCTTGGCGGCGATCTATCCGGTGCTGGGAACCACGTCGGCGCGAGGCGGCTTCATCTTCCGGCACGACACGGAGTTCCCCATCGATCACCGCGATGTCGCGGGTCAGAAGCGGGTGCTGCACGAGATCTACGGCCGGGACGGCTGGCACGTCCCGCGGCTGCTCGCCGAGATGGACGCCGCCGACGCGTTCTACTTCGACTCGATCAGCCAGATCGTGATGGACAGCTGGACCGAGGGCCGTGTCGCGCTCGTCGGCGACGCCGGCTACTCGCCGGGACCGGCGGTGGGGGGCGGCACCAGCATCGCCATGATCGGGTCGTACGTGCTGGCGCAGGAACTGGCCGCCGCCGGGCAGGACCACCGGGCGGGGCTGCGTCGATACGAGGACCGCATCCGCGACCTGACCGTCAAGGCCCGCGGCATCGGGCTGAGCACGATGGCGACCCTGATCCCCAAGACCGGCCTCGGGGTGCGGTTGACGCCGCAGGTTCTGCGCCTCGTCACGCGGATGCCGGCGAGGCTTCAGGAGCGGCTGTTCCGGCTGCAGGCCACGCCCGCCCGCGCGCTGGACTCGATACACCTCACCCGGTAGCGGCCGGCACGAGCGGGATCAGCGACGCTCGAGCACGAAGCGGTCGCGCCCGGCGAACACGCCCGTCAGCGCCTGAGCCACCATCACCACCAGCAGCAGCACGAGTGACAGCATCCATCCGCCGGATGCCGCGTGCAGCGCGCCGAACGTCACCGGGCCGAGCGCGGCGACGACGTAACCGACCGACTGCGCCATGCCCGACAGCGCTGCGGACGCGTCGTGATGCCGGGCGCGCTGGGCCATGAGGGTCAGCGACATTCCGAGCGACGCGCCGGAACTCAACCCGAGCAGCACCGCCCACAGCACGATCGCGCCCGGCGCGACCATGAGACCGATCGTCCCGACGATCCCGAGCACCGGGATCAGCGCCGGGACGAACGGCTTCGCCCTGCCGCGCAGCAGGAGCGGGACGCTCAGCGACCCTACGATCGTGACGATCTGGTAGATCGCGACGTCGAAACCCGCGACGACGGGGCTGCGGCCGATCGAGGTCGACAGGGTGGCGAGCCAGGTCACGAGCATGTAGAACGTCGCCGACTGCAGCGCCATGTACGCCGCGACCGTCCACGCGACCGGGTCGCGCCAGATCCGGGACCGGATGCCTCGGGCCGGCGTGTCGGTGTTCGCCCGGCGATCGCGCCCCCGCGTGAACATCGCCCACGCCGCGATCGCGAACGGCAGCAGCACCCCGCCGGTGATCAGCAGCGCGCCGCGCCACCCGATCGCGGGCTCCCCGATGCGCGAGACCGGCACGACGACACCGGACGCGACGGCGCCGAACCCGCCGAGCAGGGCGGTGTAGACGGCCATCATCCCGGCCACGTGACCGGGGAAGTCGCGCTTGATCACCGCGGGCATCAACACGTTGACGACCGCCAGCGCCACCCCGATGATTCCGATGCCCAGCCACAGGCTCAGCGTGGGTCCCGGCAGCGAGCGCACGACGGTTCCCACGGTGAGCAGCACGAGAGACCACAGCACGGTCCGTGACAGTCCGAAGCGGGCGCTGAGGTCGCTGGCGATCGGCGACACCACCGCCCACGCGACGAGCGGAACCGCGGCGATCAGCCCGAGAGCGCCCGTCGCCAGGCCGGTGTCGGCGCCGATCTGGTCGAGCACCGGGCCGATCGCCGTGATCGTCGGCCGCATGTTCGCCGCGACGAGACAGACCGCGACGATCAGCGCCACCGCCGACTCGCGCTCGGTCCGCTGGTCCAGGCCCATGGTCACCGGAGCCTACCCGCCCCGTGGGTCCGGCGGCCGCGGCATCCCGCCACGCGGGTCGGGGGTAGCGTTGCGCCCGATGCCTGACATCCATCGACCGCCGCGAAGAGCGGGGTACGCGATCGCCCTCACCGCGGTGGTGGTGCTCACCGCCGCGACCCTGCGCTCGCCGTTCGTGGCTGTGGCTCCGGTCGCCCGGACGATCCAGGCCGACCTGGGGGTCAGCGCCGGAGTGGTCGGGTTGCTCACGAGCATCCCGGTGCTGTGCTTCGCCGTCTTCGCGCCGGTGGCGATCGCGGTGGTGCGCCGCGGCGGAGCGGACTTCGCGCTGACCGTCACGCTCGTCGGCGCGGTGATCGGGTGCCTCATCCGGCCGCTCGGCGGCATCGCGTGGGCGCTCATCGGGACGGCGGTCATGGGTGTCTTCCTCACGATCGGCAACGTGGTGGTGCCGATCCTCGTCGGGCGCGAGTTCGAGCCGCGCCGCGTGCACACGATGACCGGCGTCTACACGTCGGCGCTGAACGTCGGCACGATGACGGTGACGCTCGCGACCGCTCCGCTGTCGGGGATCGTGGGATGGCGGTGGGGCATCACGGTGTGGGCGGGGTTCGCGGTGGCGGCGCTGGCGATCTGGCTGCCGCTGCGGGGTGCGAGGTCCGCGTTCACGCCGCATCCCGGCCCTCGACCGCCGAAGGATGCACCGACATCGGCGTTGCGGCATCCGCCCACCCTGCTGCTGGCGGCGGCCTTCTCCGGCCAGGCCTTCGCCTTCTACGGGATGACCGCGTGGCTGCCGACGCTGCTGGCCGACCAGGGATACGACGCCGCCGCGGCCGGGGCGATCTCGTCGATCTTCCAGGTCTCCGGAATCGCGGGCAGCATGCTGCTGCCGATCGTCACGGTGCGAGCGTCCACCCTCCTCGGGGTGGTCTGCGTCGGCGCGAGCTGGCTCGCGGTGCCGCTCGGCTTCCTGTTCGCACCGTCGCTGTGGCTGGTCTGGTGCCTGATCGGCGGCGTCGCGCAGGGCGGTGGGGTGACGCTGGTGTTCATCATGATCAACGCGCTCGGCGGCGACGAGCACACGATCGCCGGCCGTTCGGGGTTCGTGCAGGGCGTGGGCTACGGCGTCGCATCCATCGGGCCGATCACCCTCGGCGCGCTGCACGAGTCGACCGGAACGTGGACACTGCCGCTCGTGATCGTCGTCGCCGCGGTGGTGCTCTTCCTCTCGGCGGGGTCACTGACCGCCTCGTCGCTGCGGCGGCGTCAGCCGAGCCCCTCCAGCGGCCATCCGGTGTAGGCCTCGGCCAGGTATGTCGACCCGGCGCGCGACTCGACGACCGAGCGGAGTTCGCCCAGCTGTCGGAGCCGGTCGAAGTCCGAGGCATCCGGACCGACGTGCAGCATGCTCGTCATCCACCACGAGAAGTGCTGCGCCTTCCAGATGCGACGCAGCGCCGTCTCCGGGAACGCCTCGACAAGTCGCGCGTCGCCCTCGAGCAGCAGGGCGCGCAGCGCGCGGTCGAGGATGACGACGTCGGCCACCGCGAGGTTCATGCCCTTCGCCCCGGTCGGCGGCACGGTGTGCGCGGCGTCGCCGATGAGCGCGACGCGGCCGCGCAGCAGCTCGTGGGCGACGAAGCTGCGGAACCGCAGGATGTCGCGCTGGAAGATCGGACCCTCGTGCAGTGTCGTGCCGGGCACCCGCTTCTGCAGCTCGTCCCACAGCTGCTCCTCCGAGTAGGCGTTCGGGTCGGCGTCGGGTGCGCACTGGAAGTACATCCGCTGCACCGTCGCGCTGCGCTGGCTGATCAGGGCGAAACCGTCAGGGGAGTTGCTGTAGATCAGCTCGTCCGAGCTCGGCGGCGCCTCGCACAGGATGCCGAACCACGCGAACGGGTACTCGCGGAAGTATCCGCCGGTCTGCGACCCCGTCACTGCCGCGCGAGCGACGCTGCGCGATCCGTCGGCGCCGACGACGAACTCGGCGTCGATCTCGAACGCCTGACCCTCGGCATCCGTCGCGACGACCCTCGGACGGTCGGTGTCGGTGCCGTCGACCCGCTCGGCGGTGACACCGAAGCGCAGATCCTGCCCGGCGGCGAGCCGCGTCGCGATGAGGTCCTTGAGCACCTCGTGCTGCGGGTACAGCCACACCCCGCGTCCGACGAGGTCGGCGAAGTCGATGCGGTGTCCGGCTCCGGCGAAGCGCAGCTCGATGCCGTCGTGGCGGTGCCCGTCGGTGAGCACCCGCGTCGACGCCCCCGATTCGCTGAGCACCTCGACGGTGCCCTGCTCGAGGATTCCGGCGCGGATCGTCTTCTCGATCTCCTCCCGCGTCCGCGAGTCGACGACCACCGACTCGATGCCGGCGTCGGCGAGCAGGTGCGAGAGCAGCAGGCCGGCGGGGCCGGCGCCGATGATGGCGACGCGGGTGCGGACGGTCTCGGTCATGGTCGTCTCCTTCGACGGCGTGCGGGGATGCCTCGACCAGTGTGCCCGCGGGATCGCGCGCATCGGTTCCGTTTCCCGTTGATCGGGAAGCGGACGCGTCAGCCGGGCTTGATCTCCTGCACCGACCAGCCGTTGCCGTCGGGGTCCTCGAAGAACGCGAACCGCGACCCGACGCTGCCCTCGGGCCCCTGCTGCATCACGTCGCCGATGGGCACGCCGCGTCCGGCGAGTTCCGCTCGGGCGAGGTCGATGTCCTCGACCACCAGTTGCAGCCCGCGTGTGCTGCCCGGCTCACCCAGCGGCATCCCCTCGCCGATCACCACCGAGCACGCCGAACCGGGCGGGGTGAACTGGATGACCCGCGTGCCAGGCACGACCGAGACATCGTGGTCGAGCACGAACCCGACCTTCTTCTCGTAGAACTCCTTGGCCGCCTCGACGTCGGAGACGGGTAAGCCGATCACCTCGAGCTTGTAGTCCATTCGGCTACCTCCTGCGCCCACTGTATTGACGAGCCGTGCTCGGCTCACCGTTTCAGCGCGCTCCGGATGCCGCGTGCCGCCCCGATCAGCTGCGTCAGGGCGACATCGGGGGCAGTCTCGCGGGGAAGCACCACCGACAGCGCCGCGATCACGTCGCCTGACCCGTCGCGCACCGGCACGGCGACGCCGGTCGAGACCGTCTCGACAGAGCCCGGCGCGACGACGAACCCCGCGCTGCGGATGCCGCCGAGGATGCGGCGCAGGGCGGCGGCATCCGTCACCGTCTCGGGCGCCAGCGACGGAAGCGCACCGGCGAGAACGCGGTCACGGAAGTCCGGCGGCGCGTACGCCAGCAGCACGAGCCCCGACGAGGACGCGTGCAGCGGCAACCGGCCGGCGATGCGCGTGATGTTGGCGCCCGCATCGGGATGCGACAGCCGCTCGAGGAACAGCGCGGAGTCCTGCTCGAGCACGGCGAGCTGGGTGTGCTCGCGCACGCGCGCCTGCACGCGCTCCATGAACGGCAGCGCCGCCTGTCGCAGCCGCAGCGCGACCGACCCGCGCAGCGCCAGCTCCCACAGTCGCATCCCGAGCCGCACCCGATGGTCGTCGTCGCGTTCGAGCAGACCGGACGCCACGAGCCCGTCGACGATCCGGTGCGCGGTCGATGTCGGCAGGCCGGCGCGGCGACCGATCTCGGACGCGGTCTGCACGGTGCGGTCGGTCGTGAACGTCTCGAGCACCCGTACGATCCGGTCCGTCCCGGAGTCGCCGGTCGGCGAGTTGGCCATGCGCTCAGCGTGTCACGCCGCGGCGACCCGACCCCCGTTGTCGCTCGCCCGTGAGCCGTGCGACGCTTTGCGTCGGCTCGGCGGCGGTGGAAGTCTCGAACGCGGGAGGAACGATGCACGACGGTCGGCGCGACGACGCGGGCGACGGCATCCTGCCGCGCGTGATGCGGGTGCTGCAGTGCTTCACCGACGACGAGCCCGCACTCAGCGCCGCCGCCCTCGCCGAGCGCACCGGGCTCGCGTCATCGACACTGCACCGGCTGCTGGCGTCGCTGACCGAGTGGGGACTGCTCACGCGCACCTCGGGTCACCGCTACACGATCGGCGCACGGCTGTGGGAGCTGGGGGAGTTGTCACCGCTGTCGCTGCGGCTGCGCGAGACGGTGCTGCCGCACATGCTGCGCCTCTACGAGGCGACCGGCGAGAACGTGCACCTCGCCGTCCTCGACGCGCCGACGCCCGAGACGGCGACGGCCCTGTACGTCGGGCGTCTCACCGGATCGGGGTCGATCCCCACCCTCAGCCGCATGGGCGGCCGGCATCCGCTCCACACCACCGGCGTCGGCAAGGCGCTGCTGGCCACGCGAGAAGACGAGTGGCTCGCGCGCTTCTTCACCGTGCCGCTCGTGCGCGAGACGACCCGGTCCATCACGACGGAGGCGGAGATGCGCGCCGACCTCGCGCGAGCGCGCACCCGCGGCTACGCAACGACTCGAGAGGAGATGACGCTCGGCAACCTGTCGGTCGCCGCCGCGCTGTCGGACATCGACGGGCTGCCGCCGATCGCGCTCGGGGTCGTGGCACACCTCGAGCACGCCGACGAACGCCGGCTCGGCACGATCGTGATGCAGGCCGCGAAGGATGCCTCGAAGGCGCTGCGCGAGGCCTGACGCGCCGGGTCCCGACGGCGTCAGCCGCCGGACACCGTCAGGTCGCCGTCGACGGTGAGCACGATGAGCGGACTGTGCGCCATCATGGCGTCGATGTCGTCGCGGCCCCATCGCC
>CAXTES010000018.1:0-7924 GCA_964243215.1 uncultured Microbacterium sp. | reverse complement strand
ACGATGAGCGGACTGTGCGCCATCATGGCGTCGATGTCGTCGCGGCCCCATCGCCGCGCCGCGGCCTCGATCAGCGGACGTCGCTCCCGCGCGTCCGTGACCACGCGCGCCGTCGCCGGCAGGTCGGCGGTGGCGCCGCGCTTGAGGTGCACGATCACGTCGGGGTCCGCGGTGATGTTGTGGATCCAGGCTCTCGTCTGGTCGGCTCGGGGCATGCCCGTGATGAACAGCAGGCCGTCCTGATCATGGAGGAAGATCTCCACCCGCCGGGGTTCGCCGGTGCGGCGTCCGGTCGTCGTCAGATCGATGACCTGACTGCGGTGCAAAGCGATACGGGTGTCTTCGTCCACACCAGATCCAGCAACGGAAGGATGCGAGAAATTCCGGACTCCCACTGAGTGGGACACGGCGTCGGCCGGGGGAACCGCGCCTGACACGCTTTCGTTACGCCTCACGGTCGGGGCGGTCGAAGGAGACCCGCATGACCTACACCGACTCGGACACGAAGGGCGAGGAGTCGTTCTCGTCCGCCATCGCGCCCGAACTGCTGCTCGCATCCGCGGACATGCCGACCCAGTCCGTCATCAACGACGAGCTGCGCGACCTGCACGCCGACTATGAGCGTCGCGTCGCCGGCGGCGAGGAACTGCCCGCCACGATGTGGGACTTCCCGCCGTACCGGTCGAGCCTGCTGCGGCATCCCACCAAGAACCCGCGGCTTGTCGACCCCGAGACGATCGAGCTGTGGTCCCCGGCGTTCGGACAGCGGGATGTCGCGGCCGCCGAGGCTGACCTGACGCTCCAGCACAGCGGTGAGCCACTCGGCGAGCGGATCACCGTGACCGGACGCCTGCTCGACTCCCGCGGCAAGCCGCTGCCGAACCAGCTGGTCGAAATCTGGCAGGCCAACGCCGCCGGGCGGTACATCCATCAGCGCGACCAGCATCCCGCTCCGCTGGACCCGAACTTCACCGGCGCCGGCCGCACCGTCACCAACGACGACGGCGAGTACTTCTTCACCACGATCAAGCCCGGCCCGTACCCGTGGAAGAACCACATCAACGCGTGGCGGCCGGCGCACATCCACTTCTCCGTCTTCGGCTCCGCGTTCACGCAGCGGATCATCACGCAGATGTACTTCCCCGGCGATCCGCTGTTCCCGTTGGATCCGATCTACAACTCGATCCGCACCCAGAAGGACCGCGACCGGCTGATCAGCGACTACGTCCACGACCTGACCGTGCCGGAGTATTCGATGGGGTATCGCTGGGACATCGTCGTCGACGGGCCGGATGCCACCTGGTTCGAGACCGAGGGAGATCACTGATGGCCGATAAGACCCTGGAGCCGTCGCCCGGCCAGACGATCGGGCCGTTCTTCGCGTTCGGCCTGCACTACCCCAAGATGCACGAGGTGGCCTTCCCGCATTCGGCGGGTGCGATCGTGCTCGGCGGCACCGTCTACGACGGCGCGGGGCAGCCGATCCCCGACTCGATGGTGGAGATCTTCGGCGCGGACACCGACGGCGAGATCTCGCGCGAACGCGGGTCGCGTCGCCGCGACGACCACACCTTCACCGGGTTCGGTCGCTCGTTCACCACCGACGACGGTCATTACGAGTTCTGGACGCGCAACCCCGGCGCCGACGACGGCAAAACCCCCTTCTACGCCGTCGTCGTGTACGCCCGTGGGCTGCCGAACAAGCTGCACACCCGCATCTACCTTCCCGATGATGCCGAGGCGCTCGCGGCGGACCCCTTCCTCTCCTCCCTGCAGCCCGACGAGCGCGCTACGCTCGTCGCGACGCGGACGCCGGACGGCAACCTGCGCCACGACATCCGGCTGCAGGGCGAGAAGGAGACCGTCTTCCTTGTCTTCTGACGGGCTGCTCTCGCCCACCACGGCGCGCACCCTCTCCGTCGCGGACGATCGTGCCGTCGTGGACCACATGGTGCGTGCCGAGCTCGCGCTGCTGCGCGCCTTCGTCGCCGCGGGCGTGGCAGAACCGTCCATCACGGCAGCGGCCGACGCGGTCGCGCTGTCGGGCTGGGTCGACGACATCGACGTCGCCGCGCTGGCCCGCGCCTCGGTCGCGGGCGGCAATCCCGTCATCCCGCTGCTGCCGTTGCTGCGCGAACGGATCGCGGCGGAGGATCCGGATGCCGCTGCGTGGGTCCACCGCGGCGCCACCAGTCAGGACATCCTCGACACCGCGCTGATGACGCTCGGGCGGACGGCGGCGGAACGCGTGCAGGACGCGCTCGGGCGTACTGCGGCATCCCTGGTCCGTCTCGCGGTGCAGCACCGCGACGCTCCCGCCGCCGCCCGGACGCTCACCCAGCACGCGGTGCCCACGACCATCGGCGCGCGCGTCGCCGGGTGGGTGCGCGCGATCGTCGGCGCACGCCTCGCCGTCGGCGCGGCCGCCGCAGCCCTCCCGGCCCAGCTCGCAGGCGCCGGTGGCACGCTCGCGTCGTTCGTCGAGCTCTTCGGGCCCGAGGATGCCGCGAGGATGCCGGCGCTGTACGCCGTCGAGCTCGGGCTGCGCCCGCCCGACGCGCCCTGGCACACCGACCGCCGGCCGGTCACCGGCCTCGCCGACGCGCTCGCCGAGGCGGTTGCCGCACTCGGCACCTTCGCGTCGGACGTCGCGACGTTGAGCCGCACCGAGATCGCCGAGGTGACGGTGGGCGCGGGCGGCGGATCCAGCGCGATGCCGCAGAAGCAGAACCCGGTGGATGCCGTGCTCGTGCGTGCCGCGGCGATGCGCGCGCCGGGGCTCGCGGCGCAGCTGCACCTGTCGGCGGGGCTCGCGGTGGACGAGCGGCCGGACGGCGCGTGGCACGCCGAGTGGCCGGCGTTCCAGGAGCTGTTGCAGCTCGCCGTCGGCGCCGCGGACCGGGCCGCGGACCTGGCCGCGGGGCTGAGTTTCGACCCCGCGCGCGCACGCCGCAACCTCGACCTGACCGGCGGCCTGATCGTCAGCGAACGGCTCGGCATCGTGCTCGTCCCGCGGATCGGCACCAAGCGCTTCGATGCGCTCATCGCGGATGCCTCGGGCGGATCCGATCTGGCCACGCTGCTGCGGGAGCTTCCCGAGACCGAAGGGCTCGACATCGAGGCGCTCGTCGATCCGGCCGGGTACACCGGACTGGCCGGCATCCTCGTCGACGAGGCTGTCCGCTACGCCCGCGAGGAGGGGATCCGGCCGTGACGGTTCCTGCGATCGCGATGACCGCGCCGGTGGGCCCGGACGCCGCGCCGCTGCTCGTGCTCGGACCGTCGCTGGGGACCTCGACCGTCATGTGGCAGAGCGCCGCACCGCTGCTGGGGGAGCGATACCGCGTGGCGCTGTGGGACCTGCCCGGTCACGGCGCCGCGCCGGCACCGACCGAAGGCTTCACCGTCGGCGACATCGCCGACGCGGTCGCCGCCGCGATCGGCGAGCTCTCGGACGGTCCGGTGCGGTACGCCGGGGTGTCGCTCGGCGGCGCCGTCGGGCTCGAGCTGCTGCTGCGGCATCCCGATCTCGTCGAGCAGGCCGCGATCGTCTGCTCGGGCGCGAAGATCGGGCAGGCCGACGGCTGGCACGAGCGCGCCGCGGCGGTGCGATCGATGGGCACGGCGTCGCTCGTGATCGGTGCCGCCGAGCGATGGTTCGCGCCGGGGTCGATCGCGGCGCACCCCGACCTGACCGGCCGGCTCCTGAACGTGCTGCGCGACACCGACGACGCCGCATACGCGTGGTGCTGCGAGGCTCTGGCCGGCTACGACGTGCGCGGGCGTCTCGGCGAGATCCGGACGCCGGTGCTGGCGATCTGGGGCGACCACGACGCGGTCACGCCGGAGGCATGCTCCCGCGAGATCGCCGACGGCGTCGCGGACGGCCGTGCACGCGGCATCCCCGACGCGTCGCATCTGGCGCCCGTGGACGACCCGGATGCCGTCGCCGCGGCGCTTCTGGAGTTCTTCGACACCGCATCCGAGGAGGACGCATGAGCAGACCGGACGGCCAGGGGCTGACCGACCAGGAGCGGTACGACCTCGGGATGTCGGTGCGCCGCGCCGTGCTCTCCGACGAGCACGTCGACCGTTCCATCGCGAACACGACCGAGCTGACCGCCCCCTTCCAGGACTTCATCACCCGGGTCGCGTGGGGCGACATCTGGTCGCGGCCCGGGCTGGACCGGCGGTCGCGGTCGGTCGCTGTGCTGACGGCGCTGATCGCGCACGCGCACTGGGAGGAGCTCGCGATGCACCTGCGGGCGGCTCGGCGCAACGGCCTGAGTGTCGCCGAGATCCGCGAGGTCATCCTCCAATCCGCGATCTACTGCGGCGTGCCCGCCGCGAACACCGCGTTCCGCGTGGCCGGCGAGGTCTTCGCCGACGAGTCCTGACGGCGCCATGGCCGGCGACGACCGCATCACGCTGCGGTTCATGACGACCCCGGCCGACACCGCCGCAGGTGGCCGGTCGGTGGCTGCCGGCAGCGTCATGGAGTGGATCGACAAGGCCGGCTACGCGTGCGCGGTCGGGTGGTCGGGCGCCTACGCCGTCACCGCCTACGTCGGGAACGTGCGGCACCGGCGGCCCATCCCGCCCGGCAGCCTCATCGAGGTGCAGGCGCGCCTGATCCACACCGGGCGCACCAGCATGCACGTGGTGGTGACCGTTTCGTCGGCCGAGGTCAGCACCCGCGTGTACACGGCCGCAACGACCTGCATCCTGATCTTCGTCGCGAAGGGCGCCGACGGCCGGCCCGCCGAGGTGCGGCGATGGGAGCCGTCGTCGCGATCGGACCGCAAGCTCGCCGAGGCCGCGATCGACCGGATGGGCTCACGCACCGAGATCAAGCGCCTCATGCTCGCCGAGGAATACACCGAACTCTCGTCCGCGCCGCGCACCACGCTGCGCTTCCTGGTACCGCCCGGAGTCGTCAACTGGGGCGGCAATGCCCACGGCGGGACGGTGATGCGGTGGATCGACGAAGCGGCCTACGCCTGCGCCGCGGCGTGGGCCGGAGACGGGGCGCCGGATGCTGCGAGCGAGGCGATCGCGGTGTACTCGGGTGGCATCCACTTCTTCGCGCCGGTGCGCATCGGCGACATCGTCGAGGTGGAGGCGCGGCTGCTGTACACGAGCGAGCGCAGCATGCACCTGGGGATCCGCGTGTCGACCGCCGACCCGCGCGCGCCGCACGCGCTGACCCTCACGACCCAGTGCATGAGCGTGTTCGTGATCCCCGGTGCGGGCGGGGTCGCGCTCCCGGTGCCGCAGTGGACGCCTTCGGCCGACGAGGACGTTCGGCTGCACGACCACGCGCTCGAGATCATCGCGCTGCGCGAGCACATCGTGCCGATCCCGGCATCCCTCACCCTCGAGCCGTGAGCCTCATCGGTTTCACCGCCTGCAGCGTGTAGGCCAGCGGCGCGACGCCGGACAGCGCGTCCAGCACCCGCCGGCCATGTCCCGAAGTTCGGCATCCGGAAGCCGTCCAGCGCCGAACTTCGGGACATGGAGCCGTGATTTCGGGACATGGCATTGCGGAGCGGGCTCGGGTAGGATGTGCACAGAACGAACAAGCGTTCGCACAGCGAACACGAGGAGCGGGCGTGATCGACAAGACGGTTCCGGATGTCGCGGTGGCGGTAGCCGGCATTCCTGACGGCGCGACCGTCATGATCGGCGGCTTCGGCCGTGCGGGTCAGCCCGTCGAGCTCATCGACGCGCTGATCGACAGCGGCGCCGGCGACCTCACGATCGTCAACAACAACGCCGGGAACGGCGACACCGGACTCGCCGCCCTGCTCGCAACGAAACGGGTGCGCAGGATCGTGTGCTCGTTCCCGCGCCAACACGACTCGTGGGTCTTCGACGGGCTGTATCGCGCGGGCCAGATCGAGCTCGAGATCGTGCCGCAGGGCAACCTCGCCGAGCGTATCCGGGCGGCCGGTGCCGGTATCGGCGCGTTCTTCTCTCCCACCGGCGTGGGCACCGAGCTCGCGCAGGGCAAGGAGGCCCGCACGATCGACGGTCGCGACTACGTGCTCGAGTACCCCATCCGCGCCGACTTCGCACTCATCAGCGCCCTGCGGGCCGACCGCTGGGGCAACCTCGTGTTCCGCGAGACCGCGCGCAACTTCGGACCGATCATGGCGACGGCGGCTGCGACGACCATCGTGCAGGTCGACGAGGTCGTGCCGCTCGGCGCCCTCGACCCCGAGACGGTTGTGACGCCCGGCATCTTCGTCGATCGCATCGTCGAGGTCGGTCCGCGGCGATGGCTCGACGAGGGTGCGTTCGTGGGCGGTGTCGACATCGAGGGACGACCGACCGCGGATGCCGCGACCGACGTGGAGGTCGACCAGTGAGCACCCGCATCAGCCGCGACGACCTGGCGGCCCGCATCGCGGCCGACATCCCGGAGGGGGCATACGTCAACCTCGGGATCGGCGCACCGACTCTCGTGGCGAACTTCCTGCCCGACGACCTCGAGATCATCCTGCACACCGAGAACGGTCTGCTCGGGATGGGCCCGGCGCCCGCGCCCGAGCAGATCGACCCCGACCTCATCAACGCCGGCAAGCAGCCGGTGACCGCGCTGCCGGGCGCGGCGTACTTCCACCACGCCGACTCGTTCGCGATGATGCGCGGCGGCCACCTCGACGTGTGCGTGCTGGGCGCGTTCCAGGTGTCCGAGCGCGGCGACCTCGCGAACTGGTCGACCGGGGCACCGGGTGCGATCCCGGCGGTCGGTGGGGCGATGGACCTCGCGATCGGCGCGAAGTCGGTCTACGTGATGACCGACCTGCTCACCAAGACCGGCGAGTCCAAGCTCGTGGCATCCTGCACCTACCCGCTCACCGGCGTCGGCTGCGTGACCCGCGTGTACACCGACCACGCCGTCTTCGACGTCACGCCCGACGGCTTCGCGGTGCGCGAGGCGTTCGGCGACAACACCCTCCAGTCGCTCGCCGAGCTCACCGGCCTCGCATTGACGGATGCCTCGGCCGAGGCATCCACGAAGGAGTCCTGACATGCCCGCCACGTGGATCTACGACGCCGTCCGCACCCCGTTCGGGCGCGCCGGTGGTGCTCTGTCTGGCGTGCGGCCCGACGATCTCGCGGCCGTCGTGATGAAGGCCGCGGTCGAGCGCACCGGGCTGGACCCGGCCCGCATCGACGACGTGATCTTCGGCGACGCGAACCAGGCGGGCGAGGACAATCGCGACGTCGCCCGCTTCGGCGCGCTGCTCGCGGGGTTCCCCACCACCGTTCCCGGGGCGACGGTGAACCGCCTGTGCGGTTCGGCGGTCGAGGCGGTCATCCAGGGATCACGGGCAATCGAGACCGGCGACGCGGATGTCATCATGGCCGGCGGCGTCGAGTCGATGAGCCGCGCGCCGTTCGTCGTCGAGAAGTCTCCCAAGCCGTGGCCGGCCGTCGGGAACCAGACGATGTGGAACACGTCGATCGGGTGGCGGATGACCAACCGCGCGCTGCCGAAGGAGTGGACGATCTCCAACGGCGAGTCGGCCGAGAAGCTCGCGCAGATCTACGGCATCTCGCGCGAGGCGCAGGACGAGTTCGCGCTGCGCAGTCATCGCCTCGCCGCCGAGGCGTGGGCGGCGGGCGTCTACGACGACGAGATCGTGCAGGTGCCGGGCAACGAGCTCGCTCGGGATGAAGGCATCCGCGACACCACCACGCTCGAGGTGCTGGCGGGCTTGAAGGCCCTCTTCGCGGCCGACGGCAGGACACGGTGACCGCGTTCATGCGCAACCAGCGCGACGGCGGTGAGGAGGAAGGAACGCGACTTCATCGGTCAGACCTTCTTGATGGCGGTCTTGCCGAACAGGCCGGCCGGCTTCACGGCGAGCACGATCAGCAGCAGCACGAGGCCCGGCACGTCCTGGTAGCCGGT
>CAXTES010000017.1:0-28328 GCA_964243215.1 uncultured Microbacterium sp. | reverse complement strand
ACGCGGCCGGACTCGCCCTGACCGTGCCGGTCGGCTTGTTCGTACTGACCGCGTGGGCCGTGCTGCTGCGTCGGCTCATCGCGACGTGGGCGTCCGCGGCGATCGTGATCCTCGGCATCCTCATCGTTCTGGCGGCGCTGACCCCGCTGCTGACCGTCGCGACGACGGCGGCGCTGTTGGTGGCGGTGGTGGTCGTACTCGAGATCGATCGCGTTCGGAATCCGGTTGCCGACGGTTAGCGCAGGTCCAGCTGCACGATCGCGCGGTCGGGTTTGGGGCGCGACACGACGCGGAAGCCGGCCTCCTCGAACACGCTCAGCACGCCCGTGTACAGCTCGTTGGTCCGTCGCGTCGTCACCGCGGTGTCGATCGGGTAGGCCTCCACGGCTCGGGCACCGCTGACCCTCGCGTGCTCGATCGCGGCCGCGAGCAGCCGTGACGTCAGACCCTCGCCACGGTGGTCGCGGCGGACGACGAAGCAGCTGACCGCCCACACGTCGGGATCGTCCCAGGGCTCGGCGGACCCGGCCGCGAACAGGCGGGTGCGCGCGAGGCGCAGCTGCGCCGTGCGCGGCCCGACCCGTACCCACGCGGCTGGCTCACCGTCGACGTAGGCGATGAGGCCGGGAGCGGGATGTCCCGTCAGCTCGGTGCGCAGCGTCTGTTCGCGGCCCTCGCGGGTCGTCCCCTGGAACTGCGTGTTCGGCATCATCCACCACTGGCATTGACAGCTCGCGCCGTCGCCGCCGTCGCTGAAGGTGTGCTCGACATCGGCGAAGCGCGGGGCCGTCGCCGGTTCGATCATGATCGCGGGCATGAGCGCACGCTAACCGGGGATGCCGACACCGGGCAAGCACGGTGCAGGACCGCCCGACATTCGCGGCCCGGATGGCGACCGGGTAGGATGGCGGGGTTGTCCGCGCGCGGATCAACGGGATGTGGCGCAGCTTGGTAGCGCACTTGACTGGGGGTCAAGGGGTCGCAGGTTCAAATCCTGTCATCCCGACGGAAAAGTCCCGGGAACTTGAGGGTTCCCGGGACTTCTTAGGTGAGAGTGACCCCGTCACCGGATTTCGGCCTCTCGCGCTGTCAGGCTCTCGTGACGCGGTCGTCCCAGCGGATGCGGTGCCCGCCGATCCAGGCGGTATTCGACTCCGTGACGGCGTAGCGGAAGACCAGTCGCATGATCGCGTCCTGGAAGATGCGGCCGATGCGACCCGGGATCTTCGAGCTGCTCGAGCGCGCACCGGCGGCCACGACCTTCTCGACCCGTTCGCGGCGCTCACTCTCGAATGCGGCGAACGCGTCGGGCAGGGTCGCGTTGTCGCGGATGGCCTGCGCCAGCACGACGGCATCCTCGAGGGCGAGCGACGCGCCCTGGCCCGAGCTCGGCGACGGAGCATGGGCCGCGTCCCCGATGATGACCATCCGGCCCCGCGACCACGTGGGCGTGTGAGGCAGGTCGTAGGTGTTGTCGGCGCTCAGCTCGAGCTCGCCGTTCGCGATCAGCTCGCTCATCGCGCTGTCATCGTCGGCCACGGAGTCGAGCAGCCGCCGGCGCCACTGCTCCGTCGACGTGGCGGCGCGCTCGGTCCCCGTTATGGCCGGCTCAGGCACGTTGACGAACCACACCACGTCGCCGTCGGGGGTCGGATGCGCGCCCGTGAACGCGCCCCGGCCGAAGGTGAAGTGCCACGCGTCGGGCTCGAGCTGCGCGGCGATCGGGGTCGCGCGCGTTATTCCGCCGAAGTTCGTCAGCCCCACGTACCGGCCCGCCGGCGCGGCGGGATCGATCGCCCGTCGCACCAGGGAACGGATGCCGTCCGCTCCGACGAGGAAGTCACCGCGCACCACACTGCCGTCCTCGAGGCTCGCGCTGACATGATCGCCGTGGTCGGCGACGGCGACCACGGTGGCAGCCCGGTGAACCTCGACCCCTCGCCGGACCGCCTCGTCGTTGAGGCGCGCCGCCATGAGCGGACGCTTCACGGTGAGTCCGACCCAGCCGTCAGCCAGGGCGGGGCCGAGGGTCATCGATCCGAGCGACTTGTCGGTTGCACTGAACATCCGGTTGGTGCTCGTGGGGAACCCGACGTCGCGCACGGTGTCGAAGGCGTCGAGAGTGCGAAGCGCGTCGATGCCGTTCGGTGCGAGCGTGAAGTACGACCCGTCCTCGGCGCTCGCCTCGGTGCGGCGTTCGAGCACGACGGATTCCACGCCGATCCTCTGGAGAGCGAGGGCCGTGGCAGGCCCAGCGATTCCGCCACCGACGATGAGTGCCTTCATGGGCTTATCCTTTTGTTGCGATATCCGTATATTTCGATATTCGAAAGAATAGCCCAATGGACGATCAACGTCAAACCCTCGTAGGACAGCTCGGCCAGGCGCTGCAGCGATACCAGCGCAGCGTGCAGGCCTTCGACGACGAGGTCGGCCGAGCGATGGGCCTCGGTCCGGCGGATCTCCGCTGCCTCGACTGGCTCTCGCAGGGCCCGCTCACGGCAGGCCAGCTCAGTGTCGCCACGGGACTGCGGCCGGCGGCGACGACCGCCCTCGTCGACCGGCTCGTCGCCCGGGGTTTTATCGAACGCACACCCTCGGAGACCGATCGCCGCCAGGTGCTCGTGCGGATGACCGATGAGGGCCACCGCCAGACCTGGGCCTTCTACGGTCCGCTCGTCGCCGAGGGCGCGCCGCTCCTCAGCGAACTGAGCAAGGAGCAACTGGGCTTCATGCTCGACTACCTCGAGACGATCACCGAGCTGACCGAAAGGCACCGGTTGCGCATTCGGAGCTGACGTCGATGACGCGCACGGGCGACTCCGGCGTCGGCAGACTCACGCTCTCGGAAAAGCGCTTGCGCGGCGCCGGCTCATGGTGCTGTATGTATTCATGGGAATCGGAAAGCTCCTCCTGCGCCTCGTCGTCGGCGGTATCTTCTTCGCACATGGGATGCAAAAGCTCACCGGGGCATTCGGAGGCCACGGCCTCGACGGCACGGCGCAGATGATGCAATCGCAGCGGCTGCATCCGCCCAGGCGTCAAGCACTGATGGCCGGCCTGGCGGAGACCGGCGGCGGTGCGGCCCTGGCCCTCGGCGTCCTGACTCCTGCGGCGGCTGCCGCGATCGACGCGGTGATGCTCACCGCGGTGCGCAAGCTGCACTTCAAGAACGGGTTCTTCAACAGCCAGGGCGGGTACGAGTTCAACCTCACCCTCGCGGCTGCAGCCACGGCGCTGGTCATCGACGGTCCCGGAGCGATCTCGGTCGACGCACTGTTCGGCAGGCGTCGCTGGGGGATCGTATGGGGACTGCTGGCCGCCGGTGCAGGCATCGCCGGCTCCAGCCTCGCCATCGAACTCGGTGAGGATGCCGCTGAGCGCGCCGATCGATCGGCCGCCCCGGCGGCCGCGGTCGACAGTGCATCCGCCGATGAGGAAGCCGAGTCGGGCGCAGCCGGGTAATACCCGCGGCGGCGAACCACCCCGTGACGAGGCGGCAACGGCCGGCGCCGGGCGTACCGTCGAATGGACGATTCAGCCAGAACAGGAGTCGACATGCCCGCTCGCGAAGAACTACCCGCCACGCTGAAGCGCTCGCCGCAACACGCGCAGGACATCTGGTCCGAGACGCACGACTCCGCCGTCGGAACCTACGGCGAGGGGGAGCGCGCGCACCGCACCGCCTTCTCGGCGCTGAAGCACCAGTACGAGAAGATCGGCGATCACTGGGAGAAGAAGGACGAGAAGGGTCCGTCGGACGAGGGTGCGACGAGCCGCGACGGCGGGACGGCCGGCGGCGTCTACGCCACCGCGACTAAGAAGCACCTGCTCGAGGTCGCGACGCGTCTCGAGGTCCGCGGCCGGACGAGGATGACAAAGAACGAGTTGGTCGAGGCGATCCAGAAGGCGAACGCCCGCGAAAGCCGTCGCAGTCTCGACGAAGAGCGGTGAACCGGGCGGCCTGACGGCTCGCGACGAGATCGATGAAATGGGATTCACGCGCGCGCAACTCGAGTCGTTCCGCGACGCATCCATTCCGGAGTTCATGCCGGAGCATCCGCGCCTCGTGTTCGTCGGCATCAATCCCGGACTGTGGACCGCCGCGACCGGCACACCGTTCGCCCGCCCGGGCAACCGGTTCTATCCGGCGCTGGTCGGTGCCGGGATCATCCCGCGCGTGCCGCGGATCGACGACGACGGCATGCCCGACGCCGACCGCGAGATGTTCTACGACCGGGGCATCGGAATCACCAACTTCGTGAACCGCGCAACCGTTCGCGCCGACGAGCTGAGCCGCGACGAGCTGCGTGCCGGCGCCGCCCGGCTGAGCCGCAACGTCGCGCAGTGGCGGCCCCGCGTTGTGGCGATCGTCGGTGTCACGGCATACCGGCAGGGCTTCGACCGTCCGAAGGCACGGGCCGGGAGACAGGATGAGCGCATCGCGGGCACCGAACTGTGGGTGGTGCCGAACCCCAGCGGACTGAACGCGCACGACACGATCGCGACGCTCGCCGTCGCCTACGCCGAACCCGCCCGCGCCGCGGGCGTTGCATCCTGATCGATCACCTCTCCACAGGGGGAGCAGGCGCGCATCCGCGCCGTGCTAGAACTCGATCATGAGCTTCGACACCGCGCCGCTCGAGCTCAGCATCCCCGTCGTCCTGGCCTACGCATGGTTCGCCGGCATCAGCGTCGTCCTCGCCGTGATCGACTTGCGCACCCATCGGCTCCCGAACCGCATTGTGCTCCCGAGCTACGTGGTCGGAATCGGATGTCTGCTCGTCGCCAGCGTGCTCGGACAGCCTTGGCAGCGATTCCTCGCCGCACTCGTCGGCATGGCGGGCCTGTTCGCGTTCTACCTCGCGCTGCGCGCGGTGAGCCGCACCGGCATCGGGGGCGGCGACGTCAAGCTGGCGGGGCTGGTCGGCCTGCACCTCGGCTGGCTCGGATTGAGCCCCGTGCTCCTGGGCGCGATCGCCGCGTTCCTGATCGGCGGTGTCGTCGCCGTCGTGCTGCTCGCCACCCGTCGTGCGACGCGCCAGACCGCCATCCCGTTCGGCCCTTTCATGCTCGCCGGCGCATGGATCGCGATCGGCACGGCGCTCGCCACGAGCGCGGGTTAGGTTGTTCGGATGAGCGGTCCCGATGCGCCCCAGCCCGAATCCGACGTGCCCAAACCCCTGCCCGATCGCATCATCGCCTGGGCCCTGCAACGCAAGCCGGTTCGGGCGTGGTTCCGCTATCTCGAGCATCAGGGGCCGGTACTGGCAGGCAGCGTCACGTACAGCACGCTGTTCAGCGTCTTCGCGGGGGTGCTGCTCGCCTTCTCGGTCGCAGGCCTCTGGCTGTCGAACAACCCCGCGGCTCGGCAGGCTCTCGTTCAGGGGGTCAACGCCGCGATTCCGGGATTGTTCGACGACGGCGCCAATCAGGGAGCGATCGACCCGACCCTGGTGCAGGTACCGGTCGGCTTCACGATCACCGGCATCCTCTCCCTCGTCGGTCTCTTCTTCGCCGCGATCGGGGCCGTCGGTGCGTTGCGCGCGTCGTTCCGCCTCATGGCCGACGAGGTGCACGACGACGCGTTCCCGCTCTGGGTGATCCTGCGCAACTTCGGCATCGCGGTCCTCATCGGCGTGATGCTCGGAGCCGCGGCCGGGGTGACCTTCCTCGCCGCCGGCGGCGTCGGTACGATCGCGGGCTGGTTCGGAGTCGGATCCGACAACGTGCTGTTCACCATCGTCACCCAGGTCGTGACTGCCGTAGTGGTGTTCGCGCTCGACGCGGTCGTCATCGCGATCCTGTTCCTGACGCTGTCGGGCGTGAAGCCGTCGGCGCGCGCGCTGTGGATCGGGTCGGTGTACGGCGGTATCGGTCTCATCGTGCTGCAGCAGCTGTCGAGCCTGTTCGTCGGCGGCGCTCGCAACAACCCGCTGCTGGCATCCTTCGCCGCGCTGGTGACTCTGCTGCTGTGGTTCAATCTGTCGGCGCAGGTGATCCTGCTCGCCGGCGCCTACATCCTGACCTCGGTGGAGGAGGAGCAGGACCGCGTCTCGGCCCGATTCGGTGCAGCGACCTTCGAGCAGCGCCGGGTGCAGCAGGCCGAGCGCCGGGTCGCCATCGCGGTGACCGAACTCGAACAGTCCCGTGAAGCAGAAGCGAAACAGCGTGAGACGCAGGCCGAACACGCCGCGAAAACGCGGGAGAACGAGCGCTCGGAGCGCGAGAAGGCGGGCGGCTAGCGCCTAGCGGGCGTACCGCTCGACGAAGGTGCTCAGGATGCGACTCGGATGCGACACCGGCGCCCGGCGCACCGCGTCGAGGGTCAACGCCAGTTCGTCGGTCTCGAAGTAGCCGTGTCCGGCGTACGCGTGGATGCGGGTCGTGATGCCGCCCAGGTCCAGCTCGGGGTGGAACTGCGTGGCGTAGACATTCGTGCCGACGCGGAACATCTGCACGGGAGCCGTCGGGGATGACGCGAGCAGCGTCGCGGCGGGCGGCAGCACCGTGATCGCCTCCTTGTGGCCGACGAACGCCTCGAACGTCCGTGGCATCGCAGCCAGCAGCGGATCGGTGGCACCGGCATCGGTCAGGGTCACCGAGACGATGCTGATGGGCTCGCGGTAGGTGTCGTCGATCAGCGCTCCGAGGTGCGTGCCGATCGTGCCGACTCCGTAGCACGCCCCGAGGAACGGGAAGTCCCGTGCGACCACGTCGTGCAGCAGCGAGGCGAAGTCGGCTTCCACCCTGCGCTGCACCGCGGATTTGCGCTCCGCAGGATCGGATGCGTTGAACGGGCCGCCACCGACGAAGATGCCGGACAGGTCGTCGAGGTTCAGCGCCGGCAGGGGACCGGATTCCAGCCGGATGCGGATCAGCTCGGCTTCCGACAGGCCGGTGTAGCGCAGGAAGAGCCCGTACTCCTCGTCGGCGGGTTCGTCTTGGGCGCGCGTGGCGAGGAGGACGAACGGTTTCACCCCTCGACGATATCCGTGCGCCGGGACGCGCGATTCATGACCGTCATGTAAAACGTTTGGCATCCGGGCCGCTCGGATTCGATCGGGCCGCCTCGGGTGGGTACGTTCTTAGGGTGCCCCACGACGACGCCGTGTCCTCCGCCGCGCCCACGGCGACTCATTCGCTCGCCCTGTCGCCCGTGATGGGCCCGCCGATCTCGGTCGATGGGTTCGTCCACGAGTTCTTGAACAACCTCAACTTCCACCAGGGCGTCGCGCTGTCGAGCTCGAGCGCGAACGACCGCTACCTCGCGCTGGCGTACACCGTCCGCGACTACCTGATGGCGCGGTGGCTCGAAGACCAGCGTCGCCAGCGCGAGCTGCAGGCCAAGGGGGTGTGCTACCTGTCCGCGGAGTACCTCCTCGGCCGGCAGCTGGACAACAACCTGCTCGCCAGCGGACTGACCGAGCTCGCCACCGAGGCCCTCGTGTCGTGCGGCATCGACATCGACGAACTGCGGCAGCTCGAAGTGGAGCCCGGTCTCGGCAACGGTGGCCTCGGCCGCCTGGCGGCCTGCTTCATCGATTCGCTCGCGACGATGAGCGTGCCGAGCATCGGATACGGCATCCGTTACGAGTACGGGATCTTCCGCCAGACATTCGTGGACGGCCGGCAGGTGGAGCAGCCGGACGCCTGGCTCGCGCTCGGGTCGCCGTGGGAGTTCCCGCACCCGGAGGCGGCGCGGACGGTCTCGTTCGGCGGTCGCACCGAGACCTGCGACGATGACGGTGTGCCGCGCTCGCGATGGATTCCGGATTGGAACGTGCAGGCGGTTCCGTTCAACTACATGGTGCCCGGCTACCAGAACGGCCGGGTCAACACGCTGCGGCTGTGGAGCGCGGTGGCGACCAACGCGTTCGACCTGCGGATCTTCAACTCGGGCGATTACGAGGAGGCGGTGCGCGCCCAGACGTTCGCGCAGAACATCTCGAAGGTGCTGTACCCGGAAGACTCCACTCCGCAGGGCAAAGAGCTCCGCCTGCAGCAGCAGTACTTCTTCGTCTCGGCATCCATCCAGGACTTCCTCGGCGGCGTCCTCGCCCCCGATTACGACCTGCAACAGCTGCCCGACCGGGTGATGTTCCAGCTCAACGACACGCATCCGGTGATCGCGGTGCCCGAGTTGATGCGGGTGCTCGTCGACGAGAAGCACATGGAATGGGATGACGCGTGGGCGATCACCCGGCAGTGCTTCGCCTACACGTGCCACACGCTGCTTCCCGAGGCGCTCGAGGTGTGGTCGGTGGACCTGCTCGGCCGGCTGCTGCCACGGCACCTCGAGATCATCTACCGCATCAACGACGAGTTCCTCGCGGAGGTCCGCGAGCGGTTCGGCGACGACGAGATGCGCATCCGCAACATGTCGATCATCGCGGACTTCCCGCAGCGCTCGGTGCGCATGGCCTACCTCGCGACCGTCGCCGGGGCGAAGGTCAACGGCGTCGCCGAGTTGCACTCGCAACTGCTGCGCGACAAGGTGCTGCCCGACTTCAACGAGTTCTTCCCGCAGAAGTTCACCAACGTGACCAACGGCATCACGCCTCGCCGTTTCATCCGGCTCGCCAATCCGCGGCTGTCCGAACTGATCACCGAGTCGCTCGGGGCGGGGTGGGAGACCGATCTGGACCGACTGCGCCAGCTCGAGCCGTACGCCGACGACGCGGGGTTCCGGGCGCGGTTCGCCGCCGTTAAATCGGCGAACAAGCGACGGCTCAGCGAGGTGCTGCGCGCCCGCGACGGTTTCGAAGTCAGCGAAGGGCACATGCTCGACGTCATGGTCAAGCGGCTCCACGAGTACAAGCGGCAGATGCTGAAGGTGCTGCACATCGTGACGACGTACGAGCGCATCGTCTCCGGGGAGGTCGCCGCCTCCGACGTCCAGCCGCGCACCTTCATCTTCGGCGCGAAAGCCGCACCCGGCTATGCGATGGCCAAGCACATCATCCACCTCATCAACGCCGTCGGAACGGTCGTCAACGACGATCCGCGCGTCCAGGGGCGGCTGAAGGTGCTGTTCCCGCCGAACTACAACGTCACGCTCGCCGAGCGGGTCGTTCCCGCCGCCGACCTGTCGGAGCAGATCTCCCTCGCCGGCAAGGAGGCGTCCGGCACCGGCAACATGAAGTTCGCCCTCAACGGCGCGCTCACGATCGGCACCGACGACGGCGCCAACGTCGAGATCCGCGAGCTGGTCGGCGACGACAACTTCTTCCTCTTCGGCATGACCGAACCCGAGGTCGAGGCGCTGTGGGCCAAGGGATACCGTCCCAGCGAGTTCTACCAGTCCGATGAGAGCCTGCGCCGTGCGATCGACCTGATCGCCTCGGGAACCTTCTCGGAGGGCGACCGCACCGTGTTCGAGCCGATCGTGTCGAACCTGCTGTACGACGACCGGTTCATGGTGCTCGCCGACTACTCGTCGTACATCGCCGAGCAGGACAGGGTGGATGCCGCGTACGCCGACCAGGACGCGTGGACACGGTCGGCGATCCTGAACGTCGCCCGCTGCGGGTTCTTCTCGTCCGACCGGTCGATGCGCGACTACATCGACCGCATCTGGCACACCCCGCCGCTGCTGTGAGCCGTGGCGGCGTCCGCGCGACGCCGGGTGGATGCCGATGCGGCGGCCTATCCTGAAGGAGCCGGCACACGACGCCGGCGCCGTGGGACCTTCGACGACGCAGGGAGCACACATGTCCGTCATCGCCTTCATCGGACTGGGCCACATGGGCATTCCCATGACCGCCAACCTCGTCGCGGCCGGTCACACCGTGCGCGGCGTCGATGTGAACCCGGCCGCCGCGGACGCCGCCGCCCAGCGCGGTGTGACGGTCGCGGCATCCATCGCCGACGCGCTCGCCGGCGCCGACGCGTGCGTGACATCGCTGCCGATGCCCCAGCACGTCCGAGCGGTCTACGACGGACCCGACGGTATCTGGGCCCACGCGGCGGCCGGCACCCTGCTGCTGGACACCTCGACCGTCGACGTCGAGACGTCTCGCTGGTGTCACGACGAGTCCGCGGCACGCGGGTTCGCGTTCGTCGATTCACCGGTGTCCGGCGGCACCGCCGGCGCCGAGGCGCACACGCTCACTTTCATGCTCGGCGGTGCGCCCGAAGAGGTGGCACGGGCCAAGGACATCGTCGCTCCGATGGCCGGCAACGTCATCGAGTGCGGAGCGGCCACCACCGGTATCGCCGCCAAACTCGTGAACAACATGATGCTGTTCATCGGCGTGATGGCCGTCGCCGAGGGCTCTCAGCTCGCCGAACGGCTGGGCCTGGACCCGCAGGTCTTCTGGAACGTGGCCAACGTGTCCAGCGGAGAGTCCTGGCCGCAGCGGGTGTGGTATCCGGTGCCCGGCGTCGTGGCATCCGCCGCCGCCAACCGCAACTTCGACGCCACCTTCTCGGTCGACCTCGCCCGCAAGGACTGCGCGCTGGCGGTGCAGGCGGGGAAGGACACCGGGGTGCCGCTGGCGGCCGCGACGCTCGCGCTGTCGCAGCTGGACGCGCTGGTGTCCGAGGGCCTCGGGCATAAGGACTGCACACTCGTGACCCGCTTCGCGACGCCCGACGGCGTGCTGCGCGGCTACGATCCGGCCCGGGATGCCGCACTAGGCTGATCCGAGCACGATTCGAGGAGGAACGATGGCTATCGCGAGACTTTCCGGGGGCCCGCTCGACGGGCAGATCCTGCCGCTCGACCCGTCCGTCGACGACGCCCTCATCGTGCCCTACGGCGAGGGTCAGCTCGTCTATCATCGCCAGGGCGCCGACGACCACACCGGATCCGGCGACGGCCCCACCGAGGCGCACTTCGTCTACATCGAAGCCACCGAGGACATCGACCCCAACCCCGACGGCCGAGACGACTGACCAGCGTGGCCGACGAGCGGTCGCATTCGCTCGAGGTCGAGCGCAAGTACGACGTCGACGACGCCACGCCACTGCCGGACTGGACCGCACTGTCGGGCGTCGCGACGGTGGGTGACGCCGATGTGCGCGAGCTGGATGCCCGCTACTTCGACACCGACGATCTCGCGCTCGCCTCCGCCGGGGTCGCGCTGCGCCGGCGCACCGGCGGGCCCGATGCCGGCTGGCACGTGAAGGTGTCGGCGCCGGAGGGGCGGCACGAGTATCACTGGAGCCTTGGCCACGACGAAGAGCCGGTTCCGGATGCCGTCGCCGAAGCGGTTGCGGAGTGGTCGACCGCGCCCCTGCATCCGCTCGCCCGCATCCGCAACACCCGCACCGCCTACGCGCTGCGCGACGCCGCCGGCGACGTCGTGGCGGAGTTCGTCGACGATCGGGTCACCGCGACCGATGACCGTCGGAGCCGGACCTCCTCGTGGCGGGAGTGGGAGGTCGAGCTCGGCCCCGCGGCCCCGCCGGGCGCCGACGAGCGCGAGGAGCTGTTCGCCGCCGTCGACGCCGCGGTCACCGGCGTGGGCGGGAAGCCGGCGGCATCCGACTCCAAGCTCGGCCGCACGGTCGGCGGCTGAGCCGGACACGACGACGCCGCCCCCGGCTTCGCGTGGGGCGGCGTCGTGCGGAACCGGGCTGAAGCCCGGTGGCTGGCCGTCAGTCTAGAGATTGATCATGTGTCCCACCAGTCCGTGGAACGCCTCCTGCACCGCCTCGGACAGCGTCGGGTGCGTGTGGACGTTGCGGGCGGCCTCGAGCGCGGTCAGGTCCCACTTCTGCGCGAGGGTCAGTTCCGGCAGCAGCTCGGAGACGTCGGGGCCGATCATATGGCCGCCGAGCAGCTCGAGATGCTCGCCGTCGGCGACGAGCTTGACGAAGCCGACCGGCTCGCCGAGGCCGTTCGCTTTGCCGTTGGCCGAGAACGGGAACTTCGCGACCTTCACGTCGTAGCCGGCGTCGCGCGCCTGCTGCTCGGTGAGTCCGAACGAAGCGATCTGGGGCGTGCAGAACGTCGCGCGCGGCATCATCCGGTAGTCCCCGAGCGCCATCGTCTCGGCCTTGCCGATGGTCTCGGCCGCCACGACGCCCTGCGCCTCGGCCACGTGCGCCAGCTGCAGTTTGGCGGTCACGTCGCCGATCGCGTAGAGGTGCGGGACGCTCGTGCGCATGTAGTCGTCGATGCCGATCGCGCCGCGCTCGGTGACCTTCACGCCGGTGTTCTCGAGGCCGTACCCCTCGACGTTGGGGATCCAGCCGATCGAGACCATCACCGTGTCGGCCTCGATGGAGCCGGGCTGACCGTCCTTGCCGGTATAGGTGACGGTCACCGAGTCACCGTCGTCGGTCACCGTCTCGACCTTCGTGGAGGTGAGGATGTCGACGCCGTAGGTCTTGTACTGGCGGGCGATCTCCTTGGAGACCTCGGCGTCCTCGTTCGGCAGGGCGCGGTCGAGGAACTCGATGATCGTGACCTTCACGCCGTAATTGGTCATCACGAAGCCGAACTCCATGCCGATCGCTCCGGCGCCGACGATGACGATGGATTTGGGCAGGTCGCGGGCGAGGATCTGCTCCTCGTACGTGACGATGTTGCCGCCGATCTGCACCCCCGGAAGCGGGCGGACCTTCGCCCCGGTCGCGATGATGGCGTTGTCGAAGGTGACCTGCTCGACCGACCCGTCGCTCTTGGCGACATCGATCGTGTGCGCATCGACGAAGGTGCCTCGGCCGTCGTACTCGGTCACCTTGTTCTTCTTCATCAGGAAGTGGATGCCCCGCACGTGCTGGTCGGCCACCTTGCGGCTGCGATCCCACGCGACGCCGAAGTCGAAGGTCACGTCGCCGGACATGCCGAACAGGTCGGCCTTGTGGTTGAACGTGTGCGCGAGGTCGGCGTTCTTCAGAAGCGCCTTGGAGGGGATGCATCCGACGTTCAAGCAGACGCCGCCCCAGTACTTCTGCTCGATGATCGCGGTCGACAGGCCCAGCTGCGCGCAACGGACGGCCGCGACGTATCCGCCCGGGCCGGCACCGAGGATGACGACGTCGTAGTGAGGCATGCCGCCAGCCTATCGGTCGGAAACGTCAGGCGACGGGGCCGCCGGGACGGCGTCGCGACCGCGACACCAGCAGGTAGACGACCCCTCCGATCGCGGCGATCAGCACGGCGCCGAGCACGATCCACGGCACCGGGCTGGCCTGCCCGGCTGCCGGTACCCCGGTCACCACCGGGGTGGGCGTCGGCGTCGAGACGGCGGTCCGCGTGGTGGTCGGGGTGGGCGTGGCGGTCGGGGTGGGTGGTGCGGTCACCGTGAACGAGAAGCCACCCGACACCGGGTGGCCGTCGTCGGACACCACCCGCCACGCGACGGTGATCGGACCGCTTGCCGCCCCGGTCAGCGCCTGGGTGACGATGTTGTCCTGCACGACCGGGTCGCCGTCGGTGAGCGCCGCGCCGGTCGCATCCGTCACCTGCACCTGGTTGCCGCCGAGATCGGCCACGATCGTGTCGTCGAACGTCAGCGTGATCTGAGCCGGCAGTGCTCCGAGTGTCGTGCCGTCGGCCGGGTCGGTGCTGACCAGCGCCGCATGCGCCGCGGCCGGGCCCGCCGTCGCGAGCACCGCTGCGACCGTCATGGCAAGTACGGCGCCGAGAGCCGCCAGGCGGCGCCGGGCGGGCTTGTGAATCGCTGATGACATCACCCGGCGAGCCTACCGAAGCCCTTCTGCGACACGGCGCACGAGTCTACGATGGCGGCGAGGCGGGCGTTGTGCCCGCCCCACGGACAGGCCGAAACGGAGTGCGCAATGGACGCCATGATGATGGACATGATGTCGAAAGACATGATGTCGATGCCCGGTATGGACACGATGGACATGTCGAAGATGCAGGCCTGTATGGATGCCTGCTCGGCGTGCGAGCAGGCGTGCACGATCTGTGCCACCCAGATGATGTCGTGCTCGCCGGCATGCATGAACTGCGCGGACATGTGCAACACGATGATGCGGGCCATGATGCGGATGCAGGGCATGACACCGGCCGCGATGATGTCGATGCTCGACGCCTGCATGGCGATGTGCCAGGTCTGCATGGACGAGTGCATGGAGCACGCCGACGAGAGCGACGTCTGCAAGATGTGCGCTCAGGCCTGCAAGGCGTGCATGGACGCCTGCATGGCCGTCAAAGACGCCGCGATGGCGTCCTAGACCCGGCGCCTAGGCGACCGGGAAGCCCGTCACCGGTGCGGCATCGCGCAACACGTTGAAGCGGCGGGCGCCGTCGGCGAGCACGTGGTATCGCCCGTGCAGGGCCACCGGGGAGCCGACCGGCACATCGCGTGCTGCCGCGCCGCCGTGCCAGATGAGGATCGGCGCGGCGTCGGCGACCCGCCGCAGCACGAGCGTGCCGTTCGAGGCATCCGTCGCCTCGACGATCGCATCCATCCACTCGGACGGGGTCGCGGATGCCAGCCGCGACTGGATCAGATGCACCGCGTGACCGGGGGCGTACGAGGTGCAGTCGTAGCCGTGCTCGCACATGCACGTCGCACGCTCACGCACCTCGAGGGGCGGGATGCCAGGATGCGACGAGGACACGGCGGGCTCCTTCGGTTTCGGATGTCCCGCAAGGCTAGGAGCCCCCGCGCGACGAGGCATCCGACGTGACACACGACGAAACATAGGACCGCCGCCTCCGGTGATCGGGTCGTTTGCGGCTGGGGCCGATCGGATAGGCTGACCGGCGAGGAGGAACCGTGGACGATGACCGCCGCCCCGGACCGGATGAGATCCGGCGAGGGCCCGACGACGGATCGGCGGCGGCCGCATCCAGCGACACCACCCAGACCTTCGGCCACGACTCGGACCTGTCGTTCGTGCCCTTCGGTGCCGACCTCAACGACGTCGAGTTGGAGGCCATCGAGGCTCTCCCGGGTCGTTCGGCACTGCTGATCGTGCGGTCCGGACCGACCACCGGGGCGCGGTACCTGCTCGACACGGACGTCGCCACGGTGGGACGGCATCCCGAAGCGGACATCTTCTTCGACGACGTCACGGTCTCGCGCCGCCACGCCGAGATCACCCGTCACGGAGCACTGTTCGAGATCGTCGATCAGCGCTCCCTGAACGGCACGTACGTCAACGGCGAACGGGTCGACCGCGCGGGCCTGGCCAATGGCGCCGAGGTGCGGATCGGCAAGTTCCGCCTCAACTTCTTCGTCTCACCCGCCGACCTGCCGCAGACCTCGGCCGGGTGATGGCGGCGGCATCCCCCCACGGACGCGCGGCGGCCGGGGGAGTTCTGAGTATCGGGCAGGTCCTGGCCCGCCTGACGCCGGAGTTCCCGAACCTGACCTCCAGCAAGCTCCGATTCCTCGAGGTGCAGGGCATCGTCACCCCGCACCGCGCCGAATCGGGGTATCGCAAATTCACGCAGGCCGACCTCGAGCGCCTGCGGCTGGCACTGACCCTGCAGCGCGATCACTATCTGCCGCTCGTGGTGATCCGCGAGTACCTCGCCGAACTCGACGCCGGCCGCGAGCCGGCCGCCCCGACGGCTGTGCCGCCCTCGATCGTTCCGGCGCCGCGTCGGCACCGCCGCGACGAACTGCTGTCAGTGACCGGAGCCGCACCGCAGCTGCTCAACGATGCGGTCAGCACCGGGCTCGTCGCGGCGTCCGACTCGTACGGCGACGACACCGTGTCGCTGCTGCGCGCGCTGGTGGCGCTGGATCGTCACGGCATCGAGCCCCGGCATCTGCGGGCTCTCCTGCAGGGCGCACAGCGCGAGGTGGCGCTGATCGAGTCGGCGCTGGCGCCGCTGCTGCGACGGGCGGATGCCACGTCCCGCGCCCGCGCGAGCGAGGTGGCTCCCGAGCTGGCCAAACGGCTCGACGAGGTGCGCTCGGTGTACACGCGCGCCGCTTTGGAGCGGATCATCGGCTGACCGCGCGACACGCCGGACCGCCGGGGCCGGATGTCGTTGCCGCGGGTGCATCGCTGGCCTACCGTGGGAGAAGCCCCCGACGCGCGTCGCAGCGTGCCGGAGGCCGTGACAGGAAGGACGCGAATGACCGCTGACGAAGCGGTCGGCGAGCCGCAATTCGTCGCCGATCTCCTGTTCACCGACGGCCTCCCGCAGATGGACGACGAGGTGGGCTATCGCGGCGCGGTCGCCGCGCGCGCGGCCGGCATCACGTACCGGCAGCTGGACTACTGGGCCCGCACTCAGCTCGTCGAGCCGACCGTGCGCGGCGCGAGCGGCTCGGGATCCCAGCGGCTCTACGGGTTCCGCGACATCCTGGTGCTCAAGCTCGTGAAGCGGCTGCTGGACACCGGTATCTCGCTGCAGCAGATCCGGACGGCGGTGGAGCAACTGCGTGCGTCCGGCATCCGCGACCTCGCCGGCACCACCCTGATGAGCGACGGCGCGTCGGTTTATCTGTGCACGTCGAACGACGAGGTGATCGACCTGGTCAGCCGAGGCCAGGGAGTGTTCGGCATCGCCGTCGGCAAGGTGCTGCGCGAAGTCGAATCGACGCTCGTGAACCTCGACGCGCAAGCTCTGGACTCCGAGGACGAGCTCGCGGCGCGACGAGCGAAGCGCTCCGCTTAGACCCGCTCTTCGCCGGGCACCGGGATGCGTCCGGTGCGCATGACGCGGTCCAGCAGCGCGTCGAAGTCCGCGGCGAGTTCCTGCGCCGAGTCGCCCGGCCAGATGTGGAGCGGCTTGGCCGCACCCTGCGCCTGCTGCAGCGAAGTGCGTTCGGGCAGTTGCGGTGACAGCACGAGCGGGCCGAACATGTCGCGCAGCTCCTTGATGCGGAACTGGTGCTCGATCGACTGCGGTCGTACCCGATTCACCACGATGCCGAGCGGCTGCAGGCGCGGCGACAGGCCGCGGCGGATCTCCTCGATGGCACGCAGGGCGCGGTCGGCCGCCGCAACCGAGAACAGACCCGGTTCCGTGACGACGATGACCCGGTCGCTGGCGGCCCAGGCCGTGCGCGTCAGTGCGTTCAGCGACGGTGCGCAGTCCACGAGCACGAGGTCGTAGTCGCCCTCAACGGTCGCCAGGGCCTCCTCGAGCTTCCACACATCCCGCACGCTCGGATGCGGGCCGTCGAAGTTGATCGCGGAGGGGCTGCCGATCATGACATCGATGGTTCCGGGGTGCACCCGCGCCCACCCGCTCGAAGTGATCGACTGGCGGACCACCTTCTCGCGGGGGTTCGCCAGAACGTCCGCCACGTTCAGTCGTCCGGCGACCTGGATGTCCATGCCCGTCGAGACGTCGGACTGCGGGTCGAGGTCGACGACGAGCGTGCGGACGCCGCGGGCGAATGCCGCTGAAGCGAGTCCGAGGGTTACGGTCGTCTTGCCGACGCCGCCCTTGAGCGAGCTGACGGAGAGGACGTGCACAAGGCACTACGTTACCTTCCCCTAGGCTGGGAGCACACTTGGCTCGACTGCGTGCGGCACGGCGAGCGTGCCCGCGCCGGCCCTTTGGGGGTCCGCATGTTCCGGAAGATCCTGGTCGCCAATCGCGGTGAGATCGCCATTCGTGCATTCCGCGCGGCGTTCGAACTGGGTGCACGAACCGTCGCTGTATTCCCGTATGAGGATCGTGGCTCACTGCACCGTCAGAAAGCCGACGAATCCTACGAGATCGGGGAGCCGGGGCATCCCGTGCGCGCGTATCTCGACGTCGATGAGATCATCCGGGTGGCACTGCAGGCGGGTGCGGATGCGATCTATCCCGGATACGGATTCCTCTCGGAGAACCCCGACCTCGCCGCGCGGGCGGCGGAGAACGGCATCACCTTCATCGGCCCGTCGGCGACCGTGCTGTCGATGGCGGGCAACAAGGTGACCGCGAAGGAGTACGCCAGCGCGGCGGGTGTTCCGGTGCTGCGATCGACCGACGCATCCGACGATGTCGACGCCCTCGTCGCGCAGTCCGACGACATCGGGTTCCCGATCTTCGTCAAGGCGGTGGCCGGGGGCGGGGGCCGCGGGATGCGCCGCGTGGAATCGAAGGGCGACCTGGCTCCCGCCATCGCCGAGGCCATGCGCGAGGCGGGCAGCGCGTTCGGCGACGCCCGCGTCTTCCTCGAGCAGGCGGTGGTGCGCCCCCGGCACATCGAGGTGCAGATCCTCGCGGATGCGACCGGCCACACGGTGCACCTGTTCGAACGGGACTGCTCCGTGCAGCGGCGGCACCAGAAGGTGATCGAGATCGCCCCCGCTCCGAACCTCGACGAAGGTCTGCGGACGCGAATCCATCGCGACGCGATCGCGTTCGCCACCTCGATCGGCTACGTCAACGCCGGTACCGTCGAGTTCCTCGTCGACACCGCGGGGGCCCGCGCCGGAGAGCACGTGTTCATCGAGATGAACCCGCGCATCCAGGTCGAGCACACCGTCACCGAGGAGGTGACGGACGTCGACCTCGTGCAGTCGCAGATGCGGATCGCGGCGGGGGAGACGCTGCACGATCTGCGCCTCGAGCAGGAGGACATCGTGCTGCGCGGGGCGGCACTGCAGTGCCGCATCACGACGGAGGATCCCTCGCAGGGTTTCCGTCCCGACACCGGGCGGATCACCACCTACCGATCGCCGGGCGGCGCCGGTATACGCCTCGACGGCGGCACGACGGCCGCGGGCTCGCAGATCAGCCCGCACTTCGACTCGATGCTGGCCAAGCTCACCTGCCGTGCTCGCGACTTCCCCGCCGCGGTGGCCCGGGCCAAGCGCGCCCTGGCGGAGTTCCGGATCCGCGGCGTCTCGACGAACATCCCGTTCCTGCGCGCCGTGCTGGACGATCCCGCCTTCGCCGCCGGCGACGTCAGCACCTCGTTCATCGACGAGCGTCCGCAGCTTCTGACCAGCCACCCGTCGCGGGACCGGGCCACCAAGCTGCTCAACTGGCTGGCGGACATCACCGTCAACCGGCCGTACGGCGAGAAACCCCTCGCGGTCTCCCCGGGCAGCAAGCTGCCGCACATCGACCTGACCGTCCCGCCGCCGGCGGCCAACCTGGAACGCCTGCGGGCGCTCGGACCGGCGGGCTTCGCGCGCGCGCTGCGCGAGCAGACGCCGCTCGCGGTGACCGAGACCACCTTCCGCGACGCCCACCAGTCCCTGCTGGCCACGCGCGTGCGCACCCGCGATCTGGTGCGCGTCGGCGGCCACGTGGCCCGGATGACGCCGCAGCTGCTGTCGATCGAAGCGTGGGGCGGCGCGACCTACGACGTCGCCCTGCGATTCCTCGCCGAGGACCCCTGGGAGCGGCTCGCGGCCGTTCGCGAGGCCATCCCGAACATCCCCATCCAGATGCTGCTGCGCGGACGCAACACCGTCGGGTACACGCCCCGACCCGTGGAGGTCACGGATGCCTTCGTGCGCGAGGCGGCCGCGACCGGCATCGACATCTTCCGCATCTTCGACGCGCTCAACGACGTGGACCAGATGCGTCCCGCCATCGCAGCGGTGCTGGAGACGGGCACCGCTGTCGCCGAGGTCGCCGTCTGCTACACCGGCGACCTGCTCGATCCCGCTGAGCAGCTGTACACGCTCGACTACTATCTGCGCCTTGCCGAGCAGATCGTCGGGGCCGGCGCCCACATTCTGGCGATCAAGGACATGGCCGGACTGCTGCGGCCCGCCGCGGCATCCCGGCTCGTCGCCGCGCTTCGCGAGCGCTTCGACCAGCCGGTTCACGTGCACACCCACGACACCGCCGGCGGCCAGCTCGCGACGCTGCTCGCGGCCAGCGCGGCGGGAGCGGATGCCGTGGACGCGGCCGCCGCACCGATGGCGGGCACGACGAGTCAACCGTCGCTGTCGGCCCTGGTGGCCGCGATGGCGCACACCGACCGCGACACCGGCCTGAGTCTGCAGGCGGTCAGCGACCTCGAGCCGTACTGGGAGGCGGTGCGTCAGCTCTACCGCCCGTTCGAGTCGGGCCTTCCCGGACCGACCGGCCGCGTCTATCACCACGAGATCCCCGGCGGCCAGCTGTCCAACCTGCGCCAGCAGGCCATCGCGCTCGGGCTCGCCGACGACTTCGAGCTGATCGAGGACATGTACGCCGCAGCCGACCGCATCCTCGGCCGCATCCCGAAGGTCACGCCCTCGTCGAAGGTGGTGGGTGACCTGGCCCTCGCGCTGGTCGCGGCCAAGGCCGACCCCGCCGACTTCGAGCAGAACCCGCAGAACTACGACATCCCCGACTCGGTGGTCGGATTCATGGCCGGCGAACTCGGCGACCTTCCCGGCGGATGGCCGGAGCCGTTCCGCTCGAAGGTCCTGGCCGGCAAGCACGTCGACATCGACGTCGTGCCGCTGACCGATGAGGAGCGGGAGGGGCTCGACGGGGATGCGCAGCAGCGGCGGCGCACGCTGAACCGAGTGCTGTTCCCCGGCCCGGCCGGCGAGTTCGAGCGCAACCGGGACACGTATGGCGATCTGGCCGCGCTCGGAACGCCGGACTACCTCTACGGACTCAAGCCCGGGGAGGAGCACATGGCCGAGATCGATCCGGGCGTGCAGTTGTACGTCGGGCTCGAAGCGATCGGCGAGGCGGACGAGAAGGGCATCCGCACCGTCATGACGACCCTCAACGGCCAGCTTCGACCGGTCTACGTGCGCGACCGCGCCATCAAGGTCGACACCCGCGCCGCCGAGAAGGCCGACACGTCCAGGCCCGGCCAGATCGCCGCCCCGTTCTCGGGTGTCGTGACGGTCAAAGTCGAGGTCGGCGCCACCGTCGAGGCCGGTCAGGCGGTGGCATCCATCGAGGCGATGAAGATGGAGGCCGCCATTACCTCCCCGGTCTCGGGCGTCGTGGAACGACTCGCGGTGGTCGGCACGCAGCAGGTGGAGGCGGGCGACCTTTTGGCCGTCGTCCGACCCGCGCAGTAGCCTGGAGGGCGGGCTGCGGCCCGGATGCCCGTTTGGAGACAGCTCTGTGACGCCCGATCGCCTCGAACCGACGCACGACGAAGACGCGGAGAAGAACGACAACGCCGTCCTCGCCGACGCCGGCAACCTCGACACGACCGGCATCGGCATCCTCGGATCGGCGTTCACCGCGCAGGTGCCGGTGTCGTTCGGTGCCGCATCCGAGGACGACCTCGACGACGACGTGATCGACGACGGGGTGCCCTACGACGGCGTGCCGTACGACGACCTGGCGGCGATGGCCGCGGCGGACGCGGAGCCGACGGCGCCCCACGAGCCCTACCTCGACGTCGAAGCGGTGGTCGAAGAGACGCTCGAGCCCGAGCCCGACCGTTCCGAGATCATCGACACCGCCGAGGTCGTCATCGATGAGCCGTCGGCTCCCGACACCTCGTCGACCGTCGCGGTGCCCGCCGATGTTGCGCAGCCGGAGCCGCAACAACCTGCCGCGACGATCCCGTCCACGGCACCGAATCCGGCGGCGGCCGCGGTCGCCCAGGCAACCGCATCCCCGAGCGGTCCGGTGCCGACGACGCGCCGCGAAGCTCACCACACCGGCAACGTCGATCGCGCGCATGAGGTGGAGCGCATCCATCCGCCGCATCAGGAGGTCGAGCTGACCTCCAAGCGCCTCGGCGAGATCGAGGACACCCGCGAGAGCTCCGATCTGCTGACCGCCGACCGGCTGCTGGACCACAGCAAGGTCGGCGGGCCCGAGCCCGAGGGCCGATGGGCCCACTTCGTCTACACGATCTCCGGACGGCGCATCAACCTCGGCGACAGCAAGCGTGCGCGCGAGCGCAAGGAACTGGATCGCCGGATCGCGGCCCCGCTGACGGGCGGGGCGAGGTTCGTGCCGGTGCTGTCGCGCAAGGGCGGGGTCGGCAAGACCACCATCACGACACTGCTCGGCATGGCGCTCGCCGACGCGCGCGACGACCGCATCATCGCCATCGACGCGAATCCGGACCGCGGCACCCTCGCCGAGCGGATCGCCCGGCCCAGCGGAATGACCGTCCGGGACCTGGCCCGCAGCAGCGGCGAGGTGAATGGCTACAACGACGTCTCCACGGTCGTCACGCGCGACGAGACGCGTCTGGATGTTCTGGCATCCGACTCCGACCCACGCGTCTCGGAGGCGTTCAGCGATCGCGACTACCAGGACGTCGCCTCGCTGGCCGCCCATTACTACTCGATCGTGCTCACCGACACCGGCACCGGCATCGTGCACTCGGTGATGGGCGCGACCCTCGAGTTGGCCGACCAGCTCGTGGTGGTCGCGGGCCTCAGCGTCGACGAGGCGCGACTGGCATCCGAGACGCTCACCTGGCTGGAGACCAACGGGTTCGCCGAGCAGGTGCGTAACGCCGTCGTCGTGCTGAACAACTCGCGGCCCGGAACACCGCTCGTGCGCCCCGCCGAGCTGGAGTCGCACTTCCGCACACGCGTGCGGACCGTGGTGCGGATGCCGTACGATCCGCAGATCGCCACCGGCAGCTCGATCTCGTTCCGAGACCTGCAGCACGGGACGCGGCGTGCCGCCCGGGATCTGGCCGCCGCCGTCATCGAGGGGCTGCGCGGGCTCGCGACGGCCGCCTGATGGCAGTCCGTCCCATCCGCCTCTTCGGCGACCCCGTCCTGCGAGCAGTCAGCGCACCGATCGCGCACATCGACGACGGTGTCCGCGCGCTGGTGCGCGACCTCGTCGACACCGTCGAGCCGCCCGGACGCGCGGGAGTGGCCGCGCCGCAGATCGGTGTCGGGCTCCGCGCGTTCAGCTTCAACATCGACGGCGACATCGGCTACGTCATCAACCCGGTGCTCGCCGAGGTGTCGGGGGAGCCCGAGGCGGTGGGCGAGGGATGCCTGTCCGTTCCGGGTCTGTGGCACGACGTCATCCGCTACCCGCGCGCCCGTGTCGTCGGGGTGGACCTCGACGGCGACGAGGTGATCCTCGAGGGCGAGGGACTGCTCGCACAGGCGCTGCAGCACGAGACCGATCACCTCGACGGCACCCTCTACATAGACCGACTGGAGCCGCCGGACCGACGTGTCGCGATGCGCGAGATCCGCGAGAGCGAGTGGTTCTAGGTCAGCGAGACGTTCTTCGTGCTCACCGGCACGTTGTAGAGGCCGTCGACGTCGTCGGCGAAGTCCCTCATGATGACGTTGCGCTTGATGCTCAGCTTCGGGGTGAGATGACCGCTCGCCTCGGTCCACTCGCTCGGCAGGATCGTGAACTTGCGGATCGACTCCGCGCGCGACACGTGGGTGTTGGCGCGGTCGATGGCCCGCTGCACCTCGGCGCGGACCGCCTCGTTGGTCGCGGCATCCGCCAACGACATGTCCTTGGACAGTCCGTTGTTCGCCAGCCACGTCGGCAGCATCTCGGAGTCGAGGGTCACCAGGCAGGCGATGAACGGCTTCTGGTCCCCGACGACGACGACCTGCCCGACGATCGGGTTCGCCCGGATGGGGTCCTCCAGCACCGCCGGGGCGACGTTCTTGCCGCCGGCCGTGACGATGATCTCCTTCTTGCGGCCGGTGATCGACAGGAATCCCTCGCTGTCGAACGAGCCGAGGTCGCCGGTTTTGAACCAGTCGCCGTCGAATGCGTCCGCGGTCGCCTCGGGATTGCGCCAGTACTCCTTGAACACGTCGATGCCGCGCACCTGGATCTCACCGTCGTCGGCGAGCCGGATGCCGACGCCCGGCAGCACCGGACCCACCGTGCCGATCTTCGACTTGGTGGCCAGGTTCACCGTGGCCGGCGCCGTGGTCTCGGTGAGGCCATACCCCTCGAGGATCACGACGCCGAGACTGTGGAAGAAGTGTCCCAGCCGCTGTCCCAGTGGCGCCGAGCCGGACACGGCGTACTTCACCCGGCCGCCCATCGCGTGACGCAGCTTCGAGTACACGAGCCGGTCGAACACCGCGAACCGCACCGCGAGGCCGAACGGCACCCTCTCACCGTCCTGCTTCCGCTTGGAGTGCTCGATCGCGACGCTGGCGGCGGCCCGGAAGATCCTGCCGCGACCGCCGGCCTCCGCCTTCTGCTCGGCCGAGTTGTAGACCTTCTCGAACACGCGGGGGACAGCGAGCAGGAAGGTGGGCTGGAACGATCCGAGGGCCGGGAGCAGCTGCTTGGTGTCGGGCTGGTGGCCGGTCTTGACGCCGGCGTGGATGTCGAGGATCGAGATGAACCGCGCGAACACGTGCGCGGTCGTGATGAATAGGAGCGTGGATGAACCGGGCGTCTCGACGACCTCGCTGAGCGCCTTGGCGGCGTTGCGCGACAGCTCGACAAAGTTGCTGTGGGTGAGAACGCAGCCCTTGGGTCGCCCCGTCGAACCCGAGGTGTAGATCAGTGTCGCGATGTCGGAGCCGTTCGCGATGCCTCGCCGCCGCTCGATCTCGTCGTCGGCAACGGACGTCCCACGCTCGACGAGCTCTTCGAGCACGCCGTCGTGCATCGCCCACACGTCGCGGATGAGGGGCAGTTCCGCGCGCATCTCGGCGACCCGGGCGGAGTGGTCGGGCAGCTCGGTGATGCATGCGACGGCGCCGGAATCCGACAGGATCCACTGCACCTGCCCCGCCGAACTCGTCTCGTACACCGGCACCATCACGGCGCCGGCATAGAACAGGGCGAAGTCCACGAGGGTCCACTCGTACGTGGTTCGGGCGATGAAGCCGATCTTGTCCCCGGGCTGTACCCCGGCCGCCACGAAGCCCTTCGCGAGCGCGATCACCTGACGCTGGAACTCGGCGGCGGTGATGTCGCGCCACCCGCCGCCGTCCGGCACGGCGAACAGCGCCCGCTCCGGAGTCGCCAGGACGCGCTGGACGAGCAGGTCGGCGATGTTGGCCGTGGGATCGGCCGGCACGATCGCCGGCACTTCGAACTGAACGGGACTCATCGCGGCAACTCCTTCGGTACCGGCAGGTGCGAGGCTGTCACCCGATCCTAACCGACCGGGTCGGCGCCGCCCGGGGACCGAGGTGGGCCCGCACACCCCGACCGCTAGACTGCACCGGTGCTCACCCTCGGCCTCGACATCGGCGGCACCGGAGCGGGTGGGCGATGTTCTACTGGCTGATGAAGTACGTCGTGATCGGGCCGGTGCTCAAGGCGATCTTCCGCCCGTGGATCGTCGGTCGCCGCAACGTCCCGAGCGACGGCCCCGCGATCCTGGCGAGCAACCACCTGTCCTTCGTCGACTCGGTCTTCCTGCCGCTGCTGATCGACCGGCCGATGTCGTTCCTGGCCAAGAGCGACTACTTCACCGGCCGCGGTCTCAAGGGCTGGGCGACGCGCATGTTCTTCAAGGCCACCGGGCAGATACCCATCGACCGGTCCGGCGGCAAGGCCTCCGAGGCATCCTTGAACACCGGCCTGCAGGTGCTCGGCCGCGGCGACCTGCTCGGCATCTACCCCGAGGGCACCCGCAGTCCCGACGGCAAGCTGTATCGCGGCCGCACCGGCATCGCGCGGATGGCTCTGGAGGCGCACGTGCCGGTGGTGCCGGTCGTCATGGTCGACACCGACACGATGATGCCGATCGGACAGCGCGTGCCGCGGGTGGTGCGGGTGGGGGTGGTGATCGGGGAGCCGCTGGATTTCTCACGATTCGCCGGCATGGAAGGCGACCGGTACATCCTCCGTTCCATCACCGACGAGATCATGGTCTCGCTGCAGCGGCTGGGCGAGCAGCAGTACGAGGATGTCTACGCCACGACGGTCAAGGGCAGGCTGGCGGCGGCCGGACCCGAGCGGGCTGCGGAACCGGCGCCGATAGACTGATCCGATGCTCCAGCAGCTCGACGTGCTCGACCACTGGCGAGCGCTGCCGATCAAGCAGCAGCCGCAGTGGCCCGACGCCGACGCCGTGGCCGCGGTCTCCGACGAGATCGCGACGCTGCCGCCGCTGGTGTTCGCCGGCGAGGTCGACCTGTTGCGCGAGCGGCTGGCCCGCGCGGCATCCGGACGTGCATTCCTGCTGCAGGGGGGCGATTGCGCCGAGACGTTCGCCGGCGCCACAGCCGACCAGATCCGCAACCGCATCAAGACGGTGCTGCAGATGGCGGTCGTGCTCACCTACGGCGCGTCGATGCCGATCGTGAAGATGGGCCGGATGGCGGGGCAGTTCGCCAAGCCGCGCTCGAGCGACAGCGAGACGCGCGGTGACGTGACGCTGCCGGCCTACCGCGGCGACATCGTCAACGGATTCGATTTCACGGAGGGGTCCCGGCAGGCCGATCCGGCGCGGCTGCTGAAGGGCTACCACACCGCGGCGTCGACCCTGAACCTCATCCGGGCCTTCACGCAGGGCGGCTTCGCCGACCTGCGGGAGGTGCACAGCTGGAACAAGGGGTTCGCGGAGAACCCGGCGAACCAGCGGTACGACCGGCTCGCGCAGGAGATCGATCGCGCGATCAAGTTCATGGAAGCGGCCGGTGCCGACTTCGACGAGCTGCGCCGGGTGGAGTTCTACACCGGCCACGAGGGCCTGCTCATGGACTACGAGCGACCGATGACGCGCATCGACTCGCGCACCGGCACGCCCTACAACACCTCGGCCCACTTCCTGTGGATCGGCGAGCGCACCCGCGACCTCGACGGCGCGCACGTCGACTACTTCTCCCGCATCCGCAACCCGATCGGGGTCAAGCTCGGTCCTGGAACGACGCCGGATGCCGCGTTGGCGCTGATCGACAAGCTCGACCCGCACCGCGAGCCCGGGCGCCTGACCTTCATCACCCGGATGGGATCCGGCAAGGTGCGCGACGCGCTGCCGCCGCTGCTCGAGGCCGTCCGCGACGCCGGGGCGACGCCGCTGTGGGTCGCCGACCCCATGCACGGCAACGGCATCACCACGCCGACCGGTTACAAGACGCGTCGCTTCGACGACGTCGTCGACGAGGTGCGGGGCTTTTTCGACGCGCACCGGGTCGCCGGCACGCTGCCGGGCGGCATCCATGTCGAACTCACCGGCGACGACGTGACCGAGTGCCTCGGTGGCTCCGAGATGATCGACGAGAACACGCTCGCGACGCGTTACGAGTCGCTGTGCGATCCCCGCCTGAACCACATGCAGTCCCTCGAGCTGGCGTTCCTGGTGGCCGAGGAGCTCGAGAAGCGCTAGCGGCCTGCCTCCGCCCCCGGACTGCACGAGCGTCCCCCCGGCGTTGCCCCGCCCCGTCCCCCCGCCGGAATGCGCGCGAAACTGCACGAATGTCACGGTGAGCGGCCGCCCAGCAGACATTCGTGAAGTCTCGCGGCTGCCTGTGGACAGCTCCGTCGCGACAGCAGGGGACGACGCCATCATCGAGGGATGCCGTCGTCCACGCCGTTGCCTGAGCCGTTGACGTGGGGTCCGTTCCGGTTCGGCGAGGCGATGCGGTTGGGGGTTCCGCGCAGCCGGCTCAGAGCAGCGGATGTCAGTCGGCCGCATCACGGGGTTTACAACCAGGCCTCGCAATTCACGGACCTCGTGGACCGGTGTGGCGCACTGCGCCCGCTCCTCGGTCCGTACCAGTGGTTCAGCCACCTCACCGCAGCTCGACTCTGGGGCATGCCGTTGCCCGTGGCCTCAACGGTGGACGAACCCCTTCACACCATCGCACTCGCGGGAAGATCTCCGCTGCGGCGGCGCGATGTGGTCGGCTGGGAGACCGCCGACCAAGACCTGCCGGGTGTGCTGATGGAGATGCTTCCGATCGTGGCGCCCGCCGAGGTGTGGTGCCAGCTCGCCGTCCCCGGCGGTAGCGGTATCGATTCGACGACCGGTGCCCGACGCAGTCTCAACGAGGAGTGGCTCGTCGCAGTGGGAGACTACGTGATCACCGGCCCGCGTCGATACGGCCAACGGCATCCGCTTTGCACC
The DNA here is from genome assembly GCA_964243215.1 of uncultured Microbacterium sp. Taxonomy (GTDB): domain Bacteria; phylum Actinomycetota; class Actinomycetes; order Actinomycetales; family Microbacteriaceae; genus Microbacterium. Next base: position 531 of record CAXTES010000017.1, on the reverse strand, counting down.
GTGGAAGAACTGCGGCAGGCCCTTGCGCGACGCCGCGGAAAACGAGGCGCGAAGACCCTGACCGCCGCGATCGGCCAGGTGCGAGCCCCGGTCGATTCTCCGAAGGAGACGCAGCTGCGGCTGCGCCTCGTCGCGCACGGGTTGCCCGAGCCTCAAATCCAAGTGCCGGTGTGGACCTCGTCGGGATGGCGTCGTGCCGACCTCGGGTACCCCGAGGCGCGCCTTCTCCTCGAGTATCAGGGCGACGGTCATCGCACGGACCGCGCGCAGTGGTTGCAAGACTTGACGCGCGTGCAGCAGTTCCAGGATGCCGGCTGGCGAGTGATGCTGATCGGCGCCGACGACATCGATCCTGATTGCACGGCTCTGGCCCACCGTGTGCGGAGGGCGCTAGCCGGCCGGACGTTCAGCGAAGCCCCGAAGGCACCGTGACCCGGGACGGCCCCGCGGAGCCCGCGAGACTGCACGAATGTCTCCTCATCGTGCCGATCGAAGGACATTCGTGAAGTTTCGCGGGCCGGATTCTCCCGG
>CAXTES010000016.1:0-28418 GCA_964243215.1 uncultured Microbacterium sp. | reverse complement strand
CCTCGTCAGCACGATCCGCACCGTCTGCGGAATCCGGGGGTGCGGCGCCCGATCAGGGCGGGGAGAGACGTTCGAGGACAGCCCCTGCCCTCGAGGAGTTCCGTCATGACCATCGTCCCGCTCCCGTTCGAGATCGTCTCGCTCGGCGTGATCGTCCTGATCCTGATCGCCGACATCGTGCTCGCCTACCGGCGACCGCACGTGCCGTCCACCCGGGAGTCGACCCTCTGGGTCGTCTTCTACGTGGTGCTCGCGCTCGTCTTCGCGCTGCTGCTGCTGATCATCGACGGCCCGACGCACGCGACCGAGTTCGTGGCCGGCTGGCTGACCGAGTACTCGCTGTCGATCGACAACCTCTTCGTCTTCATCGTCATCATGACGGGCTTCGCGGTGCCGAAGAAGCGGCAGCAGGAGGTCCTGATGATCGGGATCATCCTCGCGCTGATCTTCCGCGGGATCTTCATCCTGATCGGCGCGCAGCTGATCGAGAACTTCAGCTGGATCTTCTACATCTTCGGCGCGTTCCTGGTCTACACCGCGTGGCGGCAGGCGTGCCCCTGCAAGGAGTCTCCCGACGCCGAGACCGAGGCGGGCATCGTGCGATTCCTGCGACGCGTCATCGACATGAGCGACTCATACGACGGGGCGAAGCTGCGCACCGTCGTGAAGGGCAAGAAGATCTGGACGCCGATGATCCTCGTGTTCATCGCGATCGGCTTCACCGACCTGATCTTCGCGATCGACTCGATCCCGGCGATCTTCGGCATCACGCGAAGCCCCTTCATCGTCTTCACCGCCAACCTGTTCGCCCTGATGGGCTTGCGTCAGCTGTACTTCCTGCTCGGCGGTCTGCTGGATCGCCTCAGGTTCCTGCACTACGGGATCGCGTTCATCCTGGCGTTCATCGGCGTGAAGCTGTTCCTGCACGCCCTCCACGAGAACGAGCTGCCGTTCATCAACGGCGGCCAGCACATCGAGTGGGCGCCCGAGATCTCCACCTGGGTCTCGCTCGGGGTGATCGTTGCGGCGATGGCCGTCGCGACCGCGGCGAGCCTCACGGCATCCCGGCGCGAGAAAGCGGAAGCCGGGCCCGCCGATTCCGCGCCGCCCGCCGTATCGCAACCGGCGCCGCCGGAAGAGCGCTGATCCGCCCTCCGTTCTCTGGGCCCCCGGCCCGGCCGGGGCCGGTCGAGGGGCGGTGGTACTCTGACCGGATGCGGATCGCTCGCCTTCTCCTTCGCGGCCGCGACGAGGCCTCGCTCTGAGCCCTCCCTCGTCGCGGAGTCTCGCGCGGGCTTGATCCACACCCCGAGGAGAACGCCATGAGCACCCCCATCCCCGCCGGCTCCGTCATCCCCGACCGGCCGCGCACGCTCGCCGAGAAGCTGTGGGACGACCACCTCGTCGTCAAGGGCGAGAACGGCCAGCCCGACCTGATCTACATCGACCTGCACCTCGTTCACGAGGTGACCAGCCCGCAGGCCTTCGACGGCCTCCGCGCCGAGGACCGCCCCGTGCGCCGGCTCGACCTGACGATCGCCACCGAGGATCACAACACCCCGACCCTCGACATCCACAAGCCGATCGCCGACCTGACCAGCCGCACGCAGATCGAGACGCTGCGCCGCAACGCCGCCGAGTTCGGGGTGCGGCTGCATCCGCTCGGCGACGCCGAGCAGGGAATCGTCCACATCATCGGCCCGCAGCTCGGCCTCACGATGCCGGGGATCACGGTCGTGTGCGGCGACTCGCACACCTCGACCCACGGCGCGTTCGGAGCGATGGCGTTCGGCATCGGCACGAGCGAGGTCGAGCACGTGCTGGCCACCCAGACGCTTCCGCTGACGCCGTTCAAGACGATGGCGATCACCGTCGAAGGCGACCTGAAGCCGGGCGTCACGGCGAAGGACATCATCCTGGCCGTCATCGCGAAGATCGGCACCAACGGCGGGCAGGGCTACGTGCTCGAATACCGCGGCAGTGCGATCCGGGCCCTTTCGATGGAGGGGCGGATGACGATCTGCAACATGTCCATCGAGGCGGGCGCCCGCGCGGGCATGGTCGCCCCCGACGAGACGACCTTCGCGTACCTGCGGGGACGCCCGCACGCGCCGACGGGACAGGACTGGACGGATGCCGTCGCCTACTGGCGCACCCTGCCCAGCGACGAGGGAGCCGTCTACGACGCCGAGGTCTTCCTCGACGCGAACGACCTCGAGCCCTTCGTCACGTGGGGAACCAACCCCGGCCAGGGAGTCCCGCTGAACGACGTCATCCCGTCGCCCGAGGACTTCGCCGACGCCAACGACCGGGCGGCCGCCGAACGCGCGCTCGAGTACATGGATCTGCATCCAGGAACGCGTCTGAAGGACGTCGCGGTGGATGCGGTGTTCATGGGGTCGTGCACCAACAGCCGCATCGAGGACCTGCGCGCGTTCGCATCCGTCGTGAAGGGCCGCACCAAGGCCGAGCACGTCCGGGTGATGGTCGTGCCGGGTTCGGCGCGGGTGCGGCTGGAGGCCGAAGCCGAGGGTCTGGACAAGATCTTCACCGACTTCGGCGCGGAGTGGCGGTTCGCCGGATGCTCGATGTGCCTGGGCATGAACCCCGACCAGCTGGCGCCCGGCGAGCGCTGCGCGTCCACGAGCAACCGCAACTTCGAGGGGCGGCAGGGCAAGGGCGGGCGCACCCACCTGGTGTCCCCCCTCGTGGCGGCCGCGACCGCGGTGCGCGGAACGCTGTCGAGCCCGAGCGACCTTCCCGCTGCCGTGGATGCGGGGCGCTGAAATGGAGGCGTTCACGATCCACACCGGCATCGCCGCGCCGCTGCAGCGTTCGGCGGTCGACACCGATCAGATCATCCCGGCGGTGTACCTCAAGCGCGTCACCAAGACCGGCTTCGAGGACGCGCTGTTCGCCAGCTGGCGTCAGGACCCGGAGTTCGTGATCAACCGCCCGGAATACGCAGGCGCCAGCATCCTCGTCGCCGGGCCCGACTTCGGCACCGGGTCCAGCCGCGAGCACGCGGTGTGGGCGCTGCGCGACTTCGGCTTCAAAGCCGTGCTCAGCCCGAGGTTCGCCGACATCTTCCGCGGCAACGCCGGCAAGCAGGGACTGCTGACCGGTGTGGTGTCGGAGGCGGATGTCGAGAAGCTGTGGTCGGCGATCGAGGCCGAACCCGGGGTGTCGATGACGGTGGATCTGCGGGCGCGTCAGGCGACGCTCGGCGAGCTCCACGTGCCGTTCGACATCGATGATTACACTAGGTGGCGGCTTCTCGAGGGGCTCGACGACATCGGTCTGACCCTCCGGAGCGAAGACAGAATCGCCGCTTACGAAGCACGACGCGAATCCTGGAGGCCACGCACCCTACCGGTGCCGCCGCTTCCCGCACAGTGAGGCTCCACCCTATGACGCTCCTCGACGACACACTCGCCACAGGCGGTCGGAAGGGGGCTACCGGCGAGATCCTCGCCATCCGGGGAGGCCAGCCGTTACGAGGCAGCGTGCAGGTCAAAGGCGCCAAGAACCTCGTCACCAAGGCGATGGTCGCGTCGCTGCTGGGGGAGAGCCCGAGCCTGCTGAAGGACGTGCCGGTCATCAGCGACGTCGCGGTGGTGCGTTCGCTGCTGGAGGTGCACGGCGTCCGCGTCGACGACGGCGACGAGCCCGGTTCGCTGCGCTTCGATCCCGCCGATGTCGAGTCGGCGCACATGGAGGAGATCGACGCGCACGCCGGGGCGTCGCGCATCCCGATCCTGTTCTTCGGACCGCTGCTGCACCGGCTCGGCCAGGCGTTCATCCCCGACCTGGGTGGATGCCGGATCGGCGATCGACCGATCGACTTCCACCTCGACGCCCTGCGCAAGTTCGGGGCGGTGGTCGAGAAGCTGCCGAGCGGCATCCGCCTGACCGCGAAGCGGGGGCTGCGCGGCGCGAACATCCACCTGCCGTACCCGAGCGTGGGCGCGACCGAGCAGGTCCTGTTGACCGCCGTGCGCGCGCGCGGTGTGACCGAGCTTCGCAACGCCGCCATCGAGCCCGAGATCATGGACCTGATCGCGGTGCTGCAGAAGATGGGCGCGCTGATCTCGTACGAGCCCAATCGCGTCATCCTCATCGAGGGCGTCGGGCAGCTGCACGGCTACGACCACCGAGCGATCTTCGACCGCAACGAGGCGGCGAGCTGGGCCAGCGCAGCGCTGGCGACCGACGGCGAGATCTTCGTCGGCGGCGCCCGCCAGCCGGAGATGCTCACGTTCCTCAACGTGCTGCGGAAGGTCGGCGCCGACTTCGACATCCGCGAGGACGGCATCCTGTTCCGCCGCGGCGCGTCGCTGCGGGGCGTGACGGTCGAGACGGATGTGCATCCGGGTTTCATGACGGACTGGCAGCAGCCGCTCATCGTCGCCCTCACGCAGGCGCGCGGCGCCTCGATCGTCCACGAGACGGTGTACGAGAACCGCTTCGGCTTCACCGAGGCGTTGAGCAAGATGGGCGCCGACATCGCCGTCCACCCCCACGGCCTGCAGCACGGGCCGCGTCGGGTGCCCCGGCGCAGCCTCGAGCAGGCCGCGGTCATCACCGGGCCCACCCCGCTGCACGCCGCGGACATCACGGTGCCCGACCTGCGCGGCGGCTACAGCCACGTCATCGCCGCGCTGACCGCCGACGGCGAATCGACCGTGCGCAACGTCGGAATCATCAGCCGCGGGTACGAGAAGTTCTTCGACAAGCTCACCGTGCTCGGCGCCGATTTCGACGTCGTCGGGTAACGGCGTTGCCGACCTCGCACGACGGCGCCTCCCGCGAGAGGCGCCCCTTCCTGTTCTGGGTGCTCGCCGGCATCGTCGTGCCGCTGACCGGCCTGTTCGCCAGGATGCGCATCGAGGGCGCCGAGAACCTGCCGCCCAACGGCGCCTACGTGCTCGCACCGAACCACTACAGCGAGTTCGACCCGCTGATCGTGGCGGTGGCGACGTGGCGGCTCGGGCGCCCGCCGCGGTTCATGGCGAAGGAGAGCCTGTTCCGGGTGCCGGTGCTCGGATGGGTTCTCACCCGCACCGGGATGGTGCCGGTCGCACGGTCGTCGTCGGCGGCATCCGCACGTCAGACGCTGAAGACCTCGGAGGTCCTCGTCGACGAGGGGCGGGGCGTCATCGTGTACCCCGAGGGATCCCTCACCCGCGATCCGGACATGTGGCCGATGCGCGGCAAGACGGGAGCGGCGCGACTGGCCCTGGCCGACGACATCCCGCTGATCCCGATGGCGCACTGGGGCGCGCAGGCGATCATGCCGCGGTACGGCAAGCTGAGGCTGTGGCCGCTGCGCCGACCGGTGACCGTCGTCGTCGGGCCGCCGGTGTTCCTGGCTGATCTGCGCGACCGCCCGACGCAACCGGCGACGCTCACCGAGGCCACGACGCGGTTGATGGATTCCCTCGCGCAGCTGTTGTCCGGCATCCGGGGGGTCCCGGCGCCCGAGGAGCGCTGGGATCCGACCTCGCACGGCCAGCACGAAACGGGCCGCCTTGAGTCGTAGGAGCGAGGCGCCGCGCGTCGCCGTCATCGGCGCCGGCAGCTGGGGCACGACGTTCGGCAAGATCCTCGCCGACGGCGGCGCGCACGTGACGATGTGGGCGCGCCGGGCAGAGCTTGCCCACGAGATCAGCGAGGCCAAGCGCAACAGCGAGTATTTGCCGGGCATCAACCTGCCTCGCGACATGACCGCCACCCATCACCTGTCCGAGGCGCTGGACGCCGCCGAGCAGGTGTACCTGTCGATTCCGAGCCAGGCGCTGCGGGCGAACCTGAAAGCGGTGCGCCCGCTGATATCGACGTCCGAGGCGCCGATCGTCTCGCTCATGAAGGGCGTCGAGGGGCGGACCGGGCAGCGCATGAGCCAGGTCATCGAGCAGGAGCTGCACTGCGATCCGGACCGCATAGCCGTGGCATCCGGCCCCAACCTCGCCCTCGAGATCGCCCGCGAGCAGCCCACCGCCGCGGTCATCTCGTCCACGAGTCAGGAGACGGCGGATGCGGTCGCCCGGCGGGCTCGCAACGGCTATTTCCGCACGTTCGTGAACACCGACGTGATCGGCACCGAGTTCGGCGGGGTGCTCAAGAACCTCATCGCCGTCGCGATCGGCATCGTGGACGGGGTGGGATACGGCGAGAACACGAAGGCCTCGATCATCACGCGTGGACTCGTGGAGATGACCGACTTCGCCGTCGCGTACGGCGCGCATCCCGAGACGCTGCAGGGACTGGCCGGCCTCGGCGACCTGATCGCCACGTGCCAGTCTCCGCTCAGCCGAAACAACACCGCTGTGCGTCGGCTCGGGCAGGGTTACAGCTTCCAGGACGTGATCAAGCAGATGAACCAGACGGCGGAGGGTCTGGCATCCGTCGCCCCGGTGCTGCAGCTGGCCCGCGAAGCCGGCGTCGAGATGCCCATCGTCGAGCAGGTCAAGATGGTGCTGGACGGCACGATGAACCCGCGGGACATCGCCCCGCACCTCACGACCGACGACGACACGCCGCAAGGCGAGAGGACCCAGAATGGACAAGCCGGCAGTGGCGGTGCTTTTTGGCGGTCGCTCCAGCGAACACTCGATCAGCTCCGCCACGGCGGGCGGCGTCCTGGCGGCGATCAACCGTGACCGCTTCCGGGTGATCCCGATCGGCATCACCCGCGACGGCGCGTTCGTGCTCGAAGACGACGATCCGGCCAAGTTCGCGCTGGACCCTCATCGGCTGCCGGAGGTGGTCGACAACGGCACCCGTGTGCTGTGGCCAGAGTCGGCGACCAGCCGCCGGCTGCGGGTGAGGGATGCCTCGGGCGAGCGCATCCTCGGCGACGTCGACGTCGTGTTCCCGATCCTGCACGGCCGTTTCGGCGAGGACGGCACAGTGCAGGGATTCCTCGAGCTGCTCGACATCCCCTACGTCGGAGCGGGGGTGCTGATGTCGGCGATCGCCATGGACAAGCACACCACCAAGTCGATGCTGAAAGCGGCGGGAGTCACGGTCGTCCCGTGGGTCTCGATCACCCGGTCGAGCGTCGAGCGCGACCGGGCCGTGTGGCAGCAGCGCGTGCGCTCGCTCGGGCTGCCGCTGTTCGTCAAACCGGCCCGCGCGGGCTCGAGTGTGGGCGTGTCGAAGGTGTCGGACTGGGACGGGCTGGATGCCGCGCTGGCGGTCGCGTTCGCCGAGGATGACACCGCCCTCGTCGAGCAGGCGGTATCGGGCCGGGAACTGGAGTGCGGCGTCCTGTCGGGGCGGGGCGGCGCCGGCCCCCGCGTGAGCGCGGCGGGCGAGATCGTGCTGTCCGGCCGGGAGTTCTACGACTTCGACGCGAAGTACCTCGACGCCCCGGGCGTGGATCTGGTGTGTCCCGCGCAGCTGCACGACCAGGAGCTGGCCGAGATGCAGCGGATCGCCGCGCGCGCGTTCGAGGCGCTGGGCGGTCAGGGTCTGGCACGGGTGGACTTCTTCTTCACCGGCACCGAGTTCTACGTCAACGAGCTGAACACGATGCCCGGGTTCACGCCGATCTCGATGTTCCCGAAGTGCTGGATCGCCTCCGGGATGACGTACTCCGAGCTGATCACCGAACTCATCGAGTCGGCGCTCGAGCGCGCGGCGTAGCTCAGCCGGCGGTGCCGTCGACGCTCGTGCAGGCCTTGTCGTTCGCGGGCAGCAGCGCCACCACCGGCGACAGCGCGCCGAGCACGTCGGCGCTGGAGACGACGTCGTTGTCGAGGTACACCTCGACGGCGGGCGTGCGGTTGAACGAGGTGACGCGGTAGCGCGGTGCCTGGCTTTCGTCGATGACCCAGTCCACGTTCGAATCCGTCCGGCACGGCAGGGTCGTCGGACCGAGCTGTTTCACGCCGCACGTCAGGATGACGCTGGCCGGGTCGCCCCACGCGGCCGTGGACTGGGCATCCGTCCACCGGCGGTCCCGGTCGGCGACGACCGACGGCAGGTTGACCATCACCTGCGCGCATCCCGGGTCGTCGGCGTCCGGCGCGGGGGTCAGCGACACCGTGGATGAGCACCCGGTGAGCCCGGCGGCCGCGACGAGCACGGCTGCCGCGATCACGCGGCCGAAGCGGGACACTTCCCCAGGCTAACCGGGGATACCGTGGACCGATGACGGTGCCGGACCCGACGGTGGGTGAGCTGTCCGAACAGCAGGTGCTGCGGCGGATCCTCGACCGGCTCGGCGGGTCGGCGGCGATCGTGGGCCCGGGAGACGACGCCGCCGTCGTGGCGGCGCCGGACGGGCGGATGGTCGCAACCGTCGACACGCTCGTGCACGGGCCGGACTTCCGGCTGGCGTGGTCAGCGCCGTACGACCTGGGCTGGAAGGCCGCGGCGGTCAACCTCGCCGACATCGCCGCGATGGGAGCCCGGCCCACCGCGCTGCTGGTGGCACTGGCTATGCCGGACGACACCGCGCTGTCGTTCGCGGCGGGTCTGGCTGACGGCCTGCGCGAGGCGTGCGACGCGCTGGCACCCGGATGCCGCGTCGAGGGCGGCGACCTCACCGTCTCGGACACGCTCACGATCGCCGTCACCGCTCTCGGGGTTCTCGACGAGCGGGCTCCGGTGCTGCGAAGCGGCGCCCGCGCGGGCGATGTCGTGGCGATCGCCGGCGAGCTCGGGGTGGCCGCGCGCGGACTCGCGCTGCTGTTCGACCGGTTCCGGGATGCCTCCGGCCGGCCGAGCCCGGTCGACCCGGCGGCGCTGGGGGCACTGTCGAGCGCGGACGCTCACGCGATCGCCCGGCAGTTGCGACCGGAGCCGCCCGTTCGCCTCGGGCCGCTCGCCGCCGCGGCGGGGGCGACCGCGATGATGGACGTGTCGGACGGGCTCGCCCTGGACGCGAGCCGGCTCGCCGATGCATCCGGGGTCACCGTCGACATCGACTCCGCGGCACTCGGCGACGACCCGATGCTGGCGCTGTCCGGCGGTGAAGACCACGCACTGCTGGCGACGTTCGCCGCGGATGCGCCGCTGCCGGACGGGTTCCGGCGGATCGGTCGGACGCTGCCGCGGGCGTCGGTCGCCGTGATGGTCGACGGGCGGCCCGCTGACGGGCGCGGCGGATGGGATCCCTACCGCGACTGGGACTCCGAGCGCGGCTGAGTCCCCTCGGCGTCCGGATGCATCCACCACAGTGTCGTGTCGCCGTACCGCCGGTCCCGCGCGGACCGCAGGCCGGCAGGCGCCGGCGGCGGACCGGAGCGGGTCGAGCGCTCGACGACGACCGTGGCATCCGGCGCCAACACGGGCAGCAGCGCGGTGAGCGCTTCGCGGAGGTCGGCGTCGCCGAGGTCGTACGGCGGGTCGAGGAACACCAGGTTCCATGGCCCGGCGGCACCGCGCAGGAACGTGGTGACGGCGCTGCGATGCACGCGCAGCGGCGTCGCATCGGCGAGCGCTGTCCCGACCCGGACGGCGTTGCCGCGCATCACCGCCACCGCGCGCGGTGACGCGTCGACGAGGTCGACGGATGCCGCGCCGCGACTGGCCGCCTCGAGCCCGAGGGCGCCCGAACCGGCATACAGATCCAGCACCGCCATCCCGCGCACCGCGTCGGCGGACTCCAGCGCACCGAACAGCGACTCGCGCACGCGATCGGTGGTCGGGCGGGTGCCGGAGCCGGGCACGTCGAGCGCGATCGATCCTGCGCGCCCCGCGATGATGCGCGTCACGCACTCACGATAGCCAGCGCTCGTGATCGCTCGCCGACGCCGCGGGGGCGTGAGCGGTCCTGCCTAGACTCGTGGCCATGCCGTACACGCTCGAGTCGCGCCTGGACGGCGTGCTCGGGGCCGCGGCGAAAACCTTCACGCGCGCGTTCGGCATGCGCACGGTCGCTGATCTGCTCGCGCACTATCCGCGCCGGTATGCCGAGCGCGGCGAGCTGACCCCGATCGATTCGCTCGTCGTCGGTGACCAGGTCACGATCGTCGCGCAGATCAAGAGCGCCGCCAACCGGCCGATGAAGCAGCGGCGCGGCTCGATTCAGGAGCTCGTGATCACCGACGGCCATGGCGACGTGCAGCTGACCTTCTTCAACCAGGGGTGGCGCCTGGCCGAGCTGCGGCCGGGTCGGCGAGGGATCTTCGCCGGAAAGGTCGGAACGTACAAGCACGGCAAGCAGTTCGCGCATCCCGACTACGAGCTCTTCGACGACGAGGCGCTGGCGACGATGGATGCGCAGGCCTACGCGCACCAGCCGATCCCGATCTATCCGGCGAGCGGCAGCGTACCCAGCTGGAAGCTTCGCAAGGCGATCGAGGTCGTGCTGGACGGGCTCGCCCCCGGCGACGACCCGCTGCCCGAGGATGTCCGCGCCCGCCACGGCCTGCTCGACCAGGCGGTCGCACTCGAGCGCATCCACCGTCCCGACTTCGCCGAGCAGATCCCGCCCGCCCGCCGCACGCTGCGGATGCAGGAGGCGCTCGTGCTGCAGACGGCGCTGTTGCAGCAGCGGCAGTTCGTGCGCGCGCTCTCGGCGACCAAGCGGCCGGCGGGGAGACTGCTCGAGGGCTTCGACGCGGCGCTGGCGTTCGTGCGCACCCCCGACCAGGTCACGGTCGGCGACGCCATCGCCGCGGATCTGACCGGCGACTGGCCGATGAACCGGCTCGTGCAGGGCGAAGTCGGGTCGGGCAAGACCCTGGTGGCCCTGCGAGCCATGCTGCAGGTGGCCCAGAGCGGCGGTCAATCGGCGCTGATCGCCCCGACCGAGGTCCTCGCCGCGCAACACGTGAGGTCGATCGCGCGGATGCTGGGACCCACCCTCGCCCCGCAGCTCATGCCGACGCTGCTCACTGGCCAGCTCGGCGCCGCCGAGCGCCGCAAGGCCGCCCTGCGCGTGGCATCCGGTCAGGCGATGATCGTCGTGGGAACCCACGCGCTGCTGAGCGAATCGACCACCTTCGCCGACCTGGGCCTCGTCGTCGTCGACGAGCAGCACCGCTTCGGGGTGGAGCAGCGCGAGACGCTGCGCGCCAAGGGCACCACCCCGCACGTCCTCGTGCTCACCGCCACCCCGATCCCGCGCACGGTGGCGATGACGGTGTTCGGCGACCTGGACGTGTCGACGATCCGCACGCTTCCGCCCGGGCGGGCCGGCATCCAGTCGTTCGTCGCTCCGCTCGCCGAGAAGCCCGGCTGGTTCGGTCGGGTGTGGGAGCGCGTCGCCGAGGAGGTCGGGAAGGGCCACCAGGTCTTCGTGGTGTGCCCCGCGATCGATGCGGCCGCCAACGCCGGCCGGGAGATCGACGACGACGTGGCGGCGCCCGAGCCCACGATCGCCGGCGAAGCGCCCCGTGCGCAGTGGGGAGTGGTGCAGGCCGGCGAGCTGCTGTCGCGGCATCCGCTGTTCGAAGGCATCCGCGTCGCGACGCTGCACGGGCGCATGTCCGGTGAGGACAAGGACGCGATCATGCGCGGGTTCGCCGGTGGCGAGACCGACGTGCTGGTCGCCACGACGGTGATCGAGGTCGGCGTCGACGTGCCGAACGCCTCGACGATGGTGATCCTGGAAGCCGACCGCTTCGGCGTCTCTCAGCTGCATCAGCTGCGCGGCCGCGTGGGCCGCGGCACGATCCCGGGACTGTGCCTGCTCGTGACGGAGGCGGAGCCGGGCACCCCGGCCCGGGAGCGGGTGGACGCTGTCGCGCGGACGGGCGACGGATTCGAGCTCGCCGAGGTGGACCTGACGCTGCGCGGCGAGGGCGACGTGCTCGGAGACGCGCAGTCCGGCGTGCGGTCGTCGCTTCGGCTGCTGCGGGTGGTCAAGGACGCCGACCTGATCGCGATGGCACGGCAGGAGGCCGAGCAGATCCTCGACGACGATCCCGCCCTGTTGCGGCATCCCGGCCTGTCCCAGGCGATCGACCGGCGGCTCGACATGGCCGAGCGCGCCGCGCTCGCGAAAACCTAGCGACTCCGGCAGGTCGATAGTGTGGATGCCGTGAGCAACCGGATCGCCGTCGTGCCCGGTTCGTTCGATCCGCCCACCCTCGGCCACCTGGACGTGATCCGGAAGGCGGCGTCGCTGTACGACACCGTCCACGTGCTCGTCGTCCACAATCCCGACAAGGAGGCGATGCTGCCGATCGCGCAGCGCATCGCGCTGCTGGAGCAGTCGATCACCGAGGGCGACGTCGACGGCCACGTCGTCGTCGCGTCGTGGAGCGTCGGACTGCTGGTGGACTACGCGACGGATGTCGGCGCGGGCGTGCTCGTCAAGGGCATCCGCTCGCAGCTGGATGTGGCCTACGAGACCCCGATGGCCATCGTGAACCGCCACCTGGCCGGCGTCGAGACGGTCTTCCTGCTGCCCGACCCCGCGCACGCCCTGGTGTCCAGTTCGCTCGTGCGCCAGGTCGCGGGCCTGGGCGGCGACGTGTCGCCGTTCGTGCCGCCTGCGGTCGGTCGATTCCTCGACACCGGCGCGCGCGGCATCTGAGCCTTCCCCCAGGAGCCCGCCGGTAGAATCCCGGGGTGAGAAACCGCCGCCCCGGACCGTTCAGCGTCAACGTCCGAGACATCGTCCACCGCCCCGGCGAGATGCGCGAGGTCGGATTCGACGTGACGATCGCCGAGCGCTGGGGCGAGGGCCTCGTGTCGGTGCAGGAGGGCGAAGACGTGGCCGTCGAGGTCCGCCTCGAGTCGGTTCACGAAGGGATCCTCGTCTCCGGAAGCGTCGGAACGCAGTACCAGGGCATCTGCGGACGGTGCCTGACCGACATCGTGGCGCCCGTCGAAGTCGAGTTCCAGGAGCTTTTCGCGTATCCTGAGGACGAAGCGAACGACTTCGAGGTTCAAGACGATCACGTGGATCTTGAAACTCTGGTCAGGGACGCGACAGTCCTCTCGCTTCCGTTTCAGCCGGTCTGCCGGCCGGATTGCCCGGGGCTCGATCCCACGACGGGCGAACGTCTGGCCGACATCCCGGGCGCGACACCGCGAGATGCCCTCGACTCACGTTGGGCTGCGCTCGCCGGGTTCGCCTCGGAGCCGGCAGAGGGCGCGGACGACTCCGAGCCTTCATCGCAGATCTGAGGAAAGTGGACAGTCATGGCAGGTAACCCCCCCAAGCGCAAAGTCTCGCGCTCGAACACGCGCTCGCGCCGCGCGCAGTGGAAGGCCGAAGCCCCCACGCTCGTCAAGACCGTCGAGAACGGCAAGGTCGTGTACAGCCGTCCGCATCAGGCGAAGGTCGTGACGGACTCCCAGGGCACCGAGCTGTTTCTGGAATACAAGGGCCGCAAGGTCGCCGACGTCTGATCCTGGGATGTCGGATGCGACGGCGCAGCGCGCCGCTCTCGCCGATCTGCTCGGAGTCGACATCGACCCCGCACTGCTGACGTTGGCGCTGACCCACCGCTCGTACGCGTACGAGAACGGGCAGCTTCCGCACAACGAGCGCCTCGAGTTCCTCGGCGACTCCGTGCTCGGACAGGCCGTCACGGTGCTGCTGTACCGCAAGCATCCTGAGCTGGACGAGGGCTCGCTGGCGAAGCGGCGGGCCAGTGTGGTGTCGACCATCGCGCTCGCCGAGGTCGCCCGCGGCATCGGTCTCGGCGATCATCTGCTTCTGGGACGCGGCGAGGATCAGACCGGCGGACGCGACAAGGACTCCATCCTCGCGGACACCATGGAGGCGGTCATCGGGGCGACGTTCCTGTCGGCGGGACAGGATGCCGCCACCGCCCTCGTGCTGCGGCTGGTCGAGCCGCTGCTGGACGACCCCGAGCGCTACGGCGCCGCCATGGACCCGAAGACGAGCCTGCAGGAGCTGGCGGCCCGACAGGGTTCGGCTCCGCCGGTCTACAGCGTCGAGTCCACCGGGCCGGACCACGACCGGGTGTTCTCGGCGACCGTGAAGGTCGGCGCGGTGAGCGCCTCGGGCCGGGGCACGAGCAAGAAGCACGCGGAGATGGCCGCTGCGCTGCAGGCGTGGCGCGATCTCAGCGGCCGTGCCTGAACTGCCCGAGGTCGAAGTCGTCCGGCGCGGCCTCGAACCGGCCGTCACCGGTGCGACGATCTCGGCGGTCACGGTTCTGGACGACCGAGCCCTCACCCGTCACGCCACCACCGCGGCGGACTTCGAGACCGCGCTGACCGGGCGCCGGATCACCGGCGCTGCCCGGCGCGGCAAGTTCCTCTGGTTGCCGCTGGACGATGCACCCGAAGCCCTGATCGGGCATCTCGGCATGAGCGGGCAGTTGCTGCTGCGAAACCCCGGCGCCCCGCCCGAGCGTCATGAGCGCATCCGGCTCGACCTCGAGCACCCCGACCACGGCGAACTCGCGGTCGTCTTCGCCGACCAGCGCACCTTCGGTTCTCTCGCGATCGATCCGCTCGAGCCGACCCCCGACGGTGCCGCCGGGGGAGCGGGGACGGATGCTGCGGCCGTGCCGCGCCAGGTGGCGCACATCGCGCGCGACGCGCTGGACCCGGCATTCCGCGACGATCGGTTCCGCGCCGCGCTCGGCCGCAAGAACTCCGCGATCAAGCGCGTGTTGCTGGATCAGACCGTGGTCAGCGGCATCGGCAACATCTACGCCGACGAGGCGCTGTGGGCCGCCCGCATCCATCCCGAGACCATCGCCCGGACCCTGTCGACGCGCGCGAAGAACCGCCTGCTCGGCGAGATCCGTCACGTGCTGCACAAGGCGTTGGCCGAGGGCGGCACGAGCTTCGATGCCCAGTACGTCAACGTCAACGGCCAGGCCGGGTACTTCGCGCACGCCCTGAACGCGTACGGCCGCACCGGTGAGCCGTGCCCCCGGTGCGGCCATCCGATCGTCCGCGTGTCTTTCACGAACCGCTCGAGCCACTACTGCCCGCACTGCCAACGGATGCCGCGGATCAGCTGAGCACCTTCTTCCAAGCCCCGGCGTACGACACCGGCACGAATCCGATGGCTTCGTTGACGTCGAGCATCGGACGGTTCTCCTCGGCATTGAAGGTCGACACCCGCGGCGATTCGGGCACGAGCTCGCGCCACCGCAGCAGGTTCGCGCACTTCACGACGGTTCCCAGCCGGTGGCCGCGATGCTCCTTGCGCACCAGCGTGCCGTACTGCTGGGTCGCCGCGGTGCGGTCCTCGCCGATGACCAGTTCGTTGTAGGCGACCAGCCGGCCGGTCGGAACGTGCTCGATCGCGGCGACCGAGACGAGCAGATGCTGGTCGGCGAGGCGGGCGTCGCGGCGCTGCACGCGCGCGGCATCCCACTGCTCCGCGTCGACGACCATCCCGCCCTGCGGCGCGTCCGTCGCCATCCGCGAGACGACCTCGGCGAACGAGTCGAGATACTGCGTCGGGGTGGCTCCCGTCCAGGTCACGCTTCGATAGTCGTCGCCCGCGGCACGGAGTGCCTCGGCGAGCATCGCCTCGACGTGATCGAACGAGCCGTGCAGGTCGAACGCGCTGGTGCGTTCCACCTGCTCCAGCGCGAACCCGTGCCGCACCATGAAGACCGACTGACGGTCGTCGCGCGGAACCGAGCCCCACCCCGTCGACGGCACGAGTCGCGCGCCGGTCTGCTCACCGCGGTGCAGCGTCCAGGTCTGGAACACGGAGCGGTTCCGCTTCCTCGCCTCGCGCTCGGCTTCGCCCAGCAGCGTCTCCTCGACGCCCTCCCCCCACCGCGCCGGGTCGATCAGCAACTCGAACTCGGCCGTCGAGGCGTCCCGCTCGTTCGCGAGTGTCATCGTCACCGCTCCGATCAGCTCCCCGTCGCGCTCGGCGGCGAAGCCGGTCGTGGTGCGGTCGGTCTGGTCGTGCCAGAACCCGAGCACCTCCGCGGGCTCCTGGTCGAGGTGGTCGTGTCCGGTGTCGTGCCGGGCCATGTCGTTGCCCAGGCGCACCAGATCCGCGAAGCCGCCCGCGTCGGCATCGTCCAGGGATGCCGGCGCGACGATGCGGGTGATCGTGACGGGACGCGCGGTATCGACATCGGTCATTGCAGTACCTTCTTCCATGCGCCTTCGTATGCGATCGGGACGAATCCGATCGTCTCGTTAATGTCGAGCATCGGCCGGTTCTCCTCGGCGTTGTAGGTGATGACCCGCGCCGACTCCGGCGCGATGTCGCGCCAGGCGACGAGCGCCTCGCACTTGACGAGCATCCCGAGGCGGTGTCCGCGGTGCGTCTTGAGCACCAGCGTGTCCTCCTGGTGCGTCGCCTCGGTGCGGTCTTTGCCGATGACGAGCTCGTTGAACGCGCACAGCTCCCCGGTGGTGACATGCTGCGCCGCGGTGACCATCAAAGTGCGTCCGGAATCGACGTACTGCGCGTCGTGGCGGGCCACGCGAGCGGCATCCCACGCCTCCTCGTCGAACTCCAGCGCCGCCGCGGGGGCGTCGGTGATCATGCGCGACTTCATCCACGCGTAGCCGTCTGTCCACTCCGGCGGCGTCGGGGCGAACCACCGCACGACGCGATAGTCACCGGACGCCTGGCGGGCCGACTCGAGCAGGCGGTGAACGCCGTCGAACGAGCCGCGCAGGTCGAACGCGCTGACCCTTTCGACCTGTTCGAGCCCGTAACCGTGACGCAGGAAGAAGCGCGCAACGTGATCGCGCGGAATGTCGCCGAACCCGGTGGGAGCCGCGACCCGCTGTCCCGGGGCGGCAGGATGCTCCGACCAGGACTGCAACACCGTGCGGCCGTGCTCGGCCGCGGTGCGCTCGACGAGTTCGTAGGCGGCCGCGCCGATGCCGCGTCCCCACACGGCCCGTCGCAACTCGATGAGCCAGTGGGCGATGCGCGACCCGTCCTCGAGAGGCAGATCGACTCCGACGCGGCCGACGATCTCCCCGTCGAGGACGACGACCCACATCCGTCGGATCTCGTAGTCGTCCGGGCGGTAGTGCGGGAGGAGTTCGTCGGGTGGGACGCGGTGGTCGTCGTGGCCGGAGATCTCGCGGTACACGAGATTGCGCACGCGCGCCATCTCGACGAAGTCCGCGGCGTCCGCGGCATCCACTGTCGCGGGAATGACCAGGGCGCGGAACTCCAGGCCGGTCATCGTGGTGGTGCTCATGGTGATCCTTCGGTTGTGGGCCCGGGGCCGCCGGATGCGGCGACCCCGGACCGTTCTGTCAGTAGATGCGGGTCCCGGACTGCCAGGCCCGCAGCGCAACGGACTCGTGCGCCTCTCGGGCGCGCTCGTTCGTCTGCCACTGCGCGTACGCGTCGACGTCGCGGGTGCGGTCGACGCGGCGCTGCGCGCGCTGCAACAGCCACAGTCCGAGCCGTGCCGCCAGCCGGTCGGCGGGCGTCAGGTGGATTTCGACGGATGCGGTGTGGTGCCGGTCCTGGTCGAGAGACCGGACGGGCGAGATGGTGTCGTTCATGATGGTCTCTTCCGAGTGTTGGTGGATGGTTGCGCCCCCGGTGGGGCACGCTGCCGCGCCAGCGCGCGACGAAGGGGCGCTCGGTGGGAACGGCGCGCACGAGCGGGGAAAACCGGCGACGCCGGATCCGGGCGGGATACGCGGAACCTGCCCGACGGCAGAGTCCTCCCGTGCGGCCGTCAGGCGGCAGGGAAGAAGGCGCCGAAGGATCGGGTCACCGGAGCGCTTCCGCGGTTCGCAAGAACGGCTGGCATCGTGCCGAGCGAAATGTTGTGCATCATCGGTGACCTCCTTTCGACTTCAGACGCGAAGAGTGACGTTAGCGCCTACCTCGTACCGGCGTCAAGCTTTCTCCCAGAAACGAGCGGATGTCGGGCGTGTCGCGCTGCATCCGAGTCCGGCTCGGCACGGCCCTGCCTTCCCGATGGGATGCGGGTGCTCCAGTACCGTGGATGCCACCGGCCGGGGCGGAAGGCACATCCATGCACCTGAAGAGCGTCACGCTCAAGGGGTTCAAGTCGTTCGCCCAGCCGACGACGTTCGCGCTGGAACCGGGAGTCACGGCCATTGTCGGACCGAACGGGTCCGGCAAATCCAACGTCGTGGACGCCCTGGCCTGGGTGATGGGGGAGCAGGGAGCCAAGACGCTGCGCGGCGGCAAGATGGAGGACGTCATCTTCGCCGGTACCTCCACGCGGGGTCCGCTGGGACGCGCCGAGGTGCAGCTGACGATCGACAACGGTGACGGCGCACTGCCGATCGAGTACGCCGAGGTCACCATCAGCCGGACGCTGTTCCGCAACGGCGCGAGCGAGTACGCGATCAACGGCGAGACGTGCCGGCTGCTGGACGTGCAGGAGCTGCTGAGCGACTCGGGCCTCGGGCGGGAGATGCACGTCATCGTCGGACAGGGACGGCTCGACAGCGTCCTGCAGGCCACGCCCGAGGAGCGGCGCGGGTTCATCGAAGAGGCCGCGGGCATCCTCAAGCACCGGCGCCGCAAGGACAAGACGCTGCGCAAGCTCGAGGCGATGGAGGCGAACCTGACGCGGCTGAGCGACCTGGCGGGCGAGCTGCGGCGTCAGCTCAAGCCGCTCGGGCGCCAGGCCGAGCTGGCCCGCGAGGCGGCGGGGATCGCGGCGGTGGCGCGCGACGCGCGGGCACGACTGCTCGCCGACGACCTGGTGGCGCTGCGCACCCGGCTGGCCGACCACGGTCGCGACGAGACCGAGCGGCACACCGAGCGGATCGTGCTGCAGGAACTGCTGGAGAACCTGCGCTCGCGCATCGAGGGGCTCGAGGCGCAGCAGCGGTCCGAGTCCGTCGACGATGCGCGCCGTGTCGCGTTCGCGCTCGAGCAGGTCCAGGAGCGCCTGCGCGGACTGTACGCGCTGACCGGTCAACGTCTCGCGCTGCTCGGCGACGAGGATGCGACCGGGTCGGTGCCGACCGTCAGCCAGGCCGGGATCGACGCGGCGCGAGCGGAGGTCGACGTCGTCTCGGCGCAACTCGGCGATGCTCGGGATGCCGCCGCGACGGCGGTACACGAGGCGACGCGTGCCAGACGCGCACTCGACGCCCTCGATTCGGACATCGCGGCGCAGAGCGCGCTCGTGTCGGACCACGAGATGCGGATCACCGCACTCCGCGGCTCCGCGGCGGCCGCGGCATCCGCTCTCGCCGCCGTGCGTGGGGCCGTCGGACGGCAGCGGGCGGCTCGTGACGCGGCCGAGCAGCGGCGCGTCGAGACCGAGCGCACGCTCGACGACCTGGACCCCGCGTTCGACGCCGACGACACCTCCGCCGAGGAGGCCGGCGTCTACGAACGCGCCCAGCGCGACACGACGGACCAGGAGGGCGCAGTCGACGCACTGCGCGACCGTCTGCACGCCGCCGAGCGGGAGGTGGACGCCCTCACCGCGCAGGCGAAGGCGCTCGGGCGGGCGCTGGACGTCCGCAACGCGGCCAGCGAGCTGGTCGCGGCCGGCGGTTCCGGCATCCGGGGGCTGGTGGGCGATGCGGTGCAGGTGCGGTCCGGATACGAAGCCGCCGTCGCCGCGGCTCTCGGGTCGCTCGCCGAGGGCGTGCTGGTGGGAACGCGCAGCGAGGCGCGCGGAATCGCGGTGCTCGCGTCGCACGAGGATTTCGGCGCGGTCCACATCGCGATCGCCGACGCGGGCGCCAGGCAACCGTCGTTCCCGACCGTCGCCGGAGTCGTTCCGGCGCGGGACGTGGTCACGGCACCGCCCGGCGTGCTGGGTGTGCTGGAGTACGTCCTCGTCGCCGACGATCTGGACGCGGCTCTGGCCGCCGGGCCGACGCTCGCCGGCGTCGACGTCGGCGGCCCGGTGACCGTGGTGACGCGGGCGGGCGAGATCCTCACCGAGTACACGATGCGCGCCGGCTCCGGCGGCGGCCGATCGCGGCTGGAGCTCAGCGCCGAGCGGGATGCCGCGACCGAGCGACTCGCCGAGATGACCGTGGTCGTCGACTCGCTGCGAGAGGGGCTGGCTGATGGGACCCGCGAGTTGGACGCGGCCCGTCAGCGAACCCGCTCGGCGTTGCACGACCTGCGTGCCCGCGACGCGGCGCTGGCGGCACGCGCCGAGCAGGTCAACCGCGCGACCGTGCGCCATGAAGCGGCCGTGGCGGAATGCGACCGGCTGGCCGGCAGCTTGCGGCAGGCCGAGGCTGCGGTTCAGGAGGCGACGGATGCGGCGGACGCGGCGGATCGGGCGCTGCAGATCGCCCTGGAGGCACCGCGGCCGATCCTCGACGTGTCGGTCCGCGATCAGCTGGTCGCCGAGATGGAACGTGCGCGTCACCTCGAGATGCGAGCCCACCTGGAGGTCGAAACGCTGCGGGAGCGGGTGCGCGCGAGCGATGCCCATGCGGCCGACCTCGAGGTGCGCCTGGAGCGGGAACGCGCACAGGCGATCGAGGCACAGCGCCGCGTACTGACGCGACGCGCGCAGCGGCAGGCGGCATCAGAGGTCACCGCGCGACTGCCCGCGGTGCTGGACTCGGTGGATCGGTCGGTGACGGCCGCGCGTTCCGAGTTGGCCGCGGCCGAATCGGCGCGCGCCGCGATGACAGCGGAGCTGGCCGACCTGCGTGGACAGGAGACGGCCGGTCGCGAGCGGCTGGGCCGGCTGACCGAGGCCGTGCACACGCTCGAGCTGCACGTGCACGAGAAACGGCTCCACGTCGCGGCCCTATTGGAACGCGCTCAGGGCGAACTCGGTCTGGAAGAGCACATTCTCATTTCGGAATACGGCCCCGATCAGCCGGTTCCCGTCGCCGGCACCGACGAGACCGCGGCGTTCGATCGTTCCCGGCAGGCCGAGCGCCTGCAGAGCGCCGAGCGCGCGCTGGCGCGCCTCGGGCGGGTCAACCCGCTCGCCCTGGAGGAGTTCGCCGCCCTCGAGCAGCGGCACGCGTTCCTCACCGAGCAGCTGGCCGACCTGACCCGGACGAGGAAGGATCTGCTGACGATCATCGACGAATTGGACGAGCGGATGCAGGTGATCTTCCTCGCCGCGTTCGAAGACACGCGCGTCGCGTTCACCGAGGTGTTCCCTATCCTGTTTCCCGGGGGCATGGGCAACATCGTCCTCACCGATCCCGACGACCCGCTCACCACCGGAATCGATGTCACGGTGCGTCCGGCGGGCAAGAAGATCGAGCGGCTGTCCCTGCTGTCCGGCGGCGAACGATCCCTCGCGGCCGTGGCGCTGCTCACCGCCATCTTCATGGCGCGGCCGAGCCCCTTCTACATCCTCGACGAGGTGGAGGCGGCCCTCGACGACGCGAATCTCGGGCGGCTGCTCGGGGTCTTCGAGCAGCTGCGGGGGAACAGTCAGCTGATCGTCATCACCCATCAGAAGCGGACGATGGAGATCGCCGACGCGCTGTACGGCGTCTCGATGCGTCAGGACGGCGTCTCGGCGGTCGTCGGCCAGCGGGTTCGCGAGCCGGTTCCGGCGTGACCTGTGCCACGGCCCCGACCGTGGCAGACTCCGCAGATGCCCGAGCAGCGACTTCCCGACCCGGCTCTGGTGGTCCTGGCCGGTGCCGCCGGCTCCGGAAAGTCGACCTGGGCCGCCGCCCGGTACCGGCCCACCGAGATCGTCTCCTCCGATGCGCTGCGGGCGGTCGTCGGCACCGGACCGGCCGATCTGGATGCATCCACCGACGCCTTCGATCTGCTCGGGCGTATCGTGGCGGCCCGGCTGCAGCGCCGCCTGACGACGGTGATCGACACGCTGGGTCTGGACGCCGACCTGCGCCGCTCGTTTCTGACGTCCGCGCGAACGGTCGGCCAGCCCGCCGTCCTGGTCATCATGGACACCGCGCCGCGGCTGTGCCGCCCGCGCAACGCCGAGCGCGACCGGCCGGTGCCGGCCGGTGCGCTGACCGACCAGCTGCGCCGGGTGCGCACACTCGCCTCGGACGTCGACGGGGAGGGCTGGGACCTGGTCATCAGCGTCCGGCAGGACGACGATGATCCGATCCGACCGCCCGTGCAAGAAGTTCCGCGGCCGATCGAGTCGGGGCTGCGCGTCGTGCTGCAGGTGTCGCGGTTCGAATGGGGTGACGAGCCCGGGCCGTGGCTGCGTGACCTCGCCCTCGCTGCCGACCGGATCGGTGTGGACGGGCTGGCCCTCATGGACCACCTCATCCACATCCCGCAGGTGGGTCGCGCGTGGGAGCCCATCCCCGAACCGTGGGTCACGCTGGGCTTCCTCGCCGGCATCGACACCCGGCTGCGGCTGGGCACGCTCGTGTCGCCCGTGACCTTCCGCGCCCCCGGGATCATCGCCAAGACCGCGGCGACATTGGATGTCCTCAGCGGCGGGCGCTCTTTCTGCGGTCTCGGCGCCGGCTGGTGGGCACGCGAGCACGCGGCCTACGGCCTGGCGTTCCCGCCGCCGGCGGAGAGGTTCGATCGGCTCGCCGCGTGCATCGAGACACTGCGTGCGCTGTGGGGGCCGGGCACGAAGGCCTACCACTCGAACCGCGTCGACCTGCCCGAGACCACCGGGTACCCTCGACCCGTCGCAGCGATACCGATCATCGTCGGCGGCTCCGGCGAACACCGGACGCTGCGGATCGTTGCCGAGCAGGCCGACGGATGCAACCTGCCGTCGGATCCCGAGCGGCTCCCGCATCGGCTCGACGTGCTGCGACGGCACTGCCTCGATGTCGGCCGCGACCCCGCCGATATCGAAGTCACCGTCTTGGACGTGCCGATCGTGGGCCGTGACCGCGAGGATGCAGCGCGGCGAGTCGAGCGGCTGCGCGGCCGCACGCCCGCCGCCGTGTTCGCCGCCCGGCACCATGCCGGGACCGCGGAGGCGCTCGCCGACCGATGGCGAGAGCTCGGCGACCTCGGCGTGCGCACGATCTTCTGCGCGCTGCCGGACCTCGCCGGCGCCGGCGACCTGGAGCGACTGGCTCCCGCGCTCCAGGCGCTGCGCGCGGGCTCGTAGGCTGGGGTGATGGCAGACAGTCCGTGGTCGTTGGGGCGGGCCCTGCGGGGGATGTTCGCCAAGCCGACGATCGACGACACGACCTGGGACGACCTCGAGACGGCACTGATCACCGCGGACTTCGGACCAGACGTCACCGAACGCATCGTCGACGACCTGCGCGCCAAGGTGGACCGGTATCGCACGACCGATCCGAAGGACCTGCAGCGGATGCTGCGCGAGACCCTCGAGGAGCACTTCGCCGCCTTCGACACGACGCTGCGACTGACCGAGCGTCCCGCGGTCGTGCTCGTGGTGGGGGTCAACGGCGTCGGCAAGACCACGACCATCGGGAAGTTCGCCAGGTTCCTGCAGCGATATGGACGCTCGGTCGTCGTCGGTGCCGCCGACACGTTCCGCGCCGCGGCCGTCGAGCAGCTCGCGACGTGGGCCGAGCGCGGCGGGGCGAGCATCGTCCGTCCGCAGCAGGCCGGCCAGGATCCGGCATCCGTCGCCTTCCAGACGATCGACTACGCCAAGCGCACCGGCACCGAGATCGTGCTGGTCGACACCGCGGGACGCCTGCACACCAAGGGCGGGCTCATGGACGAGCTGACCAAGATCCGTCGGGTGATCGAGAAGCAGGCCCCGATCAGCGAGGTGCTGCTCGTGCTGGATGCCACGACCGGCCAGAACGGCGTGATGCAGGCGCAGGCGTTCCTCGAGCACGCCGGGGTGACCGGTCTGGTCATCACCAAGCTCGACGGATCGGCCAAGGGCGGCTTCGTGCTGGCGGTGCAGGAGCGCACCGGCATCCCGGTGAAACTCCTCGGCCAGGGCGAGGGCATCGGCGATCTGACGGGCTTCACGCCGCACGTCTTCGCCGCTTCGCTCGTCGAGTGAGATCCACCCGGCGCGCGGGCTACCGCATCGGTCGGCAGGCTGGTTTCATAAACACCATGGCGATCGAGCACGACTTCTTCGGACTTCTGGAGTCCGGCCCTGACGGGTCGATCTTCTGGTCCGAGAACGTCGAGCTCGGCGACCAGACCGTCACCGTCGACCTGACCGCGCCCGACCAGGATGACGTCTCGGAGGCGGCGTTGGATGTCGCTGCCGGCCTGATCTCCTCGATCGAGGCGATCGATCGGGCCGCCCGCAACGCCATGATCGCGGAGCTCGACGACCGCACCAGCGAGGTGATCGAGTACATCCTGCAGCAGCAGCAAACTCTCGGTGACGAGCTCGAGGAGTACCTCGTCGACATCTCCGGCGACACCCACATCGACATCATCCGGTCGCTGCAGCTGATGAGCATGACGATCCTCGCCGACGAGCACGGCGGATCCGACCCGTTCGCGGTTCTCGAGTACGCGCTCGACCCGGACGCCACAGACGATGTGCTGCTGGTGAACCTCGACTCCGACGGCGACGTGCAGTCCGTCTCCAGCGCGGACTAGCCCACCGGATGCAGACCTTTCTGCCGTATCCGTCGTTCACCCTGTCGGCGGCGGTGCTGGATCGCCCGCGCCTCGGCAAGCAGCGCGTCGAGACGCTGCAGTTGCTGCGTGCCAACACCGTTCCCGGCTACGGCTGGCGCAACCATCCGGCCACGAAGATGTGGACCGGGTACCTGCCCGCGCTCGTCGCCTACGGGCTGGCGGTGACGGATGCCTGGATCGCCGCGGGACGTCCCGACACCGTGCGGGCGCAACTGCTCGAGTTCGCGCCCGAGGTCGACGGCGTTGCGCAATCCGACATCGAGATGCCGCCCTGGCTCGGCGACCCGGCGCTGCACCTGTCGCACCGCTCGAACCTGCTGCGCAAGGATCCGGTCTTCTACGGCCGGATGTTCGGGGACATCCCGGACGACCTGCCGTACGTCTGGCCGACCGCCGACACCGCTCAGACGGCCTGAGCGAATCCCAGGTTCGCGCCCGCGATGTCCTGGGCGAGGTGACCCAGGTGCGGCGGGATGTCGCGTCCCTTCGAGACCATCGACTGCGCCCACAGCCTCCCCGCCCGGTACGACGAGCGCACCAGCGGACCGGCGAGCACGCCGAGGAAGCCGATGTGTTCGGCCTCCTCCTTGAAGCCGACGAACTCGTCCGGCTTGACCCACCGCGCCACCGGCAGGTGCCGAGGAGTCGGTCGCAAGTATTGGGTGATCGTGATGATGTCGGTGCCGGCGTCGTGCAGGTCCCGCAGTGCCGCGACGACTTCTTCGGGCGTCTCGCCCATACCGAGGATCAGGTTCGACTTGGTGATGAGCCCGGCATTGCGCGCCCGGGTCAGCACACCGAGCGAGCGCTCGTACCGGAACGCCGGGCGGATGCGCTTGAAGATCCGCGGCACCGTCTCGACGTTGTGCGCGAAGACCTCCGGCCGTGAGTCGAACACCTCATCCAGCAGTGCCGGCTCGCCGTTGAAGTCCGTCGCGAGGATCTCCACCCCGGTGCTGCGGTTCTCCGCGTGGATACGGCGCACCGTCTCGGCATGCAGCCACGCGCCGCCGTCGGGGAGGTCGTCGCGGGCCACACCCGTCACCGTCGCGTAGCGCAACCGCATCCGGGTGACGCTCTCGGCGACGCGACGCGGTTCGTCGGTGTCGTAGTCGGCCGGCTTGCCGGTGTCGATCTGGCAGAAGTCGCACCGCCGCGTGCACTGCGACCCGCCGATCAGGAACGTCGCCTCGCGGTCTTCCCAGCACTCGAAGATGTTCGGGCAGCCGGCCTCCTGGCACACCGTGTGCAGGCCCTCCTCCTTGACCAGCGCATGCAGCGCCTGGTACTCCGGCCCCAGCTTGGCCTTCGTCTTGATCCACTCCGGTTTGCGCTCGATCGGGGTCTCCGCGTTGCGCACCTCGAGGCGCAGCAGTTTGCGGCCGTCCGGAGCGCTCATGCGACGGCTCCGGCGTACTCGGCCTGGAAGACACCGGTCACCGTGTCGACGATGTCGCGCGGCGCGACGTCCGCACCGACGATCTCGCTGACGGTGGTGACTCCGGCATCCGTGATCCCGCACGGGATGATCCCGCGGAAGCCGGCGAGCGTGTTGTCGCAGTTGACGGCGAACCCGTGCATGGTCACGCCCTTCTCGACCCGGACGCCGATGGCCGCGACCTTGTCTTCGGACAGCGGCCTACGCACCCACACGCCGCTGCGGCCGGCGACCTGGTACCCGTCGACGCCGTGGACGTGCAGCGCCTCGATCAGCAGCCTCTCGATGCGGCGGACGTGCTCGACCACGTCGAGCGGTTCGGGGAGGCGCACGATCGGGTAGCCGACCAGCTGCCCGGGTCCGTGCCATGTGATCTTCCCGCCCCGGTCGACGTCCACAACGGGAGTGCCGTCCTGCGGGCGCTCCTGCGGCTCGGTGCGCTTGCCCGCGGTGTACACCGCCTCGTGCTCGAGCACGATCAGCGTGTCGGGGCGCTCCCCGGCGACGACGTCGGCGTGCACGCGGCGCTGCAGAGCCCATCCGTCGAGGTAGGGGACGAACTGCGGCGCCAGGCCGGCATCCAGGATTTCGAGCACGCGGACTCCTCGGAGGTCACTCGTTTCTGTATCGCGTCCAAGAATAGCTCCGTGCGAGCGCGAGCTCGCGCAATACGCTGGGCCGGTGGCATCCGAGAATCGCAGCGGCCGACCACGCGCCTCTTCGCGCGCCAGCATCGCCGAGGCCGCGACGGAGCTGTTCCTCGAGCAGGGATACGCCGACACCTCGATCGCGGACATCACCCGCCGCGCCGGGGTGAGCCGTTCCAGCTTCTTCAACTACTTCGCGTCGAAGGCGGACCTGCTGTGGAGCGCTTTCGACGAGCGGGTGGATGCGGTGGCCACCGCACTCGCGTCGGATGCCGTTGCGCTGCGCGATGGGCTGGCGATCGTCTGCGACGACTTCGCCCCCGACGTCCTGGCGCTGGCAATCGCCAACGCCGCGGCGATGGGGCTGGCGGAGGAGCTGGAGAAGGAGCGGGCGATGCGCCAGGCGCGACTCGGAGCGTCGGTAGCCTCCCGACTGCGCCGCGGAGGGCAGGACGAGCTCGCCGCTCAGGTCCGCGGCTGGGCGTACGCGGCAGCCGTGCTCGCCGCGATCTGGTGGTGGGCGGATGCCGGACCAGGCCGCACCGAGCTGCGCGAGGTCCTGCGCGCCGCACTGGATGCGGTCGAGGCGCCGGCGCCGGCCGCGGGCGCCGTGCGGCAGCTGCGTCTCGTGGTGCGCGCCGAGGACTTCGACGATGCGCAGCGCTTCTATCGCGACGACCTCGGGCTCATCGAGCGGGAGTCGTATCAGGGCGACGGTGGAGCCCGGGTGGTGATCCTCGGCGCGGGCGAGGCGACCCTCGAGCTGTCCAATCCCGCCCAGGTCGAACTGATCGACCGGGTCGAGACCGACGGTGGCACCAGCGACCGCCTGCGCGTGGCGTTCGAGGTCGGCGACACCGCGGCGGCCGTGCACCGTCTGACGCAGGCGGGGGCGCGGCTCGAGGCATCCGCACGCATCACGCCGTGGCGGTCGCTGAATGCACGACTTCGCGCGCCGGCGGACCTCCAGCTCACGCTGTTCCAGGAGCTGGGGCCGGACGAGCCCGACGACCTGCTCGCGTAAACTCGTCAGGATCATGGCTACCTTCGGCACCCTCTCCGATCGGCTCACAGAGACCTTCCGCAACCTGCGCAAGAAGGGGCAGCTGACCCCGGCGGATGTCGACGGGACGGTGCGGGAGATCCGTCGCGCGCTGCTGGATGCCGACGTCGCGCTGCCGGTCGTGAAGGACTTCACGGCGAAGGTGCGCGAGCGCGCCCTCGGTGATGAGGTCAACCGCGCCCTCAACCCGGCCCAGCAGGTCGTGCAGATCGTCAACGAGGAGCTCATCGGCATCCTCGGCGGCCAGCAGCGGCGGCTGCAGTTCGCCAAGAACCCGCCGACCGTGATCATGCTCGCGGGGCTGCAGGGGTCGGGCAAGACGACGTTCGCCGGCAAGCTCGCCCGGCAGCTCGAGAAGGACGGCCATACGCCGCTGCTGGTCGCCGCCGACCTGCAGCGCCCGAACGCGGTCACCCAGCTGCAGGTCGTCGCGCAGCAGGCCGGCGCCGCCGTCTACGCGCCCGAGCCCGGCAACGGCGTCGGAGATCCGGTACGCGTGGCCCGCGACGGCGTCGAGGTCGCCCGTCGTCAGCAGCACGACACCGTGATCATCGACACCGCGGGCCGCCTCGGAGTGGATGCCGAGCTGATGAAGCAGGCATCCGACATCCGGCGCGCGACCAATCCCGACGAGGTGCTGTTCGTCATCGACGCGATGATCGGACAGGACGCGGTCAACACCGCGCTCGCGTTCCAGCAGGGGGTCGACTTCACGGGCGTCGTGCTCTCCAAGCTCGACGGCGACGCCCGCGGTGGCGCGGCCCTGTCGGTGGCGTCCGTCACCGGGCGACCGATCATCTACGCGTCCACCGGCGAGGGCCTCGACGACATCGAGCCGTTCCATCCGGACCGCATGGCCTCGCGCATCGTGGACCTCGGCGACATCCTGACACTCATCGA
>CAXTES010000015.1:20581-29215 GCA_964243215.1 uncultured Microbacterium sp. | reverse complement strand
CCCGAGTCGACGAGGTAGATGCACGGCAGCCGGTTCTCGAGGGCGACCTCCTGCGCGCGCAGGTGCTTCTTGACCGTCATCGGGTAGTAGGTGCCGCCCTTGACCGTCGCATCGTTGCAGACGACCATGACGTGCCGGCCGTGGATGAGCCCGATGCCCGCGATGACACCCGCGGCCGGAGCCTCGCCGGCGTACATCCCGTCGGCGGCGAGCGGTGCCAGCTCGACGAACGGACTGCCGTCGTCCAGCACCCGGTCGACCCGGTCGCGCGGCAGCAGCTTCCCCCGGGCGACATGTCGCTCGCGGGATGCCGCCGGCCCGCCGCGGGCGGCCACCGCGAGTCGCCGATGCAGCTGCTCGGCGAGATCGCGCTGCTCGGTGCCGGGCACGCGTGCCGTGTCGGTGACCGCGGTGGCACTCATGGATTCCTCATCGATGCTCGCGCGGGTTGCTTGCAGCATCCATCGCGACTTGGTTAGGGTTCATTAACCGATTACTGATGTTAGCGAGGACTAACTGAGATGACAACCGCCAGCGCCCCCGCCGGCACGGACCGCGAACGGGCCAAGGCGCAGCGTCAGGCCGCGCTGCTGCGCGAGTCGGCCCGGCTCTTCGCCGACCGCGGCTTCGCCGGTGTGAGCTTGGAGGACGTCGGATCGGCGGTCGGCATCACCGGTCCCGCCGTGTACCGGCACTTCGCCAGCAAGCAGGCGCTGCTGGGCGCGGTGCTGATCGGCGTGAGCGAGCGGCTGCTGTCGGGCGGGCGGGACGTCGCGGCCCGATCGGCCGCGCCGCACGAGCAGTTGAAGGACCTCGTCGACTTCCACGCCGACTTCGCCCTGGCCGACGCCGATGTGATCCGGGTGCAGGACCGCGACCTGGCGAGCCTGAGCGCCCCCGACCGGCATCGGGTCCGGCGGCTGCAGCGCGAATACGTCGAGGTGTGGGTGGACGTGCTCGCCGGCGTGCGTCCGGCCCTGGCCGACGCCGAGCTCCGAGTGCGTGCGCACGCGTGCTTCGGTCTCATCAACTCCACGCCCTACAGCATGCGCGGCACCGGCTCGTTGCCCGGCGATGCCCGTGTCCGTGGCATCCTCGCCGCGATGGCTCTGGCCGCGCTCAGGGCGTGACCGCAGCGAGGGGTCTCGCTAACCGAGCAGCATCGCCCGCCCGGGCTCGCGGAGGATGTCCGCGACGTCGACGAGGAACCGCGCGCCCTCGGCGCCATCGACCAGCCGGTGGTCGAACGACAGGCTCAGCGTCATCACGTCGCGCAGCGCGATTTCGCCGCGATGCTCCCACGGCCGGCGCTGCACCGCCCCCACGGCCAGGATGCCCGCCTCGCCGGGGTTCAGGATCGGCGTGCCGGACTCGACGCCGAACACTCCGATATTCGTGATCGAGAATGTGCTGCCGCTCATTTCGGCCGGCGTCGTGCGTCCGGCGCGCGCGGTGTCGGCGAGTCGGCGGATCGCGTCGGCCAATTCGACCAGTGTGAGAGCGCCGGCATCCGGGATCACGGGCACGACCAGGCCGCGCTCGGTGGCCGCCGCGATGCCCAGGTTGACGTAGCCGTACTCGAGGATCTCGCCCTGCTCCTGGTCCCACCGGGAGTTCAGGGCGGGTGTGCGACGCAGCGCCAGGCACGCCGCCTTCGCGGCGACCGCCAGCACGCCGATGCGCGACTCGGACAGGGCACGGTCCGCACGAAGCGACGCGACCAGCTCGGTCGTCGCGGTGACGTCGACGGTGTGGAAGACGGTGACGTGGGGTGCCGTGAAGGCGCTGCGCACCATCGCTTCGGCGGTGCGTTTGCGAACTCCGCGGATCGGGATGCGACGCACGCCGCCAGACTCGACGGGGGCCGGTTCCGGCGCGCGCGGGGCGGCGATCGCCGGGATCCCGGCTCGGATGCCGCCGGCGTACGCTTCCACGTCGGCGCGGGTGATCAACCCGGACGATCCGGACGCCTCCACCAGCGCCAGATCGACGCCCAGGTCCTTCGCCAGCTTGCGGACCGGAGGCGTCGAGCGAGGCCGTTCGTGGCGGACATCCTCGGTCGCCGACGGCGCGATTGCGTCGTGAGGTGCGGCCTCCAGGACCGCGGTGTCCGCGGTCGTCGCCGAACGCGTCTGGCGCGCGCGTCGTTGCGGGCGGGCGGTACCGGTGGCTACGGCGCCGTAACCGACGAGATTCGGCGGCGTGGCCGACTCCGAAGTCTCGGCCGATGCCGGTGGCGCAGGGGCGGCCGACTCGACGGCCGCGTCGACGACGTCGAACCCGATGAGGACGGCTCCGACCTCGACGACGTCGCCGGGGGCGGCGTGCAGCGCGGTGACGACGCCGGCGTGCGGCGACGGCAGTTCTACGACGGCCTTCGCGGTCTCGACCTCGGCGATCGTCTGGTTGAGCGTGACGGTGTCGCCCTCGGCGACGAGCCACTGCACCAGCTCGGCTTCGGGGAGACCCTCCCCCAGGTCGGGCAGACGGAACTCCGCGATCACGCGTCCACCCCCGTCAGGCTGTTCGGCCGATCCAGCACCCGATCGACCGCGTCGAGGATGCGGTCCAGGTCGGGCAGGTGATGCTTCTCGAGCTTGGCCGGCGGGTAAGGGATGTCGTGTCCGGTCACCCGCTCGGGAGGCGCCTCGAGGTAGTGGAAGCACCGCTCGGTGACACTGGCGACGAGCTCGGCACCCAGACCGGCCTCGCGGGCTGCCTCATGCGTGACGACGACGCGTCCGGTCTTGCGGACGGATGCCGCGACCGTGCGGTAGTCCACCGGCGAAAGCGAGCGCAGGTCGACGACCTCGATCGAGATGCCGTCGTCCGCGGCGGCCGTGGCGGCATCCATCGCCACGCCGACCTGCGCGCCGTAGGTCAGCAGCGTCACATCCGACCCTTCACGGGCGACACGGGCCAGGCTCATCGGCGGCGCATCGGCGAGGTCGGCCTCCAGGTCGACGTCGCCCTTGGTGTGGTACAGCCGCTTCGGCTCGAAGAAGACCACCGGGTCATCGCTGGCGATCGCCTGCCGCAGCATGAGGAAGGCATCCTGCGGGTTCGAGACGGCGACGACGCGCAGTCCCGAGGTGTGCACGAAGTACGCCTCGGGCGACTCGGAGTGGTGCTCGGCGGCGCCGATGCCGCCGGCCCACGGGATGCGGATCGTCAGCGGCATCCGCACCGCGCCGCGGCTGCGGTAGTGCAGCTTCGCGACCTGGCACACGATCTGGTCGAACGCGGGGTACACGAACCCGTCGAACTGGATCTCGACCACGGGCCGGTATCCCCGGTAGGCCAGCCCCACCGCGGTGCCGACGATGCCGGACTCGGCCAGCGGAGTGTCGATCAGCCGCTGCGCGCCGAACTCGTCGAGCAGACCGTCGGTGATGCGGAAGACCCCGCCGAGCTTGCCGATGTCCTCGCCCATGACGAGCACCTTCGGATCGTCGGCCATCGCACGGCGCAGCGCCTCGTTGAGGGCCTTGCCCATCGTGAGCTGCGTCATCGCCCGACTCCGGCCGTGGTCGCCCCGTCGTCGGCGAAGCCGTCGAGGTAGGCGGCGAACCGCGCGCGCTGCTCGTCGAGCGCGGTGTGCGGCTCGGCGTAGACCTCGTCGAAGAGCGTCAGCGGCGGCCGGGTCGTCGCGCCGAGGCACGCCGCGCGCACCCGCGCGGCCAGCTCGTCGGCATCGTCGCGCACCTGCTGTCCGAACTCGTCGTCGAAGGCGCCTCTCGAGCGCAGATGCGCCTCGATGCGTGCGATCGGGTCCCGACGGCGCCACGTCTCGACCTCGTCTTTATCGCGATACCGCGTCGGGTCGTCCGAGGTGGTGTGCGGGCCGATGCGGTAGGTCACCGCCTCGATGAACGCCGGTCCCCGCCCTCGGCGGGCATTGTCGATCGCCCATCGCATGGCGGCGAGGCAGGCCAGCACATCGTTTCCATCGATGCGCAGACTCGGGATGCCGAAGCCCGGCGCGCGGCCCGCGATCGGGAATCGCGCCTGGACGGCGACCGGTTCCGAGATGGCGTACTGGTTGTTCGAGCACACGAACACGACGGGCGCACGGAACGAGGATGCGAACACCATCGCCTCGTTGACATCGCCCTGGCTGGTCGCGCCGTCCCCGAAGTAGGCGACCGCGACCTGGTCGGTGCCGTCGCGCTGAATTCCCATCGCGTAGCCGACGGCGTGAAGCGATTGGGCGCCGATGATGATCTGAGGCACGGCGAGACCGAGTTCGCGCGGGTCGTATGCGGCGTGCTCCTCGCCACGCCAGGCGAGGACGAAGGACTCCGGGCCGCCACCGCGCGCATACACCACGCCTGTCTCGCGGTAGCTCGGGAAGGCGAAGTCGTCGTCGCGCAGTGCCCGGGCGGTGCCGATCTGGGTGGCTTCCTGACCCTGGCACGGCGGCCACAGGCCGAGCTGGCCCTGCCGCTGCAGGGCGACGCCCTCGGCGTCGATCCGACGAACCAGCACCATGTCGCGGTACAGCGAGCGGAGCGTGTCGACGCCGACGTCGGCGACCCACGGGTCGAGGTCGGCGTCCGCGACCCGCGTGCCGTCCTCGTCGATCAATCGGGCGACGTCGTCCACGTCGATGTCGACGTCGGCCGCGGGGCTCAGTGTGTGCACCATGGTCATTCCTCCCTGCGCGGGTTCGCCTCGTGAGCGGACCGCGAATGGATCGCCGGCTGCGTCGCCGACACCGCGAGCGTACGTCTACAAGGCACCTAGCTCAAGCATCCCAAGACGGCTTGAGCATGTTGCGCACTCAGGCTCACTACAGCCTGCTAAAGTTTCGCACTATGGGAATTCTCGACACCGTCGATCTGCAGCTGCTGGGCGCCCTGTCGGTGGACCCACGCGCCACCGTCGTCGCCCTCGCCGAGAAGCTCGGGCTGTCGCGCAACACCGTGCAGGCCCGCATGGCGAAGCTCGAGCGGTCCGGGGTCTTCCTCTCTTTCGAACGCGCCATCTCCGCTTCCGCGCTCGGCTTCCCCATCGAGGCCTTCCTGAACGTCTCCGTGCGCCAGGCCTCGCTGCCGCACATCTCGGAGGAACTCGCCCGGGTGCCCGAGGTCGTGCAGGTTCACGGCCTGAGTGGACAGGTCGATCTGCTGGTCCGGGTCGCGTGCCGCGACACGCGTCATCTGTTCGACACGGATGCGCGGATCCTCGCGATCGAGGGCGTGGAGCGCACCGAGACCCAGTTGGTGATGGGCGAGGTGATCGGCTACCGCGTCGCGCCGCTCATGGAGATGGCACGACGGGAACAGTAGCGGCCTCACCCCGCGGGTTGCCCGCCGACGAGGCATCCAATCGCACGAGCACCACTCCGGTCAGGATGAGCACGCCGCCGATGTACTGGATGGGCGCGGGCGTCTCGCCCAGCAGTAGCCACGCGAAGCCCAGCGCGAACAGCACCTCCGACAGTCCGACGAAGGATGCCACGCGCGAGCCGATGCGCGGCACCGCCATCACCCCGAACGCGTAGCCGGCGGTCGTTCCGACGACCCCGACCCACAGCAGCGGGAGGAACCACGGCACCTCCTGCCCGGCGATCGGGATGGCCACGGCGGGTGCGGCGAACGGCAGAACGCCGGCCAGGCACAGCAGCCCGAGGAAGGCGGTGCCGGTCAGCAGACCACCCGCGGCCAGAGCCAGCGGCGGCAGGTCCTCGCCGGCCTGTTCCGCGAGGAGGAAGTAGGCGCCCACGCATATCGCGGCGGCGAGTGCGAGCAGCGTGCCGAGCAGATCGAATCGGGCACCGGCGATGTCGACGACGAGCACGAGTCCGACGATGGCGATGACGGATCCGGCCATCACCAGGCGCGACGGAGCGCGACGGGTGCGCGCCCATGCCAGCCCCACGAGCAGCACCGGCGCGAGGTATTCGATGAGCAGGGCGACCGCCACCGGCATCCGCTGCATGGCGGCGAAGAAGAACAGCTGCCCACCGACGACGCCGGTTACGCCGAACGCGATGATCAGTCGCCAGTACCGCCGCACCAGCGACGGCCGCCGCCGGATCGCGATGACGAGGGCGGGTGCGAGCACGACCGCCGCCAGACCCACGCGAACCAGCAGTGCAGCGCCCAGCGACCATCCCGCCTCGAGCAGCGGCTTGATGAGCGGTCCGCTCGACGAGAACGCCAGTGCGGACGCCACCCCCAGCAGGAGGCCCGTCGTACGGGCGCGCGGGGCCGGCGTCGCGTCGAGGACGGGGATCGACGCGGTGCCTGCGGCCATGCGATCCTCCGAGAGTCACGACTGAAAGTGCGTACACTTGTGACACTACCCGTGCGTTGAGTCAGGAGTCAACGTGGTTTTCATTCATGACACGAAGCGATCCCTCGACGCGGCGATCGACCTCGTCAACACGTCTCCCGATACGTCCCACGAGGGCGTGGACTCGCTGAACGACCTCGACGACTTCGCACGTTTCCTGCAGCGGAATCCGTACACCGGCCGGCTGCGGCACGACGCGCGAGAGCTCGACGAAGTCCGCGGCATCCGTCCTCGCCTGTTGCAGCTGTGGCGCACCGATCGTGCCGGCGCCGTCCCGCTTGTCAACGCCATGCTCGCCGACGGGTCCGCGCTGCCGCGCCTGGTGATCCACGACGGATTCGAGGACTGGCACATCCACGCGACGTCCGACGACGCTCCACTGGCGACCCGCATCCTCGTCGAGACGGCGATGGCTTTCGTCGATGTCATCCGCTCCGACGAGTACGACCGGGTCCGGGTGTGCTCGGCCGACGACTGCGACGCCGTCTACATCGACTACTCGAAGAACGGCTCGAAGCTGTACTGCGACACCGGCAACTGCGGCAACCGCATGAACGTCAACGCGTACCGTCGCCGACGCGCGCGAGAAAACGCCTGATCGCTTCGGCCGCCGCGGCGGGCGTCTCATAGTGGATGAGGTGCCCGACGTCCGGGATCTCCACCAGCTGTGCATCGGGGAACATCGTCGCGAGCCGGCGCTGCGCCCCGATGGGGGTGATGTCGTCGCGTTGTGCGGCGACCAGCAGCGTGGGCTGGGCGATACGCGGCGCGAACTCGCGGACGTCGTGCGAGACGGATGCAACGAACGCCTGGCGCAGCGCGTCCCGGTCCGAGAACCGCGAGAAGTAGGTCGCGTGCTGATCGTGGACGAAGGCTCGCAGCGCGCGGTCACGCGTCTTGGCCATCGTCTGGCTCATGACCCGCACGATCGCGCGGTTGCGCAGCAGTCGCTCCCCCGCACGTGCGGGCAGACGCGCGCCGGCGGCGTAATAGAGGATCGCCATCCGCGTCGCGATGGCGCGCGGCCCCTCGAGGGCGGGCGCGCCGATCGGGTTGACGAGGATCACCGCGGGGGCCGGCATCCCTCCCGCGACCGCGGCGGCGACGACGATCGACCCGAACGAGTGACCGAGGATGACGGCATCCGGCGCGACCGAGACTGCGAACGTCGTGAGCCATTCGGCGTACAGATCCAGGTCGTGCGCACGTCCGGGGATGGGGGGTGTCTCGCCGAAGCCCGGGAGGTCGGCCATGATGACTCGAGTGTCGAGGAGGTGCGCCACGACCGGCTCGAGACCGTGGTGTTCGCCACGGAAGCCGTGCACGGCGAGGATCGTGGTCGCGGCGTTCTCGGGGCCGTACACCCAGTAGGCGGTCGTTCCGCCGAGCACGTCCAGCTCGTGGCGAACGACCGGTATCGCCGCCAGCCGCGCAGCGTAGGGCGAGGGGGCGGGCATCCGTCGAGTCTACGAGCGGCGATGTCGGAGATCGCTTCTATGTTCGACGGCATGGAACATCACCAGTCCGAGCCCGTCCCCGGTCCCCCGCGGGAACCGACGCCGGCGTGGACGCGCGTGGTGGGTGTCTTCGACCTGGAGACGACAGGCGTCGACGTGCGCACCGACCGCATCGTCACCGCCTACGTGGGAATCCTGGATGCCGCCGGCACGGTGCTGCGCGCCCGCGACTGGCTGGCCGACCCCGGCGTCGACATCCCGGACGGCGCAACGGCGATACACGGCGTGTCCACCGAGCGGGCGCGCATCGACGGGCGCCCCGCCGGCGAGGTCGTCGACGAAGTGGTCGCCGCGCTGCGGGCGCTGTTCGATCTCGGCATCCCGGTCGTGGCCTACAACGCGTCGTACGACTTCTCGCTGCTACGGCACGAGGCGCTGCGTCACGGCGTTGCACCGCTGGTGAACCCGGCGCCGGTGATCGATCCGCTGGTCGTGGACAAGGCGTACGACCGGTGGCGACGCGGGAAGCGCACGCTGCAGGTCGTCGCGGCGCACTACGCCGTCCAGCTCGAAAGCGCCCATGCGGCATCCGCCGACGCCGTCGCGGCGGGGCGAGTGGCTCATGCGCTCGCGACGCGGTTCTGCGCGACGCTTCCCCCGACTGCTGCGGAGCTGCACACGAAGCAGATCGCCTGGGCACGAGCGCAGGCGGCGAGCCTGACGGACTACTTCATCCAGATCGGCCGTCTGGACCCGGAGGAGCGCGTCGACGGCTCGTGGCCGGGGCGCCGCTGACACGACGACGGCCCCGCCGCGGCGGGGCCTTCGGGCACAGCGGCTAGTGGGGCGAGCGGCCGCAGGCCTTGAAGCGCCGGGT
>CAXTES010000015.1:0-20571 GCA_964243215.1 uncultured Microbacterium sp. | reverse complement strand
GCGCTGAGGAGACCTCTCTTCCAGGGCATTTCTCGACGACGAAGGCCCCGCCGAAGCGGGGCCTCGCACGGGTGCTCGACTACTTGGAGCCGAAGTTCTTGAAGCGCTGGTTGAACTTCTCGACGCGGCCGGCCGAGTCGAGGATGCGCTGCTTGCCGGTGTAGAACGGGTGCGACGCCGACGAGATCTCGACGTCGATGACCGGGTACTCGACACCGTCGAGCTCGATGGTCTTGTCGCTGGTCGCGGTGGAGCGGGTCAGGAACGTCTCGCCCGAACCGAGATCGCGGAAGACGATCGGGCGGTATTCGGGATGGATGTCGGTCTTCATAGGGGTCCTCACCGGAGTGCGAAGGAAGTCTCGGTGCGAACGCACCAGCGGACGATTCTACCAGACGCCGAATGGACCGCCGAGCCGTCGCCCGGTCAGGAGGCGGCGCGTGCGGCGAATCTGCCGCCGTCCTCGTGGAGCACGATCGGCACTCCGAAGGTGTCCGTGAGCTTCTCGGCGGTCAGGACCTCCGCGATGGGTCCGGATGCCACGACCGCGCCGTCGCGCAGCAGCAGCACATGGGTGAAGCCGACCGGGATCTCCTCGACGTGGTGGGTCACCATGATCATCGCCGGGGTCGTCGGCGCCTGCGCGTACCCCCCGAGCAGTGCGAGCAGTTCCTCACGGGCGCCGAGGTCCAAGCTCGCGGTCGGCTCGTCCAGGAGCAGGAGCTCGGGGTCGGTCATCACAGCACGAGCGATCTGTACGCGCTTCTGCTCGCCGTCCGACAGCGTCCCGAACGTGCGGTCCGCGAGCTGGTCGAGGTGCCACTCCGCCAGCACGCGCAGCGCCCGGCGCTCGTCGATGTCCTCGTAGTCCTCGTTCCAGCGGCCGAGCACCGAGTACGCCGCGGTCAGCACGACGTTGAGCACCGTCTCGTCCGGCGGGACCCGCTTCGCCATGGCCGACGACGCGAAGCCGATGCGAGGACGCAGCTCGAAGACATCCGCTCTTCCGAGTCGTTCGCCCAGCACGGTCACCGCGCCGGCGGTCGGGTGGATGAGGGTGTCCGCCAATTGCAGCACGGTGGTCTTGCCGGCCCCGTTCGGCCCCAGGATGACCCACCGCTGGTCGTCGCTGACCGTCCAGTCCAGGTGATCGACGATGTCCCGGGAGTTCCTGCGGACGACGACGTCGGAGAACTCGAGCACCTGCGGCATGGGAGTCAGCCTAACGGCCCGCCCCGGCCACCTCCCGGTACAGCGCGGCGGTCTGGTCGGCGATCGCGCCCCAGCTGAAATCGTCGGCGGCGCGCTGCCGACCCGCCTCGCCGTAGGCTCTCGCGCGCTCCGGATCGCTGACCACCTCGGTCAGCACGCGGGCGAGGTCGTCGACGAACCGGTCGGGGTCGGTCGGGGTCCCGGTGCCGTCCTGCACCTGCTCGATCGGCACGAGACGCCCGGTGACGCCGTCCGCGACGACCTCCGGAATCCCCCCGGTGGCGGTGCCGACGACGGCCGCGCCGCACGCCATCGCCTCCAGGTTGACGATGCCGAGCGGTTCGTAGACCGACGGGCACACGAACGTGGTCGCCGCCGCGAGCACGGTGCACAGCTCGTGGCGGCTGAGCAGCCGGTCGAGCCAGACGACGCCCTCGCGGTTCTGCTGCAATCCGCGGACCAGGCCCTCGACCTCGGCCATGATCTGCGGTGTATCGGGGGCGCCCGCGCACAGCACCAGCTGCACGCCGGGGGGCAGCTGTTCGGCGGCGCGCAGCAGGTAGGGCAAGCCCTTCTGGCGCGTGATGCGTCCGACGAACACGACGGAGGGCTTGGCCGGATCGATGCCGAGCCCGGCGAGCAGATCGGGATCGGACTCGGGATGCCACGCCTCGACGTCGATGCCGTTGTAGATGACGCGAACCTTCTGCGGATCCAGGTCCGGGTAGCTGCGGAGGATGTCGGTGCGCATCCCCCCGCTGACGGCGATGATCGCCGCCGCGCCCTCGTATGCCGTCTTCTCGATATAACTGGACACCGCATACCCGCCGCCGAGCTGCTCGGCTTTCCACGGTCGAAGCGGCTCGAGGCTGTGGGCGGACACGATGTGCGGGATGCCGTGCAGCAGCGACGCGAGGTGCCCGGCGAAGTTCGCGTACCAGGTGTGGCTGTGCACCACATCGGCGCCCGCGACATCCGTCACGATCTCCAGATCGACCCCGAGCGTCTGCAGCGCGCCGTTGGCCGATGACAGCTCTTCGGGCACCGCGTAGGAGGTCGTGTCCGGCTCGTCGCGGGGCGCACCGAAGGCCCTCACCTGCACGTCGATGCTGCGTCGCAGCGCCTTGACCAACTCGGTCACGTGGACCCCGGCACCCCCGTAGATCTCCGGCGGATACTCCTTCGTGACCACGTCGACGCGCATGTGAAGGACGGTAGTACACGTGCCGGTTCGGCAATAGTGTGGTGCCATGCCTGCAGCGCCGAAGGTCTTCGGAATCATCCTCGCCGGTGGTGAGGGCAAGCGATTGATGCCGCTGACGGCGGACCGGGCGAAGCCTGCGGTTCCCTTCGGCGGTCAGTACCGGCTCATCGACTTCGCGATCTCCAACCTGATCAATTCGGGGTTGCGGCAACTGGTGGTGCTCACCCAGTACAAGTCCCACAGCCTCGACCGGCACATCTCGCAGACGTGGCGGATGTCCGCGCTGCTGGACTCGTACGTGGCATCCGTGCCCGCTCAGCAGCGGCTCGGCAAGCGCTGGTTCTCCGGCTCGGCGGACGCGATCCTGCAGAGTCAGAACCTCATCAACGACGAGAAGCCCGACATCGTGATCGTCGTCGGCGCCGATCACGTCTATCGCATGGACTTCCAGCAGATGCTCGACGCGCACATCGAGTCGGGGGCGCGGGCGACCGTCGCCGGCATCCGCCAGCCCATCTTGCTGGCGAATCAGTTCGGCGTCATCGACGTCGGCGAGGGTGCCACCATCCGAGAGTTCCTCGAGAAGCCGCAGAACGCGACCGGACTCGCCGACGCCCCGCACGAGGTGCTCGCCTCGATGGGCAACTACATCTTCGACGCCGACGCGCTCATCGAAGCGGTCGAGCAGGACGGCGAGCTGCCGACGTCCAACCACGACATGGGCGGCGACATCGTGCCGTACTTCGTCGGACGCGGCGAAGCGGGTGTGTACGACATGAAGCGCAACGACGTGCCCGGATCGACCGACCGCGACCGGTCGTACTGGCGCGACGTGGGAACCATCGAGTCGTTCTTCGACGCCCACATGGACCTGATCTCGACGCTGCCGGTGTTCAACCTGTACAACACGGACTGGCCGATCCACGCGCAGCTGCTCAACTCTCCCCCGGCCAAGTTCGTGCGCGACTCGGTCGGCCGCATCGGCAACGCGATCGATTCGATCGTGTCGCTCGGGTCGGTGCTGTCGGGCACGCACCTGGAGCGCAGCGTCGTCGGCCCGTGGACGCTCGCCGGTGGCGGGGCGACGATCACCGAGGCGGTGCTCTTCGAGGACGTGGTGGTGGGCCCCGGGGCGCGTGTGCACCGCGCGATCCTCGACAAGAACGTCGTCCTCGAGGAGGGCGCGACGGTCGGCGTCGACCGTGAGAAGGACCTCGACCGCGGGTTCACCGTCACCGACTCGGGCATCACGGTCGTGGGCAAGGGAGTGCGCGTCGAGCGCTGACGGCCCGGAATGACGCCGCCGCTACGGTGGTCGTGTGCCCGCCCGCTTCCTCGTCGTGCTCGACGCCGACTCGACGTTGATCCGCAACGAGGTCATCGAGTTGCTGGCCGACGAGGCCGGCCGCGGACCGGAGGTGGCGGCGGCCACCGAGGCGGCGATGCGCGGGGAGGTCGACTTCGCCGCGAGCCTGCGTTCGCGGGTGCACGAGCTGCGCGGCGTCCCGGTCACCGCGTTCGCGCGCGTGCTCACCCGCATCCAGCCGACACCGGGGGTTCACGAGCTCGTCGACGCCGTGCACGACCGCGACGGGATCGTCGCCGTCGTATCGGGCGGGTTCCACGAGATCCTCGACACCCTCGCGCCGCGGTTGCACGTCGACCGCTGGCGCGCCAATCGGCTGACCGCCGTCGACGGCGCCCTCACCGGAGTCGTCGACGGCGAGATCGTGGATGCCGCGGGCAAGGAGCTCGCGCTGCGTCGATGGGCCGACGAGCTCGCGGTGCCGCTGCGTCGCACGATCGCGATCGGAGACGGCGCCAACGACCTGCGGATGATGCACGCCGCCGGGCTCGGCATCGCCTTCAACGCCAAGCCGGCCGTGCGCGCGCGCGCCGACATCGTGGTCGGCCGGGTCGACCTCGCCGAGGCCATCCCACTGCTGCCCTGAATCGCGGTGGGTTCGCCGTGTCGGAGGGTGTGGCTACCCTGACGGCCATGGACATCATTCTGGTACCCGGCCTGTGGCTCGACGCGTCCTCGTGGGATCCGGTCATCCCCGCCCTCGGCGCCGCGGGGCACGCACCGCATCCTCTGACCATGCCCGGGCTGGGCGCGCCGGCGGACCAGTCCGCCGACATCGGCATCGCCGACTGGGTCGACGCGGTCGTGGCCGAGATCGACGCCGCGGCCGGACCGGTCGTGCTGGTGGGCCACAGCGGCGGGGGCAACGTGGTGTGGGGCGCGGCCGACGCGCGACCGGACCGCGTCGCGCGGGTCGTGTTCGTCGACACCGTGCCACCTCCCGACGGGGTCGACATCTCGGAGTTCGACGCCGTCGACGGGGTCATCCCGTTCCCATCGTGGGAGGTGTTCGATGAGCCCGACATCGCCGATCTCGACGAGGGGATGCGGGCCCGCATCGTCACGGACGCGCAGACGGTCCCGGCCAAAGTCCCCGGCGATGCGCTGCACCTGTCCGACGCGAGGCGCCACGACATCCCGGTGACGATCCTTTCCGGGATGCTCGACCAGGAGTCGCTGCCGCGGATGCTGTCGCAGTGGGGACGGTTCGCCGACGAGTTCGCGGCGATCCGCGACAGCGAGGTGGTGATGCTGGATTCGGGCCACTGGCCGCAGTACTCGCAGCCGGAGAGGCTGGCGCGCGCGCTCGTGGCGGCGGTCCGCTGATCCTGCGGCGCTAGTGCCCCATCCCGAGGCCGCCGTCGACCGGGATGACGGCGCC
This sequence comes from uncultured Microbacterium sp., assembly GCA_964243215.1. Taxonomy (GTDB): domain Bacteria; phylum Actinomycetota; class Actinomycetes; order Actinomycetales; family Microbacteriaceae; genus Microbacterium. Next base: position 15,408 of record CAXTES010000015.1, on the reverse strand, counting down.
GGAGATATAGGCGGCGTCATCGGAGGCGATCCAGGCGACGACGGCGGCCACCTCACCCGGTGTGGCGAACCGGCCCGCCGGGATGCTGCGCTTGTACTCGGCCTGGGTCTCGTCCGGCAGAGCGGCCGTCATGTCGGTTTCGATGAATCCCGGCGCGACGACGTTCGCGGTGATGCCCCGCCCGCCCAGCTCCCGCGTCAACGAGCGGGCGAATCCGACGAGGCCGCTCTTGGAGCTGGCGTAGTTGATCTGCCCAGCGGAGCCGTAGAGGCCGACGACCGAGGAGATGAGGATGACGCGCCCCCACCGGGCGCGCAGCATCCCCTTCGACGCGCGCTTGACGACGCGGAACGCACCGCCGAGGTTCGTGGCCACGACGCTGTCGAAGTCGTCCTCGCTCATCCGCAGCAGCAGGGTGTCCTTCGTGACTCCGGCGTTAGCGACGACGATCGCCACCGGCCCGAGCGTCTGCTCGACCTCGGTGAACGCGGCATCCACCGCCGCGGCGTCCGTCACATCCGCCCGGACCGTCAGGGTGCCGTCCGGTCCCTCGCCGGACCGGGCGGTCACGGCCACCCGATAGCCGTCGCGCACGAAGCGCTCGGCGATCGCTCGGCCGATACCCCGGTTGCCGCCGGTGACCACGACGACGCGATCTTCGGACATGAGCGACTCCTTGCGAAACAATCGCGACCCACACTAGCGGTGCAGGTTTGACACCCCGCCGCGCCGACTGGAACGCTGGGGTCGACCCTACGGACGAACGGAAGGCACGATCGTGACCGACAACACTCCGCAGAACCTTCCTGACACCCCTCCCGGCTCCGAGGCGCCCCCGCCCCCGCCGCCGGCACCGGATTACCCCGCTGCGCCCGCTGGGTCCGAACCTCCCGCTGCGGTGCCCCCCGCCGCACCCCCGCCTGCCTACACCGCCTCGCCGTACCCGACGGCGCCGCAGTACCCGTCCCCGCAGGATCCCGCGGCGTCGCCCTACGGATCGCCCGCGCCGTACGGTTCCACGTCGCCGTACCCGCCGCAGGGTTCCTACGCGGCAGCGCCGTACCCGTACCCCCAGCAGAAGACGAACGTCCTCGCGATCGTCTCTCTCATCGCGTCGCTCGTGGGCATCGTGGGCATCCTGCCGTTCCTCGGTTCGTTGGCGGGCGTCATCAGCGGGCACATCGCGCTGAACCAGCTCAAGCGCAGTGGCGAGAAGGGCCGCGGCCTCGCGCTCGCCGGAACGATCGTCGGCTGGGTGGGCCTGGGGCTGGTGATCCTGGTCGGGATCATCATCATCCTGGTGATCATCGGAGCCGCCGCCAACAGAGCCCGCTACGGCGCTTGACTCGGAGCCGGAGCGGTGCACCCGGCGTACGCTGGAAGCACCGTGAAGAGCTCGAGCAAGGCCCAGTCGGCGACATCCATCCCGCGTGCGCCGCGCGACGACGAAAGTTCACGCTCGACGCGGTACCTGATCACGATGGGCATCCGCATCGCGTGCTTCGTGCTCATGGTGGTCATCACCCCCTACGGCTGGTACACGTGGATCTTCGGTGCCGGCGCGATCTTCCTGCCCTACATCGCCGTGGTCATGGCGAATGCCGGCAGCGACGCGAAACCCGTAGTGGCGGTCAAGCCCGAGCGCGCACTCGAAGCCGCCCCCTCCGCGGTGCCCCCGGTGGCCGAGTCCACGTCGCCGCGGGTGATACGCATCGAAGAGACGCGCCGGATCGACCCGCCCGGGCAGTCGCCGGCGGCATGAACGTCCCGGCCGACCCAGCCGTCTGCTCCCGAGCCGGCTGCCGTGCCGACGCGGTGTGGCGGATCGTGTGGCGCAACCCGCGCATCCATGGCGTCGACCGCCGCAAGACCTGGGTGGCATGCGACGACCACGTCGGCTACCTCCGCGACTTCCTCGCCGCGCGCGACTTCCCGGTGACGGTCGAGTCTCTACCGACCGTGGATGCCTCGTGAGCCGCGCGACCGCTCCCGCCGCCGTGCGATGGACGGCCTACCTCGGCGTCGCGATCGTCTTCGCGATCGCGTGCGCCTTCCTGTCGAACTGGCAGTTCGGACGCAACGCCGAGCGCTCCCGGCAGCTCGCGCTCGTCGCGCAGAACTACAGCGCCGATCCGGTGCCACTCGAAACGCTTCTCCCGGCGGGCTCATCGCTGGATGCCGCCGACCAGTGGCGCCAGGTACGACTCACCGGTACGTATCTCGTCGACGAACAAGTGCTCGCGCGAAATCGTGCGCACGGTGGCACGGCCGCGTACGAGGTGCTCGTGCCGTTCCGGCTCGACGACGGCCGAGTGCTCCTGGTCGACCGCGGCTGGGAGCCGCCGGGAAACAAGCAGCCGGAACCCGACAGCATCCCCGCGCCCCCCGACGGCGCGGCGACCGTCGTCGTGCGGCTGCAGCCCGGTGAAGAGCTCCCGGTCTCCGGGCGTTCCGCCCCGCAGGGGCAGGTGCCGACCGTCAACCTGCCGCTCGTGGCGAGCATGATGCCCGCGCAGGACGGTGAGCGGCTCGAGCTGAGCGCCTACGGGACCCTCGTGTCCGAGGATCCGGCCCCGGCTCTGGCGCCCAATCCGATGGAAGCGCCCTCGATCGATCCCGGGCCGTATCTGTCCTACGCGATCCAGTGGATCCTCTTCGCGGTCATGGGCTTCGTGTTCATCGCGTACGTCATCCGCTCCGAACGCCGCGTGCGCCGGGAGGAGGCGGAGGACGCCAGGGCCGCCGCCGAGCTTGCCGTGAGCGACCCGGAAGCCTACGAGAAGCTTCGAGCCGACGCATCCCGCCCTCGCCGGCGCCCGGGCCGGCGGGTCGATCGCGACACGTCGGCGGAGGACCAGCTGCTGGATCGGGTCGACCACTGACCCGAGCCGGGCGCGGGTGTCGGGTCCGGCTCCGCTACGCGAGCGCCACCAGGTCCGCGTAGTCGCGCCCCCAGATGTCCTCGACCCCGTCGGGCAGGATGAGCACACGCTCCGGGTTCAACGCATCCACCGCGCCCTCGTCGTGCGAGACGAGCACCACGGCGCCCTCGTAGTGCGACAGCGCACCGAGGATCTCATCGCGCGACGCGGGGTCGAGGTTGTTGGTGGGTTCGTCCAGAAGCAGCACGTTGGCGCTGCTGACCACGAGCGCCGCGAGCGAAAGCCGGGTCTTCTCGCCGCCGGACAGCACACCGGCGGGCTTGAGCACATCGTCGCCGGTGAACAGGAACGAGCCGAGCACCTTGCGCGCCTCCGTGGCGGTGATGTCCGGCGCGGCGGACATCATGTTGTCGAGCACCGACCGGGTGACGTCGAGGTTCTCGTGCTCCTGGGCGTAGTAGCCGACCTTCAGCCCGTGTCCGGGCTCGACGGCACCGGTGTCGGCGGCGTCCACGCCCGCGAGGATCCGCAGCAGCGTCGTCTTACCGGCTCCGTTCAGACCGAGCACCACCACCTTCGAGCCGCGGTCGATCGCGAGGTCGACGTCGGTGAAGATCTCCAGCGACCCGTAGGACTTCGACAGGTTCGACGCGGTCAGCGGCGTCTTGCCGCACGGGGCCGGCTTGGGGAAACGCAGCTTCGCGACCCGATCGGCCTGACGCACCTCGTCGAGTCCGGACAGCATCTTCTCGGCGCGCGCGACCATCTGATGCGCCGCGGCCGCCTTCGTTGCCTTGGCGCCGAAGCGCGCGGCCTGCTGCTGCAGCGCGGTCGCCTTCTTCTCGACGTTCGCGCGCTCCTTCTTGCGCCGCTCCTCGTCCGCCACCCGCTGGCGCAGGTAGTTGCGCCAGTTCATGTTGTAGACGTCGATGACCTGACGATTAGCGTCGAGGTAGAACACGCGGTTGACCGTGTCGCCGACGAGTTCCACGTCGTGGCTGATGACGATGAGCCCGCCGCGGTATCCCCTCAGGAACTCCCGCAGCCACACGACGCTGTCGGCGTCGAGGTGGTTCGTGGGCTCGTCGAGGATCATCGTCCCGGCATCCGAGAACAGGATGCGGGCGAGTTCGATGCGGCGGCGCTGGCCGCCCGAGAGCGTGCGCAGCGGCTGGTCGAGGATCCGGTCGGGCAGCGCGAGGTTGTGGGCGATGGATGCCGCCTCCGCCTCGGCCGCGTACCCGCCGAGCGCCTCGAAGCGCTCGGTGAGAGTCCCATAGCGGCGCATCGCGGCCGCGGCGGCATCCATGTCGTCCGATGCCATGGCGAGGGATGCGTCGTGCATCCCGATCGCGAGCTGCCCGAGGCCGCGTGCGTCGAGGATGCGCGTGCGGGCGAGATCATCGGGGTCGCCGGTGCGCGGATCCTGCGGCAGGTATCCGATCTCGCCGCCACGGTCGACCCGGCCGGCGCTGGGCAGGACGTCGCCGGCGAGCACCTTGGTCAGCGTCGTCTTCCCGGCCCCGTTGCGGCCGACGAGACCGATCTTGTCGCCGGCGCCGACACGGAACGACACGTCCGACATGAGAACGCGAGCGCCCACGCGGATCTCGAGGTCGTGCACGGCGAGCACAGCGGACGTCCGTTCATGAGTGGGGTGGTGGCGAGCGGCCATCATCATTCTACCGGCGGTTGCCGCACCGCCCGGATGCGACGGATACTTCGGCGACGGACCACCGATACTCGCCGGATACTCCCGCTGATCAGCGCCATTGACGGGTCGCTTGCAAGGTCGGACACTCTGCGTATGACGGTCGACGTGCTGGGGCCGCTCGAGGCGGGCGTGGGGCTACGCCCCCGCGAGCGCGCTGTCCTGGCCGCCCTGGCGGCGAGGGCCGGCAGGGTCGTCACATCGGAGGAGCTGGCGTCAGCGTGCTGGGGCGACGAGGCGCCTCGCACGTGGTGGCAGCAGATCAAGACCAGCGTCACCGCGATCCGCGCCCGGCTCGGCCCGAATGTGATCGTCACCCATCGGCAGGGATACGCATTGGGCGTGGATCCGGCGACGATCGACGCCGTCCGATTCGAGCGGCTGGTCTCCGTCGCGCGCGCTCACGCCATCGACGCCGCAGACGACCGTGCCGTCGATGCCTTCACCCGCGCGCTCGGGCTGTGGCGTGGGCCAGCGCTCCCGGAGGTCGAACACTGGCAGCCCGCTCACATCGAAGCCCAGCGGTGGGAGGAGTTGCGCCGGGATGCCGAGGAAGAGCTGCTCGAAGCACGCCTGCGTCGCGGCGAAACACGCGAGGTCGTGCCGGCGGCAGAGGGCCTCGTCAGCTCAGCACCGCTGCGCGAGAACCGTTGGCGGATCCTCGCGCTGGCGTTGTATCGATCCGACCGGCAAGCCGAAGCGCTCGACACGCTGCGACGCGCCCGACGGCTGCTGGCGACGGATCTCGGCGTCGAGCCGGGCGAGGGACTTCGGGCGCTCGAGGTCGCCATCCTCAATCAGGATCCGGATCTGGCCCCGCCCCCGGCACCGGAGCCGGTGAGCAATCAGTGCCCCTATCAGGGCCTCCGCGTCTTCGACGCCGAGAGTGCGGACCGCTTCTTCGGTCGCGAACTGGAGGCGCTCGAGTTCGCCGCGCGCATCGCATCCGGCCGACTCGCCGTCATCTCCGGCGCGTCCGGTGTCGGCAAGTCATCCTTTCTGCGGGCCGGGGTGGTGCCACTTCTCATGCGGGGTGGCAGGAGCGTGCGTATCCTCCCCGGGTCGCCCGCCGTGGCACTGGCTGCTGTGCGATCGATGCATCCGATCCCCGATGTCGTCGTGCTCGATCAGTTCGAGACCGTGCTGCGGTCCGAAGCGGAGACTCGGCTGGCCGTCGACGCTGCGCTGCAGGAGGCGCTCCACTCCGGAGCCGCGGTCGTACTCGCGATCCGATCCGACTTCCTCGACGACGCCGTCACCCTGCCCTCCCTCGGCGATGCGCTCGCGCGCAGCGTCTTCGTCATCGGCCCGCTCTCACCGGCCGGGCTTCGAGACGCGATCGAACGACCCGCTCGCGACGCCGGCCTGCGCCTGGAGTCAGGGCTCGTGGAGCTGATGCTGCACGACGCGGGTGATCATCCATCCGCCCTGCCGCACCTCTCGTACGCCCTGGTCGAAACCTGGCTGCGACGCGAGGGTGCTGTGCTGACCATCGCCGGCTACGAGTCCTCCGGAGGTTTGGCCGGCGCGATCACCCAATCCGCGGAACGGCGATTCCAGACGTTCAGCGTGCACGAGCGCGTGTTATGCCAGTCGCTGTTCCTCCGGCTGTTCCAGCCGGGGCCGGCGGGCGGCGCCACCCAACGGCGCATCCCGCTGTCCCCGCTGTCCGGCGACGATGAACGGCGGAGAGTCATCGAGGGGTTGGTGCGTGCCCGCCTGGTGGCCACGGACGGCGATTCGCTCGTGGTCGCACACGAAGCCGTCGGGCGCGCGTGGGCGCGGCTGCGGTCGTGGCTGGAGGATGATGCGCTCGACGCACAACTGCTGCGCGATCTCGAGGCGGCGTCGCGGGGGTGGGAGCTGGGTGGACGCACCGTTGATGATCTGTTGCGCGGTGCCCGCCTGCACGCGGCGCTCGACTGGCGCGAGGCATCCCATCCCGACATCACGCCCCGCGAGGCCGAGTATCTCGAGGCTTCCGCTGCCCACGAAGAGGCGGAGCTCTCGGCTCTCGCCGAACGAGCTCGCGCCGAACGTCGCCTGAACAAACGGCTGAGGTGGGCGCTGGCCGGAGCCAGTGTGCTGTTGACGGGCGCTCTCATCTCGACGTCGGTGGCGATCGTGCGAGGGACGGATGCCGTCCGCGCCGAGCGCGATGCCTCGACCGAGGCTTTGGCGGCGACGTCGCAGTCCCTCGTCGGCACCGATCGGGATGTCGCCGCGCTGCTGGCGGCAGAGCTGTATCGACGTTCTCCCGACGATCCGCGCGCGCGATCGGCGATCCTCGCGGTCGCTGCGGCGGCCGGTTCCCCGACGACGAAGGTGCTTTTCCCCGACGACGAGCAGGTCTTCGGCGGGGCGATCCCCGGGACCGATACCGTCCTGATCGATGAGACGACCATCCCGCCGACATCGGAAAGCCCGTTCGCTCGGATGTCGATCTGGGATGCCGTCACCGGCAAGCTGGTGAGAGTGCTGCCGGCGACGCTACCCGCCGCCCCGACGCCGTATCCGGGCCGAATGGCCTTCAGCGCGGACGGCAAGATCGCGGCGGTGCTGACGCCGATCTTCAAAGGCTCGCACTCCCTCGACGGATGCTGTGACGCCGCCGTGTCGACGATCGATCTCGTCACCGGACGGCTCCTCGCAACCTCCGACGTGAGTCAGGTCGATCCTTTCTCGGGGGTGGAGTTCACCCACCGAGGTCGGGTCGTCCTTCGATCGTTCGGGGCCGCCGACGTGCTCTGGCTCGACCCGACGACGCTGGACGTGGTCGGTAGAGGTCAGCCCGGGCGCCGGAACAACCTCGGGAAAGGACTCACGGTGCTTGCCGGAGGCCAGGTCGCGCTCAGCTGGCCGGACCGCATCGACGTGTACGACGGCGATACCACACAGTTCCTGCGCAGCATCCCCGTCGCGTCCGATGTGGTGTCGTACGGTCTGACGGCCGTCGCGAGCGGAGAGATGATCACCACCGGCCCCGAGGGAATGACACTGATGGATGAGCTCGGCACCGAGCGTTGGTCGCAGCCGCAGAACTTCACGTGCTACCGGGCGGTCGCGGTGCCCGGAAGCAACACCTTCGTCTGCCCCGATCCCGACACCCATGAGTTCACACTCAGTGACGGCACCCCGACCGGGCGTGTGTTCAGCGCACAGTCGCAATGGATCGTGGATGGCTGGGTGCTCGCGGACGGGTCATTCGCGGTCACCAGCCAGCGCACGACGCCCTTCCTGCAACGCTTCCCCCTTGACGGGACGGGTCCGCTATCGAAGGTGGTCGCGGCCGGGATGGTCGCCACCGGCGGTTTCGCCGATGATCGAACGCTCGTCGTGGCCGAACGGGGAAGCAAGAAGAGCACGGATCCTGGTAACCAGCAAAGCCTCTGGGATGTCGACGCCGACACTCCGGTCGGCGACCCGGCAGACAGCATCGACGTCGTCGACCGCGGTGTGGTTGCACGATGGTTCGATGGGCACGACGGCCCGACGCTGTCCGACGTCGCGGGAACCAGAACCTGGTCGCTCAACGGAGCCGAGTTCGACGGGCCGATCCGTAACATTCCGGTATCCGGCGGAACAGGAGGTCGGGCGTTCGCCATCAACTCCGACGCGATCGTTCCCTTCGATCCGCACAGCGGCGCCGCGCTCAGTCCCATACTGGATTTCACCAGCGGTGGACTCGACACGGGATGGACGACGATCCACGAGATCCCGGGCCGGGACGAAGCCGTGGTGTCATGGTGGGAGAGCGAGCAGAGCCGCATGGTCACGGCCGTCTTCGACCTGACCACCGGAAAAGAACTGGTGCGCGGTCTCTACGGCGATACGGCGTCCGTCGTGCTGCCGGACGGCGACATCATCAGCACGAGCTCGTCCCGCATGCGGCGAAGCGACGATGCGCTGGCGTCCATCGACACCCTCGCCAAGCCGGTCGCCGGCGCCAATCGGTTCGAGCTCAGCGACGACGGCGCGCTGCTGCTGCTGCAGGGCGCAAAGGGGAGCACCGCCCTCTACGACACGGCCACAGGCATCAAGCTCGGCACCGACATCGCCACCGACTCACCGTTCTGGGAACCGGCGCACCTGTCCCCCGACGGACGGACGCTCGCCACCAACGCGTCGGACGGCATCCTGCTGTGGAACCTCGACCCGGAGTCGTTCACGGATGCCGCCTGCCGGATGGCGGGGCGGGATCTCACGGCGGCGGAATGGCGGCGCTACGTCGGTGACAGTCCGCAGGTGAAGCTCTGCGGCTCCTAGGATGAGGGTGGATACCGCAACCCTCCGACGCGCACCCCACCCCCGAAGGAGTCTCATGACCGCGATCCCCACCGCCGCGCCCCGGCGCGTGCTCGCCGATGTCGTCGTCCGCCCCTCCTCGCGTGCTCGCGCCTTCGCCGTCGACGCGGGCCTCGTGCTGGCGGGCGTAGCCCTCGTCGCGCTGCTGGCGAAGGTGTCATTCTTCATCGGACCGATCCCCATCACCGGTCAGACGCTCGGCGTCATCATCGTCGGCGCGGCGCTGGGCGCCCGACGCGGCGCCGTCAGCCTCACCACCTACATGCTCCTCGGCCTGGCGGGACTGCCGATCTTCGCCGGCCCCGTGGCCGGACCCGGCTACGTGCTCTCGCCCTCGTTCGGGTTCATCATCGGATTCATCCCGGCGGCTTTCGTGGCCGGCTGGTTCGCCGAGCGCGCGTGGGACCGCAAGCCGTGGCTGGCTTTCGTTGGATTCGTGCTCGCCAGCGCGATCCCCTTCGTCATCGGCGTGCCCTACCTCGCGCTGATCCTCGCCACCGTCCTGGCAAAGCCGATCACGCTGGCTTCGGTGCTCGACGCCGGTCTGTGGCCGTTCATCATCCCGGGTCTGATCAAGGCGCTGTTCGCGGCGCTGCTCGTGCCCGGCGCGTGGCTGCTGGTCCGGGCGGCCGATCGGGGCAAGCAGGGCTGAGTCACGTCTCGCGCGCGTGCCCGAGCCGCAGGCCGGGCACGAGCGCGACCACACCAACCGCTGCGGCGATCGCGAAGACCGCCGGGAACGCGGCATGCGACGCGGTCAACGCGGTGAAGACGATGCCCATCACCGCGATCGTCACCGTCGCGCCGAGGCCGTCGAAGATCGACAGCGCCGACGAATTGAAGCCCTGGTTCTGCGGCGTCGAGTACGCCAGGGTGAGCACCGTCAGACGCGGATACATCACGCCCATGCCGCTGCCGGCGAACGTCCAGCCGACGATCGACACCCACGGCGGCAGCTGCATCCCGGCGGTCATCCCGACCAGAACGATGGCCGTCACGAGCTGTGTCACGCCGAGGACGGCGATCCGCCCGTTGCCGAGCCGGTCGCCGAAGCGGCCGGACACGTCCGCGGCCGCCGCCCACGCCAGCGCCGCGGTCGTCAGGCCGAGACCCGCCCAGGTCGGTGAAAAGCCGTAGCGGTCGATCAGCAGGTACGGCACGTAGATCTCCGCCCCGAACAGTGCACCGGCGATGAGGCCCCGCATCAGGATCACACTGGGCAGACCGATCCGCGCTCGCAGCGTGCCGGCCGGCAGGAGCGGGCGCACCGCGACGAGGCACACGGCGAGGGATGCCGCGACCATCGCCCACGCGAACCCGCCGAATTCACCCGACAGGCTCAGCGCCAACCCGCCGACCGCGACCGCCACCGCGCAGCCCAGGCGCAGGGCGACCGGATCCGTCGAGGGATGCTCGGTCAGCAGCTGCAGGCCACGCAACGACGTCATCACGATGACGAACGCGATCGCCGTCAGCACCGCCACACCGAAGAACACCCAGCGCCAGTGCAGGTACTCGGTCACCGCGCCGGCCGCGAACGGTCCGACGAGGGAGGGCACCACCCAGGCCGCCGAGAACGCCGCGAACACCCGCCCGTGCAGTTCCGGCGGATACACGCGAGCGACCACGACGTACAACGCCACGATCTGACCCCCGGTGCCCAGTCCCTGCACGAGGCGGCCGACCACCAGCATCGGCATGCTGGTCGCGGCGCCGACGATGACCAGACCGACGACGAACAGCACGACGCAGGTCGTCAGCGGCGGTCGCGGCCCGCTCCGATCGCACCACGCGCCCGTCGCGACCATGCCGATGACACTGGTGGCCAGGGTGCCCGAGAAGGCGACGGCGTAGAGGCTCGCGCCGTCCAGGTCTTCGCTGACGATCGGCATCACCGTCGTGACCGCGAGCGACTGCATCGCCGCCAGGAAGATCAGCGCGACCGCGCCGGAGGTCACCCAGACGTACCGGGCGTGCCAGACGCTCTGCGTCGTCACGGCGCGACGAGCGCGCCGATGCGCTCCACCGCTTCGCACAGCACCTCCGGCGCGCACCCGAAGTTGATGCGCACATGCCCGTGGCCCTCGTCGCCGAATCGCGGTCCGTAGTGCAGCGCGACGCGCGCCTCGGCGAGGATCTTCTGCGCCGGATCCTCGCCCCAGCCCAGGGAACCGAGGTCGACCCACGCCAGAAACCCGGCATCCGGCATCCGGTATCGCGCAGCCGGCACGTGCTCGGCCAGCAGGTCGGCGAGAAGCCGCCGGTTCTCATCGAGTGCCGCCAGCAGGCTGTCGAGCCACGTGTCGCTCTCCGGCGAGAACGCCGCGACGCCGGCCAGGGCACCGAAGTGACCCGTGCGCCACTCGACCTCGGCTGGCAGCGCCCGTACGATCCGGAGCGGGTCGTCCCCCGCCGCCACGATCAGCGCGCACTTGAGCCCGGCGAGGTTGTACGCCTTGCTGGCGCTGGTCAGTGCGAAGCCGATGCGGGCGGCCACATCGGATGCGGCCAGAAACGGTGTGAACGCTACGCCGGGCCGTACCAGCGGTGCGTGGATCTCGTCGCTGATGACGGTGGCGCCGAACCCGCTCGCGATGTCGGCGAGCTCGGCGAGCGACTGCGCCGGATGCACGGTCCCCGTGGGGTTGTGGGGGTTGCACAGCAGCATCGCCCGCGCGCCGCCGGCGAACGCAGCCTCGATCCCGAGCAGATCGAGCTCCCACCCCGCGTCGGTCTCGATCAGCGGCACGCGCTCCACCTCGGCGCCGGACTCCGGCACGCACTCGTAGAACGGCGGATACACCGGCGGCGTCACGACAACGCGGTCGCCGGGTGCGGTGACGCGTCGGAGCAGCTCGACGACGCCCATCATCACGTCGCCGGTCGAGCGGATGTTCGCCGGGTCGACATCCCAGCCGAAGCGGCGTCGCGCGAACCCCGCGTACGCATCGCGGATGCCGGAATCCGGCGGTGTATACCCGGTGTCGCCGAGGGCGACCGCGCGCTCCAGGCATGCGGTGATCGCGGGCGCGAGCGGGTAGTCGGTCTCGGCGACGAAGAGGGGCAGCACCTCGGACGGGTAGGTGCGCCACTTCGTGCTCCCGCGCTGGCGAAGCAGGTCCAGAGGCAGGGCCTGCAGAGGGGTGACGCTCACCCGAAGAGCCTATCCAGCGGCGATGGGGCCTCGGTGAGCCCGGCGGCAGGGCGCGCGGCCCGTCGACGGGTGGTCAGATGGCGAAACCCAGCGCGCGCATCATGTCGCGACCGTCGTCGGTGATCCGCTCGGGCCCCCACGGCGGCATCCACACCCAGTTGATGCGGAACCGCTCGACGACCTCGTCCAGAGCCTGCGCGGTCTGCTCCTCGAGCACATCGGTCAGCGGGCAGCCCGCCGACGTCAGGGTCATGTGGATCACCAGGGCGTCGTTGTCGTCGTCCCAGCCGAGGTCGTAGATGAGGCCCAGGTCGACGACGTTGATGCCGAGCTCGGGATCCATCACGTCTTTGAGGGCCTCGGTGACCTCGTCGTACTTGTCCGCCGTCAGCGTCGCGGTCATGGTCCGATCCTACGCGTCGGCTTCGACGACGTCTTCGCCGAATCGGTCGTAGCCCTCGTCCTCGAGCCGCTCGGCCAGTTCAGGGCCGCCCTCCTCGACGATGCGACCGGCGACCATGACGTGGACGAAATCGGGATGGATGTATCGGAGGATTCGGGTGTAGTGCGTGATCAGCAGCACCCCGAGATCGGTGTCGGCCTTGGCGCGGTTCACGCCCTCCGAGACCACCTTGAGCGCGTCGACGTCGAGTCCGGAGTCGGTCTCGTCCAACACCGCGATGGCGGGGCGCAGCAGCTCCAGCTGCAGGATCTCGTGGCGCTTCTTCTCGCCGCCCGAGAACCCCTCGTTGACGTTGCGCTGGGCGAACTTCGGATCCATCCGCAGGTTCTTCATCGACTGCTTCACGTCTTTGGTCCAGGTGCGGATCGACGGGGCCTCGCCGTCGATGGCGGTCTTGGCCGTGCGAAGGAAATTGGTCACCGTCACGCCGGGGATCTCGACCGGGTATTGCATCGCCAGGAACAGTCCGGCGCGCGCCCGTTCGTCGACGGTCATCGCCAGCACGTCTTCGCCGTCCAGGGTGATGGAGCCGCTGGACACCCGGTACTTGGGATGCCCGGCGATCGTGTAGGCCAGCGTGGACTTACCCGACCCGTTGGGGCCCATGATGGCGTGGGTCTCGCCGGTGCGGACGGTGAGGGTGACGCCGTTGAGGATCGGCGTGATGCCGGCATCCGTCTCGACCGTCACATGCAGGTCGCGGATCTCGAGGACAGACATTCAGACTTCTTTCCGGACGGCAGGATCGATGAGCACGTCATCGCCGTGGATCGTCACTTCGAACACGGGCACGGGCTCGTACGCGGGGAGGTTGAGCGGCTTGCCGGTGCGCAGCGAGAACGCCGAGCCGTGCGCCCAGCACTCCAGGCTTTCACCCTCGACGAAACCCTCGGCCAGGGAGATGTCGCCGTGCGTGCAGGTGTCGCCGATCGCGTGCACGTCGCCGGCCGAGTCGAGCACGACAGCGATCGGCACCCCGTCGACCTCGACGCGCAACGCGGTGTCGGGCTCGAGATCGCTCATACCGCAGACGCGACTCGCACTCATGCATCGACTCCTTCTGAGAGCTCCCGTTCGACCGCTTCGGTGAGTTCGGCCTCGAGCGACGGGATCCGGATCTTCTGCACGATCTCGCTGAGGAACCCGATCACGACGAGGCGTCGCGCCTCATCCTCGGAAATCCCGCGGGACTGCAGGTAGAAGAGCTGCTCGTCGTCGAACCGTCCGGTGGCGCTGGCGTGTCCCGCGCCGCGGATGTCACCGCACTCGATCTCGAGATTCGGTACCGAGTCGGCGCGCGCCCCGTCGGTCAGGACGAGATTGCGGTTGGCCTCGTAGGAATCGGTGCCCACGGCATCCGGCCCGATGAGCACGTCGCCGACCCAGACGCTGCGCGCCCCGGCGCCCTGCAGCGCGCCTTTGTACAGCACGTCGCCGGTGGTGTCGCGGCCCTTGTGGAACAGGTACACCTGGCTTTCGAGGTGCTGACCCGCATCCGCGAAGCTCAGTCCGTACAGCTCTGCCCGCGAGCCCACCCCGGCGAGCTCGACACTCGGGTTGACGCGAACGACCGCGCCGCCGAAGCTCACCACGATGTGCCGGAGCGTGCCGTCGCGGGCGACGCGGGCCTGGTGGGATGCCGCGTGCACAGTGCCGCTCGCCCACTGCTGCACCGTCGCCACGGTGAGGTGGGCGCCGTCCCGGACGAGGATCTCGACGTTCTGGGCGTACTGCGCGTCGCCGGTGTGGCGCACGAGCACGGTGGCGTGACTGTTGGCGGATGCCTCGATCACGATGTGGCTGTGGGCCAGCCCGCCCTGGCCGTGCACGTCGATGAGCACCGGCTCGCTCAGCTCGGCGTTCTCGGGGATCCGCACGTGCGTCGCCTGCTCGGCGCGTGTCCAGGCGATCGCCGACGGCAGATCCTCGGGTCGGAACACCTCCCCGCGCGGAACCTCTCCGGCACGCAGTGAATCGGCGTGGACGTCATCGGTGGCACTGACCGCGATCGTGACCGCGTTCTCGTCCCCCTCGGCATCCTGGAACACCGGCGCGAGCGCGGCAACGGGCGTGTGCTTCCAGTTGACCTCGTGGCCGGTGGGCGTCTCGAACTGCGCGGGGTCGAACGAACGGGGGCGCTCCGAACGGGTCTGCACAGGATGGAACGCCCACGCCCCGTCGGTGTGCGCGCGGGATCCGGGCACCGTCGCAGGCGCCGGCGTGGTCGTCGTCATCTAGCCGGCGCGCCCGTTCGTGAGGGAGTGGGTGGTCATCCGACGCTGCCTTCCATGCCCATCTCGATGAGCTTGTTCAGCTCGAGGGCGTACTCCATCGGCAGTTCGCGGGCGATGGGCTCGATGAACCCGCGCACGATCATCGCCATCGCCTCGTCCTCCGGCATCCCGCGAGACTGCAGGTAGAACAGCTGTTCCTCGCTCACCTTCGAGACGGTCGCCTCGTGGCCGAGCTGCACGTCGTCGACGCGGATGTCGATGGCCGGGTAGGTGTCGCTGCGTGAGATGGTGTCCACCAGCAGCGCGTCGCAGCGCACGGTGTTGGCGGAGTGGTGGGCGTTGGCTTCGACCCGCACCTCGCCGCGGTAGCCGGCCCGGCCGCCGCCGCGGGCGATCGACTTCGACACGATCGAGGACTGCGTGTACGGCGCCATGTGGATCATTTTGGCGCCTGCATCCTGGTGCTGGCCGGGACCGGCGAACGCGACCGAGAGCGTCTCGCCCTTCGCGCGCTCGCCCACCAGGAAGATCGACGGGTACTTCATCGTGACCTTCGAGCCGATGTTGCCGTCGATCCACTCCATCGTCGCGCCCTCGTGGGCGATGGCGCGCTTGGTGACGAGGTTGTAGACGTTGTTCGACCAGTTCTGGATGGTCGT